>DRKP01000079.1 GCA_011051715.1 Sedimenticola thiotaurini | reverse complement strand
GGCGCCCCCGGCGCGCGCGCCACCGAGGTGATGCAGAAGGCCTGGGAGCGGGGCGTGATGGTGCGCATCACCGGCGACGTGCTCGCCTTCTCACCGCCCCTGGTGGCCAGCGAGGAGGAGATCCGGCGGCTGTTCCGGGTGGTCGGGGAGGTGATCGGGGAGATCCCCTGAGCGGGCCCGGCCCGGGGTGCCTGTCTGCCGGCGCACCCCACCCTTGCAAGCGACGGGTGGATGGCCGAGGATTCCAGCTCCGGTTCCGGCACAGCAGCGATGGGGGTCCCGATGAGCCTGACACTGAGCGATAGCGATCTGATCCGAGACCAGGCCTGGATCGACGGCCGCTGGAGCGGCGCCGACGACGGCGCCAGCTTCGTCGTGACCGACCCGGCCAGCGGCGCCCGGCTGGCGGAGGTGCCCGACATGGGATCCGGCGAGACCCGGCGCGCCATCGACGCGGCGGCAGCGGCCCTGCCGGCGTGGCGGGCGAAAACGGCCAGGGAGCGGGGTGCGCTGCTGCGCCGCTGGTACGAGCTGATCCTGTCCGCCGCCGACGACCTGGCCCGGCTGATGACGGCGGAGCAGGGCAAGCCGCTGGCCGAGGCCCGCGGCGAGGTGGTCTATGGCGCCTCCTTCGTGGAGTGGTTCGCGGAGGAGGGGAAGCGGGTCTACGGTGACGTGATTCCCACCTACGCCCCGGACCGGCGGGTGCTGGTGCTGAAGCAGCCGATCGGCGTGGTTGCGGCCATCACCCCCTGGAACTTCCCGGTCGCCATGATCACGCGCAAGGTGGCGCCGGCCCTGGCCGCCGGCTGTACCGTGGTGGTGAAACCGGCCGGGGAGACCCCCCTGTCGGCGCTGGCGCTGGCCGAGCTGGCCCGGCGTGCCGGCCTGCCGGACGGGGTGTTCAACGTGGTCACCTGCTCCCACCGGCGGGTGGAGGAGGTGGGTGCCGAACTGACCGGCAACCCGCTGGTGCGCAAGCTCAGCTTCACCGGCTCCACCGCGGTGGGCAAGCGGCTGATGGCCCAGTGCGCCGGCCAGGTGAAGAAGGTGGCCCTGGAACTGGGCGGCAACGCCCCCTTCATCGTCTTCGACGACGCCGACCTGGACGCGGCGGTGGCCGGTGCCATCGCCTCCAAGTACCGCAACGCCGGCCAGACCTGCGTCTGCGCCAACCGGCTCTACGTCCAGTCCGGGGTCTACGACGAGTTCGCCCGGCGCCTGGCCGACGCGGTGGCGAAGCTGGAGGTGGGGGAGGGCACCCGCGAAGGGGTGACCCAGGGCCCGCTGATCAACGAGGCGGCGGTGCAGAAGGTGGAGGGGCTGCTGCGGGACGCGGTGGAGAAGGGCGCCCGGGTGGTGCTCGGCGGCGCGCGCCATCCCCTCGGCGGCACCTTCTTCCAGCCCACCATCCTGGCGGACGTCAGCAGCGACATGCGCATCGCCTGCGAGGAGATCTTCGGCCCGGTGGCACCGCTGTACCGCTTCGACACCGAGGAGGAGGCGGTGCGCGCCGCCAACGACACCGAGTATGGCCTGGCCGCCTATTTCTATGCCCGCGACATCGGCCGCATCTGGCGCGTCTCGGAGGGGCTGGAGTACGGCCTCGTCGGTGTCAACGAGGGTGTCATCTCGACCGAGGTCGCCCCCTTCGGCGGCATGAAGGAGTCGGGCATCGGCCGCGAGGGCTCGAAGTACGGGATCGAGGAGTTCATGGAGATCAAGTACGTCTGTGTCGGCGGCATCGGTTGACGGGGTGGAGCGTCATTGCGGTGGGGGAGTTCCGGATTCCGGCCTGCGCCGGAATGACGGAGTAACAATAGTGGCGCAGAAGCATTTCCCCACTCGCAAAGGCGCGGAGGACGCGAAGATCACGAAGGATATTGATTCGCAGTGACCAATTCGGTCGAAGGGTGAATGAACCCCTTGGCGCTCTTTGCGGCCTTGGCGTCTTGGCGAGAGTAACCATCACCCACTCGCAAAGGCGCAGAGAACGGAAAGATCGCAAAGGATCCTGATTCACAGCGGCCAATGCGATCGCAGGATCAGGCCAGGTACAGCAGAATGGCGAGGAAGTGGCAGATGCTGCCGGCGAGCACGAACAGGTGCCAGATGCCGTGGGCGTGGCGCATGCGTTCGTCGATGGCGTAGAAGACCATGCCGCCGGTGTAGCACAGACCACCAAGCACCAGCAGGGCGAGGGCGGTGCCGGGCAGGGCCTGGACCAGGGGATACATGGCCACCAGGATCAGCCATCCCATCAGCAGGTAGATCACCATCTGCAGGGCGCGGGAGCCCTCTCGGTGACGGCTGTCCACCACGATGCCGGCGATGGCCAGCGCCCAGATGGTGCCGAACAGGCTCCAGCCCCAGGCGCCGCGCAGGCTGATCAGGGTGAACGGGGTGTAGGTGCCGGCGATCAGCAGGTAGATCGCCACGTGGTCCAGCTTCATGAAGATGTGCTTGGCCCGGCCGCGCAGCGAATGGTACAGGGTGGACATGGCGTAGAGCAGGAACAGGGTAGCGCCGTAGATGCCGAAGCTGACGATCTTCCACGGATCCCCCTGCAGGGAGGCCAGCACCACCAGCACCACCAGCCCGGCCAGGGCCAGGGCGGCCCCCACCAGGTGGCTGATGCTGTTGAAACGTTCGCCGTGATACATGCCCGTCACTCCTGCTCTTCGTCGATCCGCTCCACGATGGGGCAGCCGTCCGCGGTTCCCTGGCACAGGTTGACCAGCAGCTGGAGCTCGTTGCGCAGGGTGGTGATCTCCTGCAGCCGCGCCTCGGTCTCCTGCAGCTTGCTCAGGGTGAGGCGCCGCACCTCGTCCCTGGCGTGCAGCGGGTCTTCCCGCATCCGCAGCAGCTGGGCGATCTCGTCCAGGGAGAAGCCCATCGCCTGGGCGCGGCGGATGAAGCGCAGCCGGGAGAGGTCCTTGCGGCCGTAGCAGCGCCGGCCGGAGGCGCTGCGCAGTACCGGCGGCAGCAGGCCGATGCGCTCGTAGTAGCGCAGGGTGTCGACGCTCATCCCCAGGTGGCGGGAGACCCAGCCGATGGAGTGGGTGGGCGACTCAGCCATCGCCGGCCTCCTCGATCAGCTCCCGCAGGCGCCGGCGGCCCGGCGCCCCGGTATGGACCAGGCGGCCGCCGATGGCGATGGCCGGGGTGGCGAGGACCCCCAGCGCCACGGCGTAGTCCAGCTCCTCGATCACGTCCACCAGGCGCCAGTGGATGTCCGCCCGGTCCAGATCCAGCACCAGCTCCTCCAGCAGCGCCGCGGTCTCGCCGCAGCGCCCGCAGCCGGGCGAGCTGAACAGTTCGATCTGCATCGGGTTCTCCGCCTCCTGGTGGCGCTACGGATTCGAGTATACATCCTGGAGCCATCTCCAGAAAATGACCGTCTCCGCCGCAAGCATGCACCAGGTATCGAATCCCCCGCAGGAGCGGCGCCCCCGCCGCGAACATCAGGTCGAATTCGTTCGGCCCGGGGGCGGGCCTCCTACAGAGAGTTTCCCGTCTTGTGCCATCCCCGCAGGAGCGGCGCCCCCGCCGCCAACAGCCGAAATATTCGCGGCGGGGGCGCCGTTCCAACGGGTGGGAAAAAAGGCCTTGACCTGGAGTCGACTCCAGTATCTATCCTCTCCATACCGGATCTGGAGAACGACTGCGGGAACCACGGGGATGGGAGAGATCGAGCTGTTGCAACTGGTGGTGGTGCCGATCGGGCTGGGCCTGCTGGGCTTCATCGAGCCCTGCACCATCGGCTCCACCATGCTGTTCGTCAAATATCTGGAGGGGGCGGGCCCGCGCCACAAGCTGATGCAGACCGGCGTCTTCGCCCTCACCCGCGGGCTGCTGATGGGTCTGCTCGGGGTCGGCGCGGTGTTCCTCGGTGCCCTGTTCGTCGATCTGCAACAGGGGGTGTGGGTGGTGCTGGGCAGCTTCTACCTGCTGTTCGGCCTGCTGTTCGCGACCGGGCACACCTCCCTGCTGCAGCGCCGCCTCGGACCGGCGCTGGCGCACAATGCCGGCAGCCGGGGGGCGTTCCGCCTGGGGCTGCTGTTCGGCCTCAACATCCCCGCCTGCGCCGCACCCATCATCTTCGCCCTGCTCGGCACCGCCGCGGTGACCGGTGGCGGCTCCCTCGGCGTCGCTGGCGGTTTTCTCTCCATGCTGCTGTTCGGCCTGGCCCTCTCCCTGCCGCTGGTGCTGGCGGTGCTGTGGCGACCCGCGCGGGGCCTGCTGGACCGGCTCACCGGCTGGTCCGCGCGGGCACCCCTGATCACCGGCCTGGTGTTCATCGTGCTGGGCCTGTGGTCCCTCTATTTCGGCCTGTTCATCAACCTCGAGGACTGGACATGACCCTTCGATCACTCCTGAAACCCCTGCTGCCGGCGCTGCTGCTGGCCACCACCGCACCGCTGCCCGCCGCCACCGGCGGGGAGTCCCGGTCACTGGACGCGGTGAGCTACTTCAGCGCCCTCTCCAATCTGGCCAGCCCGATCATGTTCGGCGGTTTCGGCGAGCCGTTGATCACCTCCCCCTACGAGCGCGACCAGTGGCTGCGCCGGGCCGGTTTCGTGACCCGGCCGCCGATGCCGGACATTCCGGTGGTGGGCGCGGTCTACCGCTCGGCCCTGCCGGTGTTCCGGCAGACCCCCGACTACTCCCGGCCCGAGACCCTGGCCTGGGACGACTCCACCTTCGACCGCACCCTGGATCCGGGGGCCCAGGCCTGGACCCTGATCAAGATCACCAGTCCCCGCTTCCACCTGCAGTTCCACGATCTGCCCGACAACCGGCTGGCGGCGCTGATGATGGTGCCCCAGGCCAGGGAGCAGGCGGGCGTGCTGGCCGGCCGCCTGCGTGATGCCGACGGCCTGTTCGCGCCACGCGGGCCCGACGGCTCGTTCCAGGCGGCGACCCCGGCCGACCAGGCAGCGGTGCTGTGGGGGGCCTCCAATCTGATCCTGGCCGCCACCCGCGACAGCGGCGACTACTGGCATCAGGCCTATCGGGACCTGGTGGATGCCGATGACTACCGCCCGCTGGCCGACTCCGCCCTGCAGGCGCTGGACCGCCTGCCGCCGACCACGGCGCCGGATCTGGCCATCGCCATCGAGGCCCTCGGCCGCTACACCCTGATCGCCGCCGATGCCGGGAAACGGGACCGGGCCCGTGCCCGCGCCCGCGACTACGGCAACCGGCTGCAGCGGGCAGGGACCAGGGGGACCACCGATCTGGCGGCGGCCATCTACGGCCTGACCGAGGCCGGGCGCCTGCTCGGCGACGACGGGTTCGGCGCCGCGGCCGGGCGTCTCTCCGGCGAGCTGCTGGGACGCTGGGAACCGGAGCAGGGCCTGTTCCGTAACGGGACGGGTGAATACACCCCCCGCGACATCGGCTTTCTGGCCGCCGCCCTCAATGCCATGCGCTGGTATGGCAGGGGCGACGTGGCGGAGCGGGCCGGGCGGCTCCATCCCCGGTTCCTGCAGGGCATGATCCTCGACTCCGGTCTGCTGCGCGCCAGCCCCCGCGCCCTGATCAGTCCCCCCTACCTGCAGAATCCAACGGTCGCCGCATTCGACCGGCTGCCGGACCCGGCGCAGTTGGGGCAGGCCCCGGTGTTCGTCTCCCGGGTGCGCCGGCAGGAGGGAGGCTGGCAGGTGACCGACCCGCGTTTCTCCATGGCCGGGGCCCAGTTCCTTGGCAACATGCTGGCCCTGCGCACGGGGGGCGAGGCGGATATCTTCCTGCCGCCGGAACTCCTCGACGGAGAGTAGGCCGCGGATCGATACGAATGGCCCAAGCGACGTGGAACAGACGCAACCGAAGATCCTTCTGCCGGAAGATTCGCACCGAGTCGCATCCATCCACGGCAACCAGGTGCTGGCTGAAATCCAGTGCCTATAGATAGTGTTCGAACGAGGTATCCACCGATGACCACTGACCCGATCACCAGCGACCGCGACGGTCTCGCCACCCTGCAGCTGAAGGTGGGTGGCATGAGCTGCTCCTTCTGCGCCAACAGCATCGAGCGGGCGCTCGACCGGGTGAAGGGGGTGGTGGAGACCCACGTCTCCCT
>DRKP01000078.1 GCA_011051715.1 Sedimenticola thiotaurini | reverse complement strand
TATTAACCCGGCAACCTAATATATCGTGTTCAGCCGTGCTGTGCGCGTTCGCGGCAAGGCGTCGAAACGCCGCTGTAGCACTTCTACAGCCAGTTTCGACAACGCAGTCCGCGGGCGCGCACAGCACGGCCTATCATTTGATTTCAATAGGTCAGGAGCCTCAGGCATCTCCCCTCTCGGCGTTGCGTGCCTTGCCAAGGGAACTACTCTTGCCTGCGGCACGCGCCTTGATAGGGAAGATGCCTGAGGCTCTGAATACGACATATTAGGTTGCCGGGTTAATAACATGCCACAACGGGGCGGACGATGACAACCGGCGAGTGATCGGGGCCGGCTGAAGATCTTTTTGGGTACGATCTTGATAAGATGCGGAGGGAATCCGATAAGCATGCCGCCGCCTGTCGCCCGCAGACCAGGCTGTATCCGGTATCGGAGACTGGCGGAATCCTATCGGCCCGCAGGGGCCGCAGGCAGTGGCAGGGACCCGTGGATGCAACGAACAGCAACCAGCCGGCAGACGACGACCATGAGCGAGCGCGGTGAAGGGACGTATCTGCTTCTCATCAGCATCCATGGCCTGATCCGCGGCCGCGACCTGGAGCTGGGCCGGGATGCGGATACCGGCGGGCAGACCAAGTACGTGATCGATCTGGCCCGGGCCCTGGCCGGGCACGAAGGTATCGGGAGAGTGGACCTGGTCACCCGCCGGGTGGTCGACCCGGCGGTCAGCGACGACTATGCGGTCCCGCTGGAACCCCTTTCCGACAAGGCCCGTATCGTGCGCATAGATGCCGGACCCGGGGAATACATCCCCAAGGAGCAGTTGTGGGATCACCTCGACAGCTTCATGGACAACCTGCTCAACTGGCTCAACGAGCAGCCCCGCCTGCCCGATCTGGTGCACAGTCACTATGCCGATTCCGGCTATGTCGGCGTGCGTCTGTCCAATCTTCTGGGTATACCGCTCATCCATACCGGCCATTCTCTCGGTCGCGACAAGCGCGAACGCCTGTTGGCGAAGGGGCTGACGAGAATCGGGATCGAAACGGTCTACAACATGGGCCGGCGCATCGATGCGGAGGAGGAGGTGCTGGCCAACGCCGACCTGGTGATCACCAGCACTCACAATGAAATCGAGGAACAGTACGGACTGTACAACTACTACGATCCGGCACGCATGGTGGTGATTCCGCCCGGCACCGACTTGACCCAGTTTCACCCGCCACGGGCGGAAGAGCGGATCGCCTTCGCCGATCAGCTGAAGCGTTTTCTCGACGATCCGGGCAAGCCGCTGATCCTCTCCCTGTCCAGGCCGGACGAGCGTAAGAATATCCTCACCCTGATCGAGGCCTTTGGCGAATCGGATGCCCTGCAGGAGGCGGCGAACCTGCTGATCGTCGCCGGCAGTCGTGATGATATCCGTGACATGGACAGCGGTGCCCAGTCGGTACTGACCAACATACTGCTGCTGATCGACAGCTACGATCTCTATGGCAGGGTCGCCATCCCCAAGAGCCACCGGGCCGACGAGGTACCGGATATCTACCGCCTGGCTGCGGCGTCGGGTGGCGTGTTCATCAACCCGGCGCTGACCGAACCCTTCGGTCTGACCATACTCGAGGCCGCGGCCAGCGGGTTGCCGGTGGTGGCGACTGAGAATGGCGGGCCGGTGGATATCATCGCCAACTGCCGGAACGGCATACTGGTGGATCCGCTGGACAAGGCGGCCATCACCAGTGCCCTGTTGAAGCTGCTGGGCGATCGCGAGGTCTGGCGGCGGGCCGCCGACCACGGCATCGATGGGGTGCGGCGGCACTACTCCTGGAAGTCCCATGCCGATATCTATCTGACCAGGGTGGCGCAGTTGTCCGGCAGGCATCAGCCCATTCCGGCCCAACGGTTGACCAGGGCGTTCCGCTACCGCGACCGTGCCATCTTCACCGATCTGGATCAGAACCTGGTGGGCAACCCCGATGCACTGCAGCGCTTTGTCAGGGTGATCCGGGAGAATCGCAAGTGCGTCATCTTCGGCATTGCGACCGGCCGCCGTATCGATTCCGCCCTGGCACTGATGAAGAAGCACCGCATTCCCATGCCGGACGTGCTGATCAGCAGCCTTGGGACGCGTATCCACTATGGTACGGCACTCACCGAGGATGACTGGTGGGCCGATCACATTGATCATCACTGGAACCCACAACGGGTGAGGCGGGCGTTGAAAAACCTCGATGGCCTGCAACTGCAGTCGAAGATCGAACAGACCGGATTCAAGCTGTCCTACTACTACGATCCGCAGAAGGCCCCCCCGGTGGAAGAGATCATCGCCCTGATCCGGCAGGAGGAGTTGACCGCCAACGTCTCCTGCTCCTTTGGCCAGTTCCTCGATATCGTGCCATCGCGCGCGTCCAAGGGTCAGGCATTGCGCTATGTGTCGCAGCGGCTCGAGATCCCGCTGGAGAACATACTGGTGGCGGGTGGCTCCGGCGCCGACGAGGATATGATGAGGGGCAACACCCTGGCGGTGGTGGTGGGCAACCGCCACCACGAGGAGCTGTCGCAACTGGTGGATCAGGAGAGCATCTATTTCGCCGACCAGCCCCATGCCCTGGGTATCCTGGAGGCCATCGAACACTATGATTTCTTCAATGCCTGCCAGGTGCCGGTGACCGAGAATGAGTGATTGCCCTGCCGTCTGTGCCGGCCTGGCCCCGTCCCCGCAGGGGCATCCGCCCGCTCACGACAGCCGGTCCGTCCACTCCGGTGCCGGATTGGCGGTGTCGGGCCTCCGTGTCGGGGTGAGGGGGAGAATCGTTCCATGCCATGTCGCCGATGGCGGCCACGGGGGGATGACCGGAAATGGTGGTGCCGGGATGCCGCAGGGTGTCGCCCATCGTCCGCCGCAGACCTCCGGCTGGTCCATGTCCGGCGCGGTGGGAATGGGCCGGTGAACGGCAGGTTGTGTATCTTCGGCGAGGTGCTGTTCGACCACTTCCCGGACGGCAGGCGGGTGCTCGGTGGCGCACCCTTCAACGTGGCCTGGCATTTGCAGGCATTCGGCCAGCGGCCCCATCTCATCAGCCGGGTGGGCCGGGACCCGGAGGGTGAGGCGGTACGCAGCGCCATGCGCTCCTGGGGCATGGACACGACCGGTCTGCAGATCGACGGCCGGCGCCCCACCGGCCGTGTCACGGTCAGCCTCGAGAATGGCGAGCCCAGTTACGACATCGTTCATCCCTGTGCCTATGATGCCATCGGGGATTTGGACGGGACCCCGGCCGATTGTGGGCTGCTCTATCATGGCAGCCTGGCGCTGCGTGACGACATCTCCCGGCAGAGCGCACGGAAACTGAAGGATCGCGGAGCGAAGCTTCTGTTCGTCGATGTCAATCTGCGCCCACCCTGGTGGCAGCGGGAGCAGGTGCTGGCGATGGTGCGCCAGGCCCATTGGGTCAAGCTCAACCACGACGAGCTGGATCTGCTCTCTCCTGCCACGCGGGGCGCAACGGGGTTTCTCAGGGATCACGGCCTGCAGGGCCTGGTGGTGACCCATGGTGCCGGGGGCGCCGAGCTGCTGACCGGGGATGGCGGGCGTTATTCGGTGAAGCCCCGGGCCGGGATCGAGGTGGTGGACACGGTCGGCGCCGGCGACGCCTTCGCCTCGGTGATCATCCTCGGGCTGGTAAGGGCCTGGCCGTTGGATATCACGCTGCAGCGGGCCCAGGAGTTTGCCTCCCGCCTGGTCGGGCACCGCGGCGCCACTGTGGCGGACGCCGCTTTCTACCGGCCCTTCATCACCGACTGGAATCTCGAACGATAATACAGCCATGTACGAACAGGTCTCCCATTCCCTGCTGAACCGGATCCTGGACCGGCTCAAGCCCGAAACCCGCAAGCGCGATCTGCGTCACTTCTATACCCGCCTGGGCGCCAATTTCTACACCATTCATTCCCTGTTCCATCACCTGTACGGCGAGCGTGACGACTTTACCCGGCAGATGGTGCGGCTGGTGGAGGTAATGGCCTGCCAGTACATCGAACGCAGCCCATCCCTGAAGGAAGTGGATATCGCACGCGAGCGGGACCACAACTGGTTCCTCAGTCAGAAATGGGTCGGCATGGCGCTCTACACGGACGGCTTCGCCGGTGACCTCGTTGGCCTGGCATCCAGGGCGGGATATTTTCAGGAGCTGGGTGTCAACATGGTTCATGTGATGCCGATCATCAAGTATCCCGAGGGAGCTGGTGATGGTGGTTATGCGGTGAGTGATTTCCGCGACGTGGACGAGCGCGTAGGAACCCTGGAGGACCTGCGGAATCTGGCCCGGGAGTTGCACCGGCGCGATATCCTGCTGGCCCTGGACGTGGTGGTCAACCATACCTCGGACGAGCACGAGTGGGCGCGCAGGGCGCGGGCCGGGGAAAAGACCTACCAGGACTACTATTACATCTTCGACAACCGCGACGTGCCGGACATGTTCGAGGAGACCATGCCGGAGATCTTCCCCGAGACGGCCCCGGGCAACTTCACCTACGACGAGACCATGGGCAAGTGGGTGATGACGGTATTCAACAACTACCAGTGGGACCTGAACTACAGCAATCCCGCGGTGTTCATCGAGATGCTGGACATCATCCTGTACTGGGCCAACCAGGGCGCGGATATCGTCCGCCTGGACGCGGTGGCCTTTCTGTGGAAGAAGATCGCCACCACCTGCCAGAACGAGCGCGAGGCGCACCTGATCCTGCAGCTGATGAAGGACTGCTGCCAGGTCACCGCGCCGGGGGTGCTGTTCATCGCCGAGGCCATCGTCGCACCGGTGGAGATCACCAAGTACTTCGGCGAGGATGCGGTGATCGCCAAGGAATGCGAAATCGCCTACAACGCCACCTTCATGGCCCTGCTGTGGGACGCGGTTGCGACGAAGAACGCCAGGTTGCTGAACCAGGGGATCCGCAGCCTGCCCAATAAACTGAATCGTTCCACCTGGCTCAACTATATTCGCTGTCACGACGACATCGGCCTGAGCTTCGACGATGCGGATATCGTGCAGGCCGGCTACGATCCCCATTCACACCGCCGCTTCCTGGTGGACTGGTTCACCGGTGCCTATCCCGGTTCCCCGGCCCGGGGGAAACCCTTCGGCGTCAACCGGAAGACCGGTGATGCACGCATCTCGGGCTCGCTGGCCTCACTCGTCGGGCTGGAGTCTGCGCTGGAAAGCGGCGACCCGGATGCCATCCAGCGCAGCGTCGATCTCATTCTGCTGCTCAACAGCCTGATCATGTCCTTCGGTGGCATCCCGCTGCTCTACTATGGTGATGAGCTCGGCACCATCAACGACTACGACTACATCAATGACGCCGCCAAGGCGGACGACACCCGCTGGATGCACCGTCCACACATCGACTGGCAGACTGCCGAACTGCGCTACAGGCGCGGTACGGTACAGCAGCGGATCTTCGACGGTCTGCAGAAGATGATCGCGATCCGCAAGACCATCACCGCCTTCGCCGACTACAACAACCGGGAGCTGCTGGATACCGGCAACCCGCACCTGTTCACCTTCATACGCAGCAATCCCTTCATGCTCGACGACATCGTGCTGGTGGTGGCCAATTTCGACAGTTCGCCACAGTCACTGACCCTGAGCGATCTGTGGCAGCGCGGCCGTTTCGAGTACAGCAGGCTGAGGGATCTCTATTCCGGGGAGTCACCGCGGCTGTTCAAGGATCAGCTGGTGATCCCGCCGTATCGCTTCTACTGGCTGAGCGATCAGGAACTGCCCTGACCGGGGGTGGCTGGCATCTTTCCGTCGGCAGGGGGTGTGGATCCAAGGCCTGATGGCAGCTGAAGCCGGTCTGCAAACGCAGGCCCTGCCGGTGGGCGGTTGCGGCGGAGAGTAGCGACCGCCCGTCGGCATTCAGAAGTAGAGCCGGATACCCGCGAAGTGGGTCCAGCCCCTGAAATCGTTCCGGCCGGCGGCGGTATCCCTCATCCTGGAATATTCGGAGCCCGCCATCAGTTTAAGCTTGTATCCATAGATGTAGTAGTTCAGCCCGGCATAGACGGCATGGTATTCATCGCCCTGCCCGGAGGCGACGTTCTGCTCATAGCGCCGCTGCAGCCGCAGGCCGTTGTCATCGACACTGGAGGCATACTGGTAACGCAGGCTCAGTTGCAACATGTCGCCATCGATGACCAGGTTGCGGGCGAAATCATAGGTCGGCAGCAGGGTCAGGCCCCAGACGTCGCTCCGTTCACCGATGCCGGTGGCACCCGTCAGGTCGATGCCCAGGGCGAACGGGCCCTTGCGGCCCTGGTGCCAGAGTGAGACCGTATGCCCGTAGGGCTCGAAGGCGTTGTTGTCACGGTTGCCATCGTTGTAGAGATAGTCCAGGTGGAGGGTTCCCTTCTCATAGAACCAGGGCAGGTCGTAGGCGACACCGGCGGTGGCGGCGAGGCCGGCACTGAAATCGGTGAACTCGTTTTCGATATTGCCGCTGAACAGCCCC
>DRKP01000077.1 GCA_011051715.1 Sedimenticola thiotaurini | reverse complement strand
GCTGCGGCAGCTTCTGCTCGCCTCTCACCGGGAGCTGATGGCGCTCGGCGAGGACAACCACGAGCAGTTCCGGGACGTGGTACGGGCATTCGAGCAGGAGGAGGCCGAAGGCAGGAAGGCGGGTTGAAGGGGGGCGCCGGAGGCCGTCGCTTCAGAACTGGTGATGTACTCCCAGGACGCGTTCCAGCTGGGGCGCATGGGGGATGCGGATGAAGAGGTCGGGGCGTCGCCGGTCCCGCTTGCGGCGGTCCTGCTGGGGCGGTCCGCGCCATTCGCTGAACGGCTGGCGACGGTCGCGCCTGGCGATGCGGCGGTGGAACTGGTGGGCGCTCAGGTGCCTTCCGTTGACCGGTGCGTCGTTGAGCCGGTCCAGGACCAGCTGGGCCTTCTGCGGCGGTTCCAGCCGCACCAGGCCATAGTGTTCCGTCTCTTCATTGCGCACGTTGGTGATCTTCAGGATCTCGCAGCGCTTCAGCGCGCTGTTGTGGCGCGAGGGGATGGGCAGCCAGCCGGGGCGCAGGGTCTGGGCCACCAGCCTCTCCAGTTCCCTCTCGTCGATGGAGCGGTCGATCCCTTTGATCAGAATCCACATGCGCACACTCCTTTGGGCAGGTGGGGGGCTCATCGGGTCAGGGATGAGATGTCCCCGGTTCGGTTTCCCGATGGGTACTGAAACCCGGCCAGGACGTCGTCGCCGCGAACGAACGCAACCATCGACGCGAATACGCTGCAGGAACCCCCTGATCCATCAGATGAATTGCTTCACCTTTGCGGCCAGGCCCGTTGCTGTCGTTCTGGTGGAGGCAGGAATCCAGGATATCCAACGGTCCGGGTCCCGGCCTTCGTTGGGACTGCGGGTCGCTCAGTGGGTTCCCGGGTCGTATTCACTTGCATCCATCCGCTGCCGACTCCGTCAGTGGCTGGACAGCAGCACCAGTCATCAAGTTTCATTCTGCCTGAGACCCCGCCCCGTTTCCATGATCTGATGCCGCTACTCGGTCACATTCGGGGGATCCAGGTCCTCCAGCGGCTCCTCCCCCGCATCGGTCAGGTTGAGCAGCCAGCTCTTGAGGATGTTCACGTGTTCGGTCTCCTCGGCGGTGAACTCGGCCGCCATCCGGCGCACCTCCGGGTCCGGGGAGGTCTCCGCCACGTGGGCGTAGAAGTCCCGCCCCCGGGTCTCGTTGTGCAGCGCGAATTCCAGCGCCTCGCGCGTTCCCATCAGGTAGTGCACCTCCTCCATGGCGCCACTCTCCGGTGATTCCGGGGTGCTCCACTTGAAATCCCAGGGGGGGATCTCCGGCAGCTCCATGCCCTCGGCGTGGTGCTCCACCTCGTGGGCATGGAGCTCGCCGAAATGGGCCAGTTTGCGGAACAGCTGGGCCACCTCCAGGTTGTTGTGGGTCTCCATGCTGTCCGCCAGTTCCTCGTAGCGCTCCACCGACTCCCGCTCCAGCAGGATGGCGTGGGCCAGAAACTCTGGCACCGACGTGATGAGTTGGCTGGGTTCTGTATTCATACCTGGAATCCTCCTTCCAGGGCCTCGACCTGGGTCGTGGCCACGTTGTCCGGCTGCCACACCGGCACCAGGGTACGGTAGAGCATGCCGGTGGACATGCCGTCGTCGGCCTGGATGCGCTGCGCCGCCTCCACCGGATTGGCGGTGGGCTCCTGCTCGGCGAACGGGTGCACCACCTTCTTCCACTCCTTCTGCTCGGGCCGGAACGTGGTGCAGGGGCTGAGTACCTGGAGAAAGGAGAAGCCCGGGTGCTCGATCGCCTCCACCAGCAGCCGGGCGATGCCGTTGGGGTCGCCGGAGAAGCCGCGGGCGATGAAGGTGGCACCGGAGGCGAGGGCGATGGCGGCGGGGTTGAAGCTGGGCACTCCCGGGCCGTGGGGGGTGAGCTTGCTCTTGGCCCAGTCCGGCGCCGTGGTGGGCGAGGCCTGTCCCTTGGTCATGCCGTAGACCTCGTTGTCCATGACGATGTAGGTGAGATCCATGTTGCGGCGACAGGCGTGGATGAAATGGTTGCCGCCGATGGAGAAACCGTCGCCATCGCCACCGGCGACGATCACCGTCAGGTCGGGGCGCGCCGCCTTCAGTCCCTGGGCCGCGGCCAGGGCGCGGCCGTGGATTCCGTGGAAGCCGTAGACCGAGACATAGGCCGGGATGCGTGACGAGCAGCCGATTCCCGACACCAGCGCCACCTCCTCCCGCGGCAGCCCCAGGTGGGCCAGCGCCTTGGTCACCGCGCTGAGCACGGCGAAATGGCCGCAGCCCGGGCACCACACCGGCTTGATGTCCGACTTGTAGTCCTTCGGTTTCAGTTCCACCGTCTGGCTGCTGCTCATGTCACATCTCCTCCGTCATTCGGGCCACGATCTCCGCCGGCCGCAGTGGCAACGGGCCGGGTCGCGCCAGCAGGCCGGCATCCGCCGGCAGCAACTGCAGGGAGTGGAGGTAGTGGAACAGCTGGCCGCCGTGGTTCTGTTCCACCACCAGCACCCGGCGGACCCCGGTCAGGGCCTCACCCATGGCCTGCACCGGCAGCGGGCTGATCAGGCGGATGGCGATCACCCGCACCCCGGTACCGGCGGCGGTCAGGCGCCGCGCTGCCTCCTCGGCGGCACCGGCGGAGGATCCCCAGGTGACGATACAGTGCTCCCCGGATCCGCTGATGCGGGCCCAGTCGCCGCCGTAATCGTAGCCGGCCAGCTTGCGCAACCGCTTGTCCAGTTGCCGCTGGTGGTCCTGCGCGGCGCTGGACGGGGTGCCCTTCTCGTTGTGCTCCAGGCCATCCGCGGTGTAGAGATCGCAGTCGGTGCCGGGGATCGCCATCGGTGACACGCCGTCGTCGGTCAGCCGGTAGCGCAGGTAGGGCTCGTCGCAGGGCGGTGCCGTCCGCCGGCCGCTGCCGGCCGGGGCCCGCCGGGGCGGATCGACCAGCGCCCGCGCCTGACCCAGGGACTGGTCGGTGAGGACGATGGCCGTCGCCTGCAGCGACTCCGACAGACGCACCGCCCACTCGGTGGTGAAGGTGCAGTCGGCGATGTCCAGCGCCGACAGCACCAGGTGGGGGGCATCGCCGTGGAAGCCGCACAGGGCGATATTGAGATCCGACTGCTCCGACTTGGTGGGGATGCCGGTGGAGGGGCCGCCGCGCATCACGTTGGCCACCACCACCGGGGTCTCGCTGGCCACCGCCAGGCCCAACCCCTCCATCATCAGCGCCAGGCCGGGCCCCGAGGTGGCGGTGAGGGCCGGGACGCCGCCGAAGGAGGCGCCGATGATCATGTTGATGGAGGCCAGCTCGTCCTCCGCCTGCAGCAGTGAGCCACCCAGTCGCTCCAGGTTGGGGGCGAGCCACTCCAGCACCTCGCTGGCCGGGGTGATGGGATAGGCGGCGACGAAGCGGACACCGCCGCGCACCGCGCCCAGGCCGCTGGCCTCGTTGCCACTGATGTTCCAGCGGGGCGGTGGCGCATCCACCGCCGGCAGATGCGCCTCCAGGGAGAGGGGCTTGTCACTGTCGTACCCCACCCGGACACAGGTCTGGGACGCCTGCACCACCTGCTCACCCTTGCGTGCCAGGGTCTGTTCCACCACCGCCAGCATCGCCTCCTGCGGCAACCCGAGCAGGTCGCAGAGGATACCCAGCGCCACCATGTTGATACGGCCGCCGTCGATCCCCTTGGCCAGCTCTTTGAGCGGCATCTCCATCACCCGGGCGCCATAGGTGGCGATCTCCGGCGGGATCTCCCCCGCCGCCGGGTCACAGACGATGACGGAGTCGCCGGTGAGTGGAATCTCCTCGGCAAAGCGGTTGGCATTGAGCCAGTCCAGCGCGATCAGCAGCTGGTAGCTGTCGTCCAGACAGTCCACCCGCCGGGGCGCGATGCGCAGCATGGCGGCCGATTCCCCGCCCCGGATCTGGGGTCCGGCGGAGCGGGCCATGAGGCCGTAGTAGCCGGCGCCGGCCACCGCCTGCAGCAGCATGTGGCCGGCGGTGACCACGCCGCTGCCGCCGGAGCCGGTGATGGCGACCGACAGGGTCGGATGAGGAGCGTTGTTGTGGTTGTTCTGCATGCGGGAGTGGGCCTCCATCCGTTCGCCGCTGAGGTCGTGCCCGGGGAATACCGGATCGACACGTGGGACAGGGTACGAGATAGGGGAAACAGTAGAACGTTCACCGGACAAAGTGAAGCGGTTCTTCGGTTTGGTTACACTGGCCGCCTCGATCACCCGGGAGATCATCCGGTGCAGCCAATCACGATCAGGTTTCTGTCGGTCCCCCTGGCAGGGCTGCTGCTGGTGTGCGCCGCTGCCGCCGGTGCGGCGACGGTGGAGCAGGTGGTGGAGCACTACCGCCCGAAAGTGGAGCAGCGGCTGCTGCCGCGGTTCCGCTTCGCCGGTGCCGACTGGCCGCCGGAGGCGGTCACCCTGCTGGCGATCAAGGATGTGCTGCGGCTGGAGCTCTGGGTCCGCTCCGGCGGCGTCTGGCGCCACGTGCGCGACTACCGGATCAAGGGCCTCAGCGGTGGCCCGGGTCCGAAACTGCGGGAGGGGGACCGGCAGGTCCCGGAGGGGATCTACCACATCTCCCGGCTGAACCCGAACAGCGCCTTCCATCTGTCGTTGAAGATCGACTACCCCAACGCCTTCGACCGGCAGCAGGCGCGGCGTGAAGGACGGCGCAACCCGGGGGGTGACATCTTCATCCACGGCAACCGGGTCTCCCGCGGCTGCCTGGCGATCGGCAACAACGCCGTCGAGGAGCTGTTCGTGCTCACCGCCCTGGTGGGGAAGGAGAAGGTGGAGGTGATCATCGCGCCGACCGATTTCCGTATCTATTCCACCCGTCACCTGGTACCGCAGGACCATCCCTGGGTCGGGGAGCTGTACCGTCGCATCGCCGCGGAGATGCGGCGCTTCCTGCGGCCGGCGCCGGACCGGGCGGGAGCGCGGTCTCCGCGCCACTGAGCCTGAGACGGGGTATGTACGCGGTCATCTTTGGCGCCACCACCGGCCGGGTCGACGACGACTGCCCCGCCACCGTGCTGCCCCGGATCACACACCGTCTCCGACCGCTGTGGTAAGGTGCCACCTCGTTTTTTTCCGATCCCCTGGTAATGGCAGCCTCCCGTAAACGCCGGCCGGCGAAAAAATCCCCGAAACGGCGTCGCAGCCGGCCGGCCGCGCGCCGCTCCCGTGGCCGCAAGGGGCGGGCGCGGCGGCGCTGGCCGGCGCGGCTGCTGGCGCTGACCTTCCTGTTCTCGCTGGTGGCCGGGGTCTGGGTGCTGTACCTGGACGATCAGGTCAGAAACCGGTTCGAGGGCCGCCGCTGGGCGGTGCCGGCCCGGGTCTACGGCCGCCCGCTGGAACTCTATCCCGGCGCCGCGCTGACGCCGCAGCAGGTGATCGACGAGCTGAACCGGCTCGGCTACCAGCGGCGCAGGTCGGCGAAGCGGGTGGCCAGCTGGTCGCGCGACGGCCGCCGCATCGTGGTCCATACCCGGGCGTTCGAGTTCTGGGACGGCCGGGAGCCGGCGCGCATGCTCGACCTGCGTTTCGGCGACGGCAGCCTGAAACGGCTGCTCGACCGGCGCGGCCGGGCGCTGCCGCTGGCGCGGCTGGAGGCCCCGGAGATCGGCAGCATCTATCCGGCCCACAACGAGGACCGGGTCCCGGTCACCCGGGAGCAGCTGCCGGAGGCGCTGGTGCAGGGGCTGCTGGCGGTGGAGGACCGCGATTTCTACCGCCACCACGGCGTCTCCCCGCGGGCGATCCTGCGCGCCGCCTGGGCCAATCTGCGCGCCGGCGGGGTGGTGCAGGGGGGCAGTACCCTCACCCAGCAGCTGGTGAAGAATCTCTATCTCAGCCGTGAACGCACCCTCTGGCGCAAGCTCAACGAGGCGGTGATGGCGTTGCTGCTGGACGCCCGCTACAGCAAGGACGAGATCCTGGAGGCCTACGCCAACGAGATCTACCTGGGCCAGGATGGTGGTCGCGCCATCCACGGCTTCGGCCTGGCCAGCCAGTTCTATTTCAACCGGCCGCTGGCGGAGCTGGACCTGCCGCGCATCGCCCTGCTGGTGGGGATGATCAAGGGGCCCTCCTACTATGACCCCAGGCGCCACCCGGAGCGGGCCCGCCAGCGGCGCAACCTGGTGCTGGAGCTGATGCAGCAGCAGGGGGCCATCGACGCCGCCACCGCGCGCCGGGCGCTGGCCGCCCCTCTCGGCGTGGTGGAACGGGGTGGCGGCAATGGCGGCCGCTATCCCGCCTTTCTCGACCTGGTGCGGCGGCAGCTGCGCCGCGACTACCGGGAGGAGGATCTGACCAGTGAGGGACTGCGCATCTTCACCACTCTCGACCCCTGGGCCCAGACCCGGGTGGAGCAGGCCCTGGCAGGCCGGCTGCGGCGGCTGGAGAAACAGCGTGGCCTGAAGACGGGTACCCTGGAGGGGGCGGTGGTGGTGGCCTCCGCCGACGAGGGCGAAGTGGTGGCTCTGGCCGGCGGGCGCAATCCGCGTTTCGCCGGCTTCAACCGCGCCCTGGACGCGATCCGCCCGATCGGCTCCCTGATCAAGCCGGTGGTCTACCTGGCCGCCCTGACGCAGCCACGTCGCTACACCCTGATCACCCCGCTGCGCGACGAACCGGTCAGCCTGCGGCTGCCCGACGGATCCCGCTGGCGACCGGCGAACTACGACCGCAGGAGTCACGGTCGTGTGCCCCTGCACCAGGCCCTGGCCCGCTCCTACAACCTGGCCACGGTCAACCTCGGCCTGGAGCTGGGCCTGGAGCGGGTCGTCGGGCTGCTGCGGGAGCTGGGGGTGACGCGGCCGGTGGACGAGGTGCCGGCGCTGCTGCTGGGTGCGGTCTCGCTCTCCCCGCTGGAGGTGGCCCAGCTCTATCACACCTTCGCCTCCGGCGGGTTTCGCACCCCGCTGCGCGCCATCCGCGAGGTGGTGGCCGCCGACGGCACGCCGCTGCAGCGCTATCCTCTCAGCGTGCAACGGGCGGTGGCCGCCGGCCCGGTCTACCTGCTCGATCGCAACCTGCAGGAGGTGGTGCGCAGTGGCACCGGCCGTGGCCTGGCCCGGTTCCTCGATCCCGCGCTGGCCCTGGCCGGCAAGACCGGCACCACCGACGAGTTGCGCGACAGCTGGTTCGCCGGCTTCAGCGGCGACCGGGTGGCGGTGGCCTGGGTCGGCCGCGACGACAACAGGCCGGCGGGCCTGACCGGGTCCCGGGGGGCCCTGCCGGTCTGGGGGGACGTGATGAAGCGGCTGCAGCCGGCGCCGCTGGGGCTGCTGAAACCCGATACGGTGGAGACGGTGTGGATCGATCCCCGCTCCGGTCTGCGTGCCGACGAGCGTTGCGACGGCGCCCGCCAGTTCCCCTTCATCCGTGGTTCGGCACCCACCACCGAGTCGAGCTGCGTGGCCGCGGCCGACGGCCCCATCCGCAACCTGTTCCGGAGCTTCTTCGAATGAACCGAGCGTCGATCCTTACATTGATCCTGCTGCTGTTGGCCGGCTGTTCCTCCCCTCCGAGGAGGGATGGACCGGCGCCGGTGATCCGTTCGTCACCCCCGGCCGCGGCGACCTCCCCGGACAGCGCCCCGGCGGCGGCGACCGACGAGGTCGAGGTGCGTCCCTACCTGCCGGCGCAGGGGGAGGGCGGCGCCTACGAGCCGCCGGTGGCCGCTGCAGCGGCACCGGCCCACGGGGAGGCGGTGGTGGCACTGCTGGAGAGCGCCGACCGTCAGCAGCGCTCCGGCGATCTGACCGCGGCCGCCTCCACCCTGGAGCGGGCGCTGCGCATCGAACCGCGCAACCCCTGGTTGTGGAGCCGCCTCGCCGGGGTACGGCTGCGGCAGGGTCGCTACGGCATGGCCGAGCAGCTGGCGGCCAAGTCCAACAGCCTGGCCGGCGGCCGGCGCGATCTCAGGCGCCGCAACTGGGAGCTGATCGCCCGCGCCCGCAGCGCCGCCGGCGATGCGGCGGGTGCGGCCGAGGCGCGTCGCCGGCTGCAGCAGCCGTAGCTTCGGGGCCCGTCCCGACCGGGTGTCGGGAAAGGGACCGGTCTGCGGATCGGCCGGATCTTGGGTGTACAATTCCCCTCCAAGGGACCGGGGCGGGATCCGCGCCGGTGACACCGCCACCCATGGAGGAGCAGCAGCGCATGAGCGTCTACGCGGCCGACAGGCTGATCGCACAGGCCCGGCAACTGGCTGCCGAGTACCGCCGCACCATGGGCAAGCCGCTGCCCGGCATCAGCACCGAGATCGCCCTGCACGATGCCATCCGGCTGCTGCGGCTGGAGCCGCTGGCGCAGCCCGCCGGGGGCTACGACGCCACCGACCCGACGCGCGACCACAAGCGCATCCAGATCAAGAGCCGCACCATCTTCGACGAGTCCAGGGCCGGCCAGCGCATCGGCCAGATCAGGGTGGACCAGGAGTGGGATGCGGTGGTGCTGGTATTGATGGACGAGGAGTACGAACCCTACGAGATTTACGAGGCCGAGCGCGACGAGCTGCTGCAGTACATGGAGAAGTCGAGCAGCAGCCGGGCGAAGCGGGGCGCCCTGTCGGTGGCCCGGTTCAAGATCATCGGTCGTCTGGTGTGGACCCGGGAGAACGGCCTGGAGGGCGAGGTCTGGGACAACCGGGCGTGATCGACAGCGAACAGATCCTGGGGCCGGACGGCCTGCTGTCGCGCTGCATCGACGGTTTCACCTGCCGTCCCCAGCAGCTGGAGATGGCCGGCCGGGTGGAGCAGGTCCTGGAGCGGGGCGGGGTACTGATCTGCGAGGCCGGCACCGGCACCGGCAAGACCTTCGCCTATCTGGTGCCGGCGCTGCTGTCGGGGCGCAAGGTGATCGTCTCCACCGGTACCCGCAACCTGCAGGACCAGCTGTTCCACCGCGATCTGCCGCTGATCCGCGACGCCCTCGCCGTGCCGACCGACATCGCCCTGCTCAAGGGGCGCGCCAACTACCTCTGCCCCCATCGCCTGGAGACCGCCCTGCTGGAGGGGCGGCTGGAGTCGCGTGAGCTGGTGGACCAGCTGATGCGGATCCAGCGCTGGGCCGGTCACACCAGGCGCGGTGACATCGCCGAGATCGAGGGGGTGCCGGAGGAGTCCCGCATCTGGCCCCTGGTCACCTCCACCACCGAGAACTGCCTCGGCCAGGAGTGCCCCTCCTACAGCAAGTGCCACCTGGCGGAGGCGCGGCGCCGGGCCCAGGAGGCGGACCTGGTGGTGATCAACCACCACCTGCTGTGTGCCGATTTCTCGCTCAGGGAGGAGGGGTTCGGTGAGCTGTTGCCGGACGCCGACTGCTTCATCGTCGACGAGGCCCACCAGCTGCCGGAGGTGGCCAGCAACTTCTTCGGCAGCAGCGTCAGCGCCCGCCAGCTGCTGGAGCTGGCCCGGGACACCGAGGCGGAGTACCTGAAGGAGGCGGGGGACACGCCGGAGATCCCGCGCCAGGCCGACCGCCTGACCAAGGCGGTGCGCGACCTGCGGCTGGTGTTCGGGGTGGAGACCCGGCGCGCCCCCTGGAGCGAGGTGGCCGGGGACGAGCGCATCCAGCGCGCCCTGCAGCAGGTGCACGCTGGTCTGGCGGAGCTGAAGGGGCTGCTGGAGGCGGTGCAGGGGCGCGGCAAGGGGCTGGACAGCTGCCGGGCCCGCTGTGAACAGCTGGCGCTGGAACTGGCGGCCCTGTGCGAGGCAGTGCCGGAGGAGGAGATCCGCTGGTTCGAGACCCAGCGCCAGGGCTTCCGCCTCAACCGCACGCCGCTGGAGATCGCCGGCCTGTTCCGTGAGCGCATGGCGGCCCACCACGGCAGCTGGGTGTTCACCTCCGCCACCCTGGCGGTGGGGGAGAGCTTCGGTCACTTCCAGCGCCAGCTGGGGCTGGAGGAGGCGGAGACCGCACTCTGGGACAGCCCCTTCGACTATCCGAGCCAGGCCCTGTGGTTCGTCCCCCGGGGACTCCCGGTACCGGCCGACCCCGGCTATACCGCGGCGGTGGTGGAGGTGGCGGTGCCGGTGATCCGGGCCAGCGGCGGCCGCACCTTCTTCCTGTTCACCAGCCATCGCGCCCTGCGCGAGGCGGCGGAGCGGCTGGAGCCGCGACTGGACTATCCGCTGCTGGTCCAGGGCAGCGCCCCCAAGGGGGAGCTGCTGGAACGCTTTCGCACCCTGGGCAACGCGGTGCTGCTGGGTACCGCCAGCTTCTGGGAGGGGGTGGACGTGCGCGGCGACGCCCTCTCCTGCGTCATCATCGACAAGCTCCCCTTCGCCTCCCCGGGGGATCCGGTGCTGCAGGCGCGCATCGACGCCCTGCGCCGGCGCGGCGGCAACCCGTTCATGGAGTTCCAGGTACCGCAGGCGGCCATCGCGCTGAAGCAGGGTGCCGGGCGCCTGATCCGCGATGTCACCGACCGCGGCGTGCTGGTGGTGTGCGACCCGCGCCTGCTCCGGCGCGGCTACGGCCAGGTCTTCCTGGACAGCCTGCCAGCCATGGCCCGGACCCGGGATCCGCGCGACGTGGAGGCATTCTTCGGACGGTCTGGCGGGGAAGGGCAGGCCTGAACCGGTCCCGGTATCGTCGTTCCGGGGCTGCCGGCGGGCCGGCCCCGGGGACGGAGGTCCGCAGCCGGCGCCTCCTCCGGCCGATGCCGGTGATGGCCCGCGCGGAGAGACCGGATCCGCTACAATGCGGCCATGAGACTGCTTGCCATCGACACCGCCACCGAGGCCTGCTCCGCCGCCCTGTGGCTGGACGGGGAACTGCTGACCCGCTGCCGGCGGGAGCCACGCCGCCACGCCGAGCTGATCCTGCCGCTGATGCAGGAGCTGCTGGATGAGGCGGGCATCGCTCTCGCTGCCCTGGATGCGCTCGCCTTCGGCCGCGGTCCGGGCTCCTTCACCGGCGTACGCATCGCCACCGGCGTGGTGCAGGGGGTGGCACTGGGTGCCGGCCTGCCGGTGGTCCCGGTCTCCACCCTGGCGACCCTGGCCCAGGGGGCCCTGCGCCGGCATGGCCGGCCGCGGGTGCTGGCCGCCTTCGACGCCCGCATGGGTGAGCTCTACTGGGGCATCTTCGAGCGCGACGACGAGGGGCTGATGCGGCCCCGGGGCGGCGAGCTGGTGGCCCCGGCGGCCCAGGTGCCGCTGCCGGCGGAGGGGGAGTGGTTCGGCGCCGGCTCCGGCTGGCAGGCGGGCGGGAACGAACTCGCCGCCCGCCTGGGACCGGCGCTTGCCGGCAGCGACCCGACGCTGGTCAGCGACGCCCGCGACCTGGCGCCGCTGGCGGTGCGCGGGCTGCAGCAGGGCGAGGCGGTGGCGGCGGAGCGGGTGCTGCCGGTCTACCTGCGCGACCGGGTGGC
>DRKP01000076.1 GCA_011051715.1 Sedimenticola thiotaurini | reverse complement strand
CTTGCCACGGGAACCACCCTTGCCTGCGGCACGCGCCTTGACAGGGAAGATGCCTGAGGCTCTGAATACGACATATTAGGTTGCCGGGTTAATATTTCTCGGCCCACTGCCCTGTAGTTCCTCGGCCCTCGGCCGCAGGCCCTCACCCCTCGACCAATCGCCGCACGCATGCCAGATAGGCCGCCTCGTCGGGCATGCGGCCGGCGCGCTGGGCCTCCCACAGCATCCGGCCCAGGCATTCCATCATCCGGTGCTCGGCCTGGTGTGGATCGCCGGTCTTCATCACCAGCCGGCGGTAGAGCAGGGTGATGCCGGCGGGTCGGTCGGTGCCGACCTGTTCCTGCAGGCTGATGTGCATGCCCAGGTGCAGGAATGGGTTGGTCTCTCCGCCGTCGGGCGAGAAATCCCGCTCCAGGGCCCGCTCCGGGTCCTGCAGCAGTTCATGGTATTCCGGATGCTGGCGCACGATGTCGGCGATCAGGGTCTCCAGCGGATCCATCGCCTCCCCCTGCTGCTGTTTGCGCCAGGCCTCGGTGAATACCCGGCGCATGCCGGTACGGTCGTTTCCAAACATGGGCTTCAGTCCCGGGCCTGGTCGACAGGCCCCGGGTTCTTCTCCTTGTATTCGCACAGGTCCTCGATGACACAGGAGCCGCAGCGGGGTTTCCTGGCGGTACAGGTGTAGCGACCATGCAGGATCAGCCAGTGGTGGGCATCCTGCAGAAACTCCTTGGGGATCCAGCGGAGCAGCTTCTTCTCCACCTCCAACACGGTCCTGCCACGGGCCAGGCCGGTGCGGTTGGCGACACGGAAGATGTGGGTGTCCACCGCCATGGTGGGATGCCCGAAGGCGGTGTTCAGGATCACGTTGGCGGTCTTGCGGCCCACGCCTGGCAGCGACTCCAGCGCCCGGCGCTCCGCCGGGACCTCGCCACCGTACTTCTCGACCAGGATGGCACAGGTGCGGATGATGTTCTTCGCCTTGGTGTTGTACAGGCCGATGGTGCGGATGTACTGTCGCAGGCCCTCTTCCCCCAGCTCCAGCATCGCCTGGGGGGTGTTGGCCACCCGGAACAGCTTCGCAGTGGCCTTGTTGACGCCCCGGTCCGTGGACTGGGCGGAAAGGATCACCGCGATCAGCAGTTCGAACGGGGTCCGGTAGTTCAGTTCGGTGGTCGGGGTGGGGTTGGCCGCCCGCAGACGCTCGAAGATCTGGCGGCGTTTTTCCTGGTTCATGTACTGAAATGCCCTGCCTCACAGTAGAATGGAGCGCAGTCTAGCATTCAACGGGGGGTTCTTGTGCCGTGATCAACTGGCCCGGGTCCGATCGCGCGGGACAACCGGCGGCCGAGCGTCCGGTCCGCTCCCTCTCCGGCAGTCCCGAGTTCAAGTCTGCGATCATCCGCATGGGCATGTGGCTGTTCGCTTCGCTCTATTTCGGGGTCGCCTCCTATGCCGGCTACTACCAGGGGGACAGCAGGGGCATCTTCTGGCTGTTCGGGATCTATCTCGGCACTTCGCTCGGCTTCCTGTTCAGCGTGATCCGGCGTCCCTACTGGCCGGCCAGGATCTACCTGGGACTGCTGACCGACATCAGCGCGGTGAGTGCCGCGATCTACCTGACCGGACAGGCCTTCAGCCCCTTCTTTCTGCTCTATATCTGGATCTTCGTCGGCTACGGTGCCCGCTATGGACGCAATTACCTCAATGTCGCCTCGGTGGTGAGTATCGTCTCCTACAGTGTGGTCCTGCTGCTGACCGGTGGCTGGGCTGCCGCGCCCCTGGAGGCCGCCTTCTACCTGCTGGTGCTGTTCGCCCTGCCCCTGTACCAGCGCCAGCTGCTCGGCAGACTCTACCATGCGCAGCTGGAGGCGGAGCGCTCGGCCCAGGCGCGGGAGCTGTTCCTCTCCACCATGACCCAGGAACTGCGGGGGCCTCTGGGAGGGATCCGTGGCATCGCCCGGAAACTGCAGGAGACGCCACTGACACGCCAGCAGGAGGAGTACGTGGAGACCATCGCCTCGTCGGCGGTTCTGCTGAACGCGCTGATCGGCGACGTGCTCGATTTTTCCCGCATCGGGTCCAGTGACCTGCGCCTGGAATGGACACCGTTCGAGCTGCGCACGGCAGTGCGTGATGTCTGCGAGGCGTTGTCCAACCGCGCCCTGGACAAGGGACTGGAGCTGATCTGCCATATCGATGCCCGCCTGCCCCGGGTGGGGGTGGGGGATGAGCTGCGCCTGAAGCAGATCCTGTTCAACCTGGTGGGCAATGCCATCAAGTTCACCGACAGGGGCCATGTGGAGGTGGTGGTCCGACCACTGGAACGGCGTGACCGGCATGGACAGGGATGGTTGCGGATCGAGGTGCGCGACACCGGGATCGGCATCGCGGCGGAGCAGCGCTCCCGGGTGTTCGAACGTTTCTGGCAGGCCGATCCCGCAGCCGGCGGCACCGGGCTGGGCACGACGGTGGCCCGCAGCCTGGTCCACCTGATGGAGGGCCGGATCGGTTTCGACAGCCGGCCGGGCGAGGGTTCCTGCTTCTGGCTCGAACTGCCGCTGCTGGCGGCCGAGTTCTCGGAACGGATACAGCTCAATGACGACCGGCCATTGCGGGCGCTGGCGTTCGAGGTCGACGAACGCAGCCTGCGGACCCTGCGCGATGCCTGCACCGAGCTGCGGATCCTGTGCCGGCCGGTGGCGCGGATTGCAGATCTGTCCGGGGTGGTCGCAGCCATCGGCGAAGCGGAGGAGGGGATCGACCTGGCGATGATCTCCGACACGCCCGAGGGGGTCGATATCCGGCGACTGGCGGACGTGATCCGGGAGCACCTGGGGACCTCCCTGCCGGTGCTCTTCATCGGCTACCGGGGGCGCCATCTGATCCCGGATACCCCCCATACCGGCTTCCTGGTGAAGCCGGTGACGGTCGAACCACTGTGGCAGGCGGTGTCGGCCCTGCTTGCCAAGGAGCCGGATGAGCGTTAGCCCGAATGTTTCACCCGGGAACGCGATGATCGCGCCGGGATCAGCCGGCGCTGGGCTGTGCGGTCGCCTCTGTGGCCGGCGCCTTCTCGGCGGCGGCCGCCTGGCGCTGATCGATGACGTTCTTCAGCGCGATCAGGAAACCGAGGCCGAGAAAGGCCCCGGGCGGCAGGATCGCCAGCAGCATGCCCTTGTATCCCGCCCCCACACTCATGGTGAGTCCGGCGGCGGCCGGGCCGAACATAAGGTCCGCCTGGTCGAACAGGGTCCCCTGCCCGACCAGTTCCCGCAGGCTGCCGAGGGTGGCCAGGACCAGGGTGAAGCCGATGCCCATGGCCAGTCCGTCGACGATGGAGCGGCCCAGGGTGTTCTTGGAGGCGAATGCCTCGGCGCGACCGATGATGGCGCAATTGGTCACGATCAGTGGGATGAAGATGCCGAGGATCTTGTACAACTCGTGGAACCAGGCGTTCATGCTCAGCTCCACGGCGGTGACGAAGGAGGCGATGACGATGACGAACACCGGCAGCCGTACCTCCGGCCGCACCCAGTTGCGGATCAGCGAGACGGTGGCGTTGGACAGGGTCAGCACCGCGGCGGTGGCCAGTCCCAGGCCGATGCCGTTGACGGCGCTGTTGGTCACCGCCAGCAGCGGGCACAGGCCAAGCAGTGCCACCAGCGCCTGGTTGTTGCTCCAGAGTCCGTCCTTGATCAGTCTGCCGTAGCTTTCGTTGCTCATTTCGCGACTCGATGCAGGTCATGCCTGCTTTGGCAAGTGAACCACAACGCCATAGAGAGCACAGTGTCCTTCGATACCGTCGGAGATGCAGCCGGTGACCGGGTTTCCCGGGATCACGCAGCGCTCCCCGCCCTCTGTGGCGATGGCCCGGTCACGCTTCCTTTCCCTTTCCCTTCCCGCTCTCCGCCTGGAACAGGGATCTGCCGTGGTCCCGGTACCAGATCAGGGTGTTCTTCACCGCCTTGACGATGGAGCGGGGGGTGATGGTGGCGCCGGTGAACTGGTCGAAGTAGCCACCGTCGCGCTTCACCTTCCACTTCTCCAGCGGCGGGTCCTGCAGGGACTTGCCGTTGAAGCCGTAGACCCAGTCGGACTTGCGCTCTTCCACCTTGTCTCCGAGACCGGGGGTCTCGTGGTGGGAGATCACCCGGACCCCGCCCAGCGTGCCATCGGTCCGCACCGCCACCAGCAGCTTGATCGGGCCGCCATAGCCGTTGGGCACCACCGGGGTGAACACCGCGGCCACCGGCTGGCCTCCCTTGCGGCCCAGATAGACCAGGGTCTTCTCCCCGCCCATCAGCTCCGGTGCGCTGATGGTGACCGTGTCCGTCAGGATGTCGTTGTCGATGCTGTCGGCCGGCACCAGCGCGTGCAGCTGGCGCAGCACCGCCTCCCTTTCGTTGCGCTCGATGCGATCCGCGGTCTGGGTATAGGTGAAGGCGACCAGGCCGCTGCCGGCAACGGCGAACAGGGTGAGGATGATGGCGGCGAGGACGATCGGATGTCTATTCACCGTCCGCCTCCCGGTGCCCGAACACCCGCGGCTGGGTGTAGTAGTCGATGGTGGGGGCGGCCAGGTTCATCAGCAGCACGGCGAAGGCCACCGCGTCGGGATAACCGCCCCAGGTGCGGATGATGTAGATCAGGATACCGATCAGGGCACCGTAGATCAGCTGCCCCCGCGGGGTGGTGCTGGCGGTGACCGGATCGGTGGCGATGAAGAAGGCGCCGAGGATGGTACCGCCGCTGAAGACGTGGAACAGCCCGAACGGGTAGGCCTCCTGGTCCAGGAAGTGGAACAGCATCGCCATCACCAGCAGGCCGCCGAGGAAGGCGACCGGGATGCGCCAGGTGATCACCCGCTTGTACAGCAGGATCAGGCCACCGAGCAGGAACCAGTTGCCGACCCACTCCCAGCCGCGGCCGCCGAAGTCCCCCCACAACGGGCTCTGGCGGATCTCACTGATCATCTTGTTCATGTCCAGCTCGGTGCGCATCACGTCCAGCGGTGTGGCGGAGGTCATCGCGTCCCAGGTCATGCCCTGGGGCAGGCCCTGGCCGAAGATCACGCCCAGGGTCTGCAGGAAGTCGAGGGGATGGGGATCGAGCATGCGCGGTGCCAGCCAGGTGGTCATGTCCACCGGGTAGGAGACCAGCACCAGCACGTAGGCGGCCATGGCCGGGTTGAACGGGTTGTAGCCGAGGCCGCCGTAGAGCTGCTTGACCACGATGATGGCGAACAGGATGCCGATCAGGGTGATCCACCATGGCAGCAGCGGCGGAATCGCCACCGCGAACAGCAGGGCGGTGACCAGGGCGCTGAGGTCGGCGATCGCCGGTTTCACGGGACGCCTTCGCAACCTCAACACGAAGGCCTCGGCGGCAATCGCCGCGACACCGGCCAGTACCATGTGGATCACCACGCCCCAGCCGAAGTACCAGGTCAGGGCGATGGTGCCCGGCACCAGGGCGATGATCACCCACAGCATGTTCTCGACCACGCTGTTGGGGCGGTCGGTGTGGGGCGAGTTGGTGATGGAGAAGTGCATGGGCGGTCAGGGGCTCTCGCTGGTCTGTTTCCCGTCGGAGGCCTCCTTGCGGCGCGCCTCCGCCTGTTCGATCTGGCGCTGCTGTGCCTCGGTCAGCGCCTCGGTGTTGGCCGGTGTCACCCCCTCCTGCGCCAGTTTCGCCTTCTTCTCCGCCGCCCGCTTCATGGCCGCCTCGATGGCCGCCTTCTTCGGGTCGGCGGCGCCCCCGGCGGCGTCCGGTTTCTTCTTCAGCGCCGCCTTCTTCTTCTTCAGCCGCGCCTTCTTCTCCGCCTCCAGGCGTGCCAGCCGGGCCACCCGCGCCTCGTGGCGCTGGCGCGCATGCTCGGCCTTTTTGCGTTCCCGTTCCTGGTCCCAGCACTCGTTCTTGGCATAGCGGTAATACTGCACCAGGGGAATGTGGGAGGGGCAGACATAGGCGCAGCAGCCGCACTCGATGCAGTCGAACAGGTTGTACTCCTGCACCTTCTCCAGGTCCTTTGCCTTCGCGTACCAGTACATCTGCTGCGGCAGCAGGGTGACGGGACAGGCCTCGGCGCAGCGGCCGCAGCGGATGCAGGCGAGCGCCGGTCCGGGGTCCGGATCCTCCCGCTCGCTGGCGGCCAGCAGGCAGTTGGCCGCCTTGGTGATGGGGACGCCGTCGTCAGGCAGGGCGAAGCCCATCATCGGCCCGCCCAGGATCAGGTGGGAGGCCCGGGCGCTGTAGCCACCGGCCTGGCCGATCAGCTCCGACGCCAGGCTGCCCACCGCCACCTCCAGGTTGCAGGGCGCGGCGATCCCCTCGCCGGTGAGGGTGACGATGCGCGAGATCAGGGGTTTCCCCTCCAGTACCGCATCGGCCACGGCCGCCGCTGTGCCCACGTTGTGGCAGACGATGCCGACGTGGGCGGGGATGCCGCCCGAGGGCACCTCCTTGCCGGTGAGGACGCGGATCAGCTGCTTCTCGCCGCCGCTGGGGTAGCGGGTGGGGATCACCACCACCTCGGTCGCGGGCAGGTCCCGCTCCGCCAGCGCCCGGGTCATGGCCCCGATCGCCTCCGGCTTGTTGTCCTCGATCCCGATCAGGCACTGCCTCACCCCGAGCAGGTGGCGCAGCACGGCGACACCCGCGATCACCCGGTCAGCGCGCTCGCGCATCAGCATGTCGTCGCAGGTGATGTAGGGTTCGCACTCGGCACCGTTGATCACCAGGGTGTCGATGGGACGGTCCGGGTCCAGCTTGACGCTGGTGGGGAAGGCGGCGCCGCCCATGCCGACGATGCCGGCGTCGCGGATCCGCTGGATCAGCTCGTCCGCGCTCCTCTGTTCGAAATCCGGCCAGGGCTCGGGCAGCTCGGCCCAGCGCTCCTCGCCGTCGGTCTCGATGACGATGCAGGGCGCGGGCAGGCCGGAGGGATGGGGCACCGGGCGCTTCTCCACCGCGACCACGGTACCGGAGCTGGAGGCGTGCACCGGCGCGCTCACCGCCCCCTGGGCGGCGGCGATCATCTGTCCCTTGAGCACGCTGTCGCCGGGGGCGACCAGGGGCTTGGCCGGGGCGCCGATGTGCTGGCTCAGCGGCAGCACCAGCAGCGTGGGGAGGGCGGCCGGGCGCACCGGCTGGCCGGTGGACTGGTGCTTGTTGTCGGGCAGGTGCAGGCCGCCGTGGAAACGGTACAGCCGGCGTTCGCTGCGCTGTTCGACCCTGGCGTCCATGGTCAGGCGGCCCGGGCGTGGTCGGCTTCGGCCGGCTGCGGCGGGTTCTCGGGGAAGGGCCACTTCCAGGTCTCCGGCTTCACCTCGATGGGCTGCATGTGGATGCACTCCACCGGGCAGGGCGGCACGCACAGCTCGCAGCCGGTGCACTCGCTGGCGATGACCGTGTGCATCTGCTTGGCGGCGCCGACGATGGCGTCCACCGGGCAGGCCTGGATGCAGAGGGTGCAGCCGATGCAGAGCTGTTCGTCGATCACCGCCACCGATGGCGGCTTCTCCTCCGCCGCCTCACCGTCCAGCGGCACCGGGTCCCGGCCCAGCAGGTCGGCCAGGGCCAGCATGGTGGACTCGCCGCCGGGGGCGCAGAGGTTGATCTCGGCCTGGCCCTCGGCGATCGCCTCGGCATAGGGGCGGCAGCCCGGGTAGCCGCACTGGCCGCACTGGCTCTGGGGCAGCAGTGCATCGATCTTGTCGGCGATGGGATCGCCCTCGACCCGGAAGTGGATCGAGGCGTAGCCCAGCAGCAGGCCGAAGGCCAGGGCCAGGGTGGAGAAGACGAGGATGGCGGTCAGCATGATCGATGACTCCTCAACCGGACACCAGGCCGGCGAATCCCATGAAGGCGATGGACATCAGGCCGGCGGTGATCAGGGCGATGGCGTTGCCCTGGAACGGCTGCGGCACGTCGCAGACGGTGACCCGCTCGCGCACCGCGGCGAACAGCACCAGTACCAGGGAGAAGCCGACCGCGGCGCCGAAGCCATAGAGGGCGGACTCCACGAATCCATGCTTCTCCTGCACGTTCAGCAGCGCCACGCCCAGCACCGCGCAGTTGGTGGTGATCAGCGGCAGGAAGATGCCCAGCAGCTGGTACAGCACCGGGCTGGTCTTGTGCATCACCATCTCGGTGAACTGCACCACCACCGCGATCACCAGGATGAAGGCGATGGTGCGCAGGTATTCCAGGCCGAGGGGGATCAGCAGGTACTCGTCGACCAGGTAGCTGCAGATGGCGGAGAGGGTGAGGACGAAGGTGGTGGCCAGGCCCATGCCGATGGCGGTCTCCAGCTTGCGCGAGACCCCCATGAACGGACAGATGCCGAGAAACTTCACCAGCACGAAGTTGTTCACCAGGACGGTGCTGATCAGGATCAGGGCATACTCTTTCATGGTCTCCGGTCCGCTCTCCGGTCGGTGGCGGGGTGGCCGCCGGTTGTCGCCGGTGACCGCCGCTCCCGGCCATGATCGTTCATAGCGGTTGCGATGGCGGCCGTTCTCACTTCACCCGCATCCCCGGTTCCGCCCCCTGGTCGGGACTGAGCAGGAACAGGTCGCTGCCTCCTGGGCCGGCGGCCAGCACCATCCCCTCGGAGACGCCGAAGCGCATCTTGCGTGGCGCCAGGTTGGCCACCATCACGGTGAGCCGTCCCTCCAGGTCGGCCGGGTCGTAGGCCGATTTGATGCCGGCGAAGACGTTGCGGGTCTCGCCACCCAGATCCAGGGTGAGGCGCAGCAGCTTGTCCGCCCCCTCCACCCGCTCGGCGGCGGCGATGCGCACGATGCGCAGATCCACCCTGGCGAAGTCCGGATATTCGATGGTGTCGGCGATCGGCTCCCGGCTCAGCGGCGTGTCGGCGGCGGGCTGCCGGCCCGGGGTCGCTTCCAGGTCCTCCCTCGATGCCGCCACCATGGCCTCGATCTGCTGCGTCTCGACCCGCGTCAGCAGGGGCTTGAAGCGGGCGATGGGGTGGTCGGTGAGGGGGGTGGCCAGGGCCTCCCAGGTGAGGGGCGGCACCTGCAGGAAGGCCTCCGAGAGTTCGGCGGTGCCGGGCAGGATCGGGCGCAGGTAGCCGATCAGCAGCCGGAACAGGTTGATGCCCATGGAGCAGACCTGATGCAGTTCCCGGTCGCGCCCCTCCTCCCTGGCGATCACCCAGGGCTTCCGCTCGTCGATGTACTGGTTGGCCCGGTCCGCCAGGGCCATGATCTCGCGCACGGCGTGGCTGAACTCGCGTCGCTCGTAGCGTTCGGCGATGGCAGCGCCGGCCTCGACGAAACCGGCGAACAGGTCCGGCTCCGCCAGCTCGGACGACAGCCGGTTGTCGAAGCGCTTGCGCAGGAAACCGGCGCAGCGGCTGGCGATGTTGACCACCTTGCCCACCAGGTCGGCGTTGACCCGGGCGCTGAAGTCCTCCAGGTTGAGATCGATGTCCTCCACCCCGGCGCCGAGCTTGGCGGCGAAGTAGTAGCGCAGGTACTCCGGATTCAGGTGATCCAGATAGGTACGGGCCTTGATGAAGGTGCCGCGGGACTTGGACATCTTCTGCCCGTCCACGGTGAGGAAGCCGTGGGCGTAGACCGCGGTGGGGGTGCGGAAGTCGGCGCCGTGGAGCATGGCGGGCCAGAACAGGGCGTGGAAATAGATGATGTCCTTGCCGATGAAGTGGTACAGCTCCGCAGTCGAGTCGGGGCCCCAGAAGTCGTCGAACTCCAGCCCCTCGGTGCGGTCGCACAGGTTGCGGAAGCTGGCCATGTAGCCGATCGGCGCGTCCAGCCAGACGTAGAAGTACTTGCCCGGATGGTCCGGGATCTCGAAGCCGAAATAGGGGGCGTCGCGGGAGATGTCCCACTCCTGCAGCCCGGCCTCGAACCACTCGTCCAGCTTGTTGGCCACCTCCTCCTGCAGATGGCCGCCGCGGGTCCACTCCCTCAGCATCTGCTCGAAGTCGCCCAGGCGGAAGAAGTAGTGCTCCGACTCGCGCTGCTCCGGGGTGGCGCCGGAGACCACCGAGACCGGGTTCTTCAGCTCGCTGGGGGAGTAGCTGGCGCCGCACGCCTCACAGTTGTCGCCGTACTGGTCGGCGGCGCCGCACTTGGGGCACTCGCCCTTGATGAAGCGGTCCGGCAGGAACATCTTCTCCACCGGATCGTACGCCTGGGTGATGGTGCGGCGGACGATGTGGCCCTTGTCCCGGTTGCGCTCGTAGATGGTGTTGGCGTAGAACCGGTTCTCTTCCGAGTGGGTGGAGTGATAGTTGTCGAAGCCGATCCGGAAGCCGGCGAAGTCCGCCTTGTGCTCCTGCGCCACCCGGGCGATCAGCTGTTCCGGCTCGATCCCCTCCTGGCGCGCGCGCAGCATGATCGGGGTGCCGTGGGCGTCGTCGGCGCAGACGTAGATGCAGCGGTGGCCGCGCATCTTCTGGAACCGGGCCCAGATGTCGGTCTGGATGTACTCCACCAGGTGGCCGATGTGGATCGGCCCGTTGGCGTAGGGCAGGGCGCTGGTGACCAGGATGTTGCGTACGTCGGTGTCCATGTCTCGGGGGCGGGGCCTTACGTGTGTGTCGAAACGGCGCGTGCGCCGACAAAGTGTATCATTATCACACAACCCGGCCCGCGAAATCACCTGTCCGGGCCGCCCTGGAGGCATGCCGGCCAAAGACCAACCATTTTGCTTGGGAATGGCCGGCCATTGGTGTAGAATGCGCCTCCATCGACACCGGCCCGGGTCGCTGCGTCTGCCCCGGTCGACCGGATACCAGTTTCAGGGCCGTTCCAGGGAGCGGCCCTCATCATTCAGGAGTGCATGCAGATGGCTGAAGTGACCAGAGAGGCAGTGGAAGAGGCGATCAAGGGCTACGTGGAGCCCCACCTGGAGAAGGACCTGGTGGCGGCCAAATCGGTGAAGGATGTCACCATCGATGGTGACCGGGTGAAGGTCGACATCGAGCTGGGCTTTCCCGCCAGGGGCTTCGTCGACGAGATCGGGAAGGCGGTGCAGGAGCGGGTCGAGGCCCTGGACGGCGTCTCCGGCGCCGAGGTGAACGTCACCTGGAAGGTGGTGGCACACTCGGTGCAGAAGGCGCTGAAGCCGATCGACAACGTCAAGAACATCATCGCCGTGGCCTCCGGCAAGGGCGGCGTGGGCAAGTCCACCACCGCGATCAACCTGGCCCTGGCCCTGGCCGCCGAGGGCGCCCGCGTGGGCGTGCTGGACGCCGACATCTACGGGCCCTCCCAGCCGCGCATGCTGGGCGTCTCCGGCCAGCCGGAGTCGAAGGACGGCAAGAGCCTGGAACCGATGGAGAACTACGGCATCCAGGCCATGTCCATCGGTTTCCTGGTGGACGAGGAGACGCCGATGATCTGGCGCGGCCCGATGGTCACCCAGGCGCTGGAACAGCTGCTCAACGACACCAACTGGGACGACCTGGACTACCTGGTCATCGACCTGCCGCCGGGTACCGGCGACACCCAGCTGACCCTGGCACAGAAGGTTCCGGTCTCCGGCGCGGTGATCGTCACCACCCCCCAGGACATCGCCCTGCTGGACGCGCGCAAGGGCTTCAAGATGTTCGAGAAGGTGGAGGTGCCGGTGCTCGGCATCGTCGAGAACATGAGCATCCACATCTGCTCCAAGTGCGGTAACGAGGAGCACATCTTCGGCGAGGGCGGCGGTGCGCGCATGGCGGAGCAGTACGGTGTCGATTTCCTCGGCGCCCTGCCGCTGGATATCCGCATCCGCGAGGAGACCGACAGCGGCAGGCCCACCGTGGTGGCCGAGCCGGACTCGCGTATCGCCGAGATCTACCGGGAGATCGCCCGCAAGACCGCGGCCAAGCTGGCGCTGCAGTCGAAGAGTTATGCGGCGAAGTTCCCCAACATCGTGATCCAGAACAACTGACGGCAGTTCACACCCCTGCCGCAGTCTTCACCAGCCCGCCTCAGTGCGGGCTTTTCCACTCCATTCCGGCCTGCGCCGGAATGGCGGGAGAGGACCTTTTCATGCCCTCCATACGATCCACAGAGGAATCACGCTGTGGATCGGCCTGTTCATATCCTTCCAACCTCCCCGGCCTGCCCGCCCTGGAGTGGGCGCAGGACCGGCCGATGCCTCCTCACTCCCTCTCCTGACACCTCGTCAGCGGCGAGTCCACCGCCACCTCAATATCAATAGGTGAAGACCAGCGAGCCCTCCGCCAGCTGCATCAGAAAGGCCGCTCCGGCCACCTCGGCTTCGTCGATCAGCTCGTCGGCCTCGATGGCATGGGCCTTCATGCAGGGAGCGCAGACGTAGATCCTGCCTCCACCCTCGATGAAGGCCTCTCTCAGCGTATCCAGCGATGGAAACGGCGGGAAGCGCAGGCCCTTCGTCTCCCCTTTCCTGGCTTCGCGAACGGACAGACCCTGGAGGAAAATGGACACATCATCGTCTTCTGCGAGTGCGGCGTTTCCAACCGCCCACGGCATGGTCGCGATTTCCAGGTTGTCATCGAAATGGGTCGACACCAAGAGGACTTTCGACATCGTTCTATCCTCCCCTCTGCTCCCGGACATTCCCTGTCCTTCAATATCTCCTGATTAAATTATAGTTCCTGGGGAGGGGCTGGCAGGGCCGGATTGGATGGAACGGGGGATCACGGCCGGCAGCCACCCGTTGCCGGTCACTGGCGAACGGTTCGATGTGGTCTTCGCCGTGGAGCGGGGAAAGTCAGTGGGTGCGGCCGGTTACCTGCAGCTGGACGCCGAGGGAGCGCAGTTGCGCGGCCAGGGTCGGGCTGCCGGTCTCCACCCAGCGGGCATAGAGGCTCAGGATCTCGTCGGGCCGCAGCCGGCCACTGCGGGTACCGGCCTTGGCCACCAGTTCGATCATGCGGCCGAACTGCCGGGTGAGTTCGTCGAAGATATGGCGCTGCCGGGGCAGGTGTTCCGACAGGTAGTCGTAGGCGCCGCCGCCCATGCCGACGAAATAGTCCCGGCGGATCCCCCGGCGGGCGTAGCGTTCCGGGAAGAAGGCACCGATGAACAGGGCCAGGTCGCCCAGCCGCTGCAGCAGCTGGCAGCGCAGGCGCTGGTCGGTGGTCTCGTAGGCGTCCCGGTAGAGCAGGGCCAGGGCCTGTATCCGCTGCCGGCCCTCGTGGTACTCGAACAGCTGCTCGCTCCGCCCGAAGCGCTCCAGCAGCGTGCCCAGGTACCAGAGGGTGTCGTCGTGAGGGGCGAGGTGCATCTGCTCCGCGCACCTGTCGAGGCGCCGGCGGAAATAGTCCAGCAGGGACGCTTCGGTACGGACGCGGTATTCATGCGATTCGAATGTCATGAACGATCCTCCTGGTTCTGCACCGGGCGGCTACGCGGTCGTGCCGCCCGGCCCCTTGTATCCGGAAGCGGCAGGGAGGCATGCCTTCTTGAGTGGATTGGCCGGCGGCAGGGAAAAAAGTTCCGTCGCGGCCATCCCGGGTCAAGACATCATGTCTAGGGCTTGCCCAGCAGGATATAGACCGTGGTGTCGCCCTCGCCGGAGAGGCCGAAGGCGACGAAGAACGGTCCTGCCAGGCTGTCCACGGCGAAGAAGATGCTGCTGCCGAAGCGGATCTTCTCCGGGTTGAGGAGACCGTCGCCCGGAGTGTTCCAGACCTTGCCCGTCTCCAGCGAACCGCCGACGTAGAGCCCCCGCCCGAGGGGAGCGGGCAGGGTGCTGATCTGCTTGTAGTAGAGGATGTTGGCGTAGGCCATGTCGTTGCCGCGGAAGATCTCGTTGGGGTAGCCGGAGAGCTTGAGGAATCCTCCCAGGGGAAACTGCTCGAAGTAGGGCATTTCGCGGTCCAGGCTGCTGCCCAGTTGCAGGGAACCGAAGAAGGTGTGCTTGCTCAGGCTGAACGCGCTCTCCAGCCTCGCACTCGCGCGGGTGTACTCCCCGTCCGCCCCCAGGGCGGTCAACGGCCGTTTCACTGACACGTCGATCCTGTGGCCGCGGGTGGGGACATAGGGGCTGTCGAGGGTGTCGAGCAGGAAACGGGCCCGCACCCCCGACAGGTTCACGGTGCCCTCCGGAAACACGAAGGGGTCACCCGTGTCCAGGTCGAAGCGGACCCGCTCCCCATAGGGTCCCAGGCGCAGTTCCGCGGTATCGCCGAAGGTGGTGCCGATGTCGACGCCCACGGTTCCCCGCAGCACGTCGAAGCGGGCGATGCGGGTGTCGTCCAGAAACAGGCTGAGCGGGTTCGCGCCGATGTCGAGGTAGGGGGCGATGAATCCCGCCCGGTCGAGGCGGAAAGGCTGGTAGAACTCGGTGAACAGGCTCGATTCGTTGCCCACCGTGAGCTCCGTCATCCACTCCGCCCCCAGCCGGTTGACCCAGGTGCGGTTGTAAATGGCGCGGGCACCGAAGCGGGTATCCCCCTGGTAGTCGGACAGGAAACCGATGCCGAAGCTGAGATAGCCGGGACCCCAGGATTTCTCCACCGCGTCCACGATCAGCAGGTTGCGTCCGTTGTGCCGGGTCAGTTGATAGTTCAGCTGCTCGAAGTCGCCGCGACCGTAGAGCACGGACAGATCCCGCTCCAGTGTGGCACGATCCAGCGGCTTTCCCTCCAGATCCCGCTCCAGCGGTACGAACAGTTCCGGGTTGACCCGTTTCAGGCCGGCCACGCGCACATCGTCGATGACCGGTGGCGGCGGGGGCGGCCCGAAATGCTGCTGTCGCCACTTCCGGTACTCCTCCTCGCTCAGGCTGTAGCGGCGCAGTCGCGGGGCTGCCTCCCGTCCCGCCTGGCGGCCGATCTCGATGATGCGCTCGACCTGGTCGAACGCGCCGGACGAGATGTCACCCAGTTTCGGGACGATGAGGACGTCCTTCTCCGGATCGATCTGGCGCAGGGATTTCTCCACGTTCTGCTCGGTCAGGATGGCGATCATCTGGCTGGCCACGCCCAGCAGGGTGCCCAGTTCGTCGCGACCCAGGTAGCTCGATCCCAGGTTCACCGCGATCACCACGTCCACCCCCATCTGGCGCGCGATGTCGATGGGCAGGTTGCGCACCAGGCCGCCGTCGACATAGAGGCCGTCCGGCATCTCCACCGGCGCGAACAGGCCGGGGACCGACATGCTGGCCCGCAGGGCCTGGCTCAGGGGGCCATGGTCGAACACCTTCATCTTGCCGTTGGTCAGATTGGTGGCGACGGCCCGGAACGGAATCGGCAGCCGGTCGAAGTCCTCCACCTCCTCCGACGGCTGCACCAGCTCGGCGATGAACAGGGAGACCTTCTGCCCCTCCACGACCCCCTTCGCCAGCTTGAACTGGCCGTCGCCGAAGCCGATGGTGAAGTCCCAGGTGGGGCGCTGCTCCGCCTGCTTCCTCCGGGTGGGCCAGACGGCGCGGTCCGGGTCGTCCTCGAACATGCGGTCCCAGTCCGCCCGGATCACCTTCCGCTGCACCTCGGATACCGGCGTGCCGGCGGCGTAGGTGCCCCCCACCAGGGCACCCATGCTGGTGGCGGCGATGGCGTCGATCGGTATGCGCAGCTCCTCCAGCACCTCGAGGATGCCGAGGTGGGCGAAGCCGCGGGCGCCGCCGCCGCTCAGCACCAGGCCGATGCGGGGATGTCCGGACGCGGTCGCGGTACCGCTGACGAGGAGGGCGAAAACCAGGCAGCAGAACAGGGGCAGGCGGCGCAGGATGCTGGCCGGGCCGCCAGCACGGGTCGGGCAGGGCCGGTGTTTACCCCCGGTTCGCGGGACTGTTACTATGCGCGACCTGATCAAGAGCCGGGGCACCTGTGCACGATGAGTATCAAGTCAGACCACTGGATTCGCCGGATGGCGGATGAGCATAACATGATAGAACCCTTCGTTTCCGGACAGGTGCGGGAACACGACGGAGAGCGGGTGATCTCCTACGGTACCTCCAGTTACGGCTACGATATCCGCTGCGCCGACGAATTCAAGATCTTCACCAATATCAACTCCGCCATCGTCGACCCCAAGGAGTTCGATGCCAACAGCTTCGTCGATGTGAAATCGGATGTCTGCATCATTCCGCCCAACTCCTTCGCCCTGGCCCGCACCGTGGAATACCTGCGCATTCCGCGCAACGTGCTCACCATCTGCCTCGGCAAGTCCACCTACGCCCGCTGCGGCATCATCGTCAACGTCACCCCGCTGGAGCCGGAGTGGGAGGGGCACGTCACCCTGGAGTTCTCCAACACCACGCCCCTGCCGGCCCGCATCTACGCCAACGAGGGGGTGGCCCAGATCCTGTTCTTCGAGTCCGACGAGGTGTGCGCCACCTCCTATCGCGACCGCGGCGGCAAGTATCAGGGGCAGCAGGGGGTGACGCTGCCGAAGCCCTGAAGCGGCAGGAAGCCCGCCATTCCCAACCGGGGGCGGAAGGCTATTCGTCGTCCCAGCGCAGCGACAGCAGTTCCATCACGAAGTCCCCCTCCTTTTCCCTTCGTTCCACCTTCACCGGCAGGTAGTTCAGCTCCGGGGCCATCCAGAAGTCGGCGGTGGCACGCTGTCCCTGCTTGCGCCGCATCAGATGCAGGCTGGCAAAGCGGCCGGCCGGGGTCTCCACCGTGACCCGTTCCTGCACAAGAAAGAGGTAGCGTTTCAACCGGCCGCCGTCGGCCACCGGAAAGTCGATCGACCGGTCTCCCTTCATCAGCGCCAGGATCAGCATCAGCTGCTGGCTGAACTTGTCCTGGGTGCCGGGCTTGATCCGCATCACCCACTCCGACTCGGGCGTGCGGTTGGTCACCTGCATCGCCTGCCAGTCGAAGTGGAGGTCGACGCGGCGCGGGTTGTCCGATTTCAGGTGGCGGTAGCGGTAGCTGAGTGGAACCACCGTGCCGTCACGGATCTCGCCATGGCTGATCTCGGTGATCTCGTCACTGCGCAGCACCGCGGTCAGTCCCACCGGTTCGGTGAGGGCGCGGTAGCGGTAACGGCCGCGCCGGTCCAGGTGCAGGGTGACCCGGACCTTGCCGATGCTCAGGTAACCCAGCTTCAGGTCGTACTCGGCGCTGAACGGGCGCAGTCGCGGCTGGCTGCCGGCGGCGATGCCGGCGAAGGCCGCCAGCAGCAGGCCGGTGAGGAACCAGCCCCGGATGCGGTGGTTCCCGCTCACGGGGCAGGCGCGGTTTCCGCCTCGAGCAGGGGTGGCTCGGCCAGCGGCCTGCCGTCCAGCAGCACCCGGCCGTCCTCCAGCCGCACCCGTCCCTCGGCGATCCAGCGCACCACGGTGGGGTAGAGGACGTGCTCACGCCGCAGCACCCGCGCCGCCAGGGTGGCGGCGTCGTCCCCCGGTTCCACCGGAACCTTCGCCTGCAGGATCACCGGTCCGCCGTCCAGTTCCTCGGTGACATAGTGGACGCTGGCGCCGTGCTCCCGGTCGCCGGCGTCGAGCGCCCGCTGGTGGGTGTGCAGGCCGCGGTGCCGGGGCAGCAGGGAGGGGTGGATGTTGATCAGGCGGCCGCGGAAGCGCTGCACGAAGGCGGGTGTGAGAATGCGCATGAAACCGGCCAGCACCACCAGCCCGGGCCGGTACGACTCCACCAGCTCCGCCAGCGCCCGGTCGTAGCTCTCCCGGTCCGGGAACTCCCGGTGGTCCAGCACCCGGGCCTCGATGCCGGCATCGCGTGCCCGCTCCAGGCCAAAGGCGTCGCCGCGGTTGCTGATCACCGCCCGGATCTCCACCGGCAGGGCCTGTTCCCGGACGGCGTCGATCAGGGCCTGCAGGTTGCTGCCGCTGCCCGAGATCAGCACCACCAGGGGCAGTTTCCCGACGTCGCTCATGGAGCATCCGCCGGTGCCAGCACCACCTCCGGCGGCCGGTCGCTGTCCTCGATATGGCCCAGCCGCCATACCGTCTCGCCCTCGTCCCGGAGCAGGTGGATGGCGTGATCGGCGCCGTCGGCGGGGACGCACAGCACCATGCCGACACCGCAGTTGAAGGTGCGCAGCATCTCCGCCTCCGGGACGTTGCCCTGCTGCTGCAGCCAGTCGAACACCGCCGGCCGGCGCCAGGAGGCGGGATCGACGACGGCGCGGGTGCCGTGGGGCAGCACCCGCGGCAGGTTCTCCGGCAGGCCGCCGCCGGTGATGTGGGCGATGGCGTGGATCTCCATCGACTGGTGCAGGGCCAGCACCGGTTTGACGTAGATGCGGGTAGGAGCGATCAGGGCCTCGCCCAGACTGGTATCGCCGAGGGGCTGCTGCAGATCGGCGCCGGAGACCTCCAGGATCCTGCGGATCAGGGAGTAGCCGTTGGAGTGGGGTCCGGAGGAGGCCAGCGCCAGCAGCACGTCCCCCTCGCCGACGTGGCCGGGCTCGATCAGGCGCGATTTCTCGGCGATGCCGACGCAGAACCCGGCCAGGTCGTAGTCCCCTTCCTGGTAGATGCCCGGCATCTCGGCGGTCTCGCCACCGGTCAGCGCCGCGCCGGCCAGCTCGCAGCCGCGGGCGATGCCGCGCACCACCTCGGTGGCCACCTCCACGTCCAGCCGGCCGGTGGCGTAGTAGTCGAGGAAGAACAGGGGCTCGGCGCCGGTGACCACGATGTCGTTGACACACATGGCCACCAGGTCGATGCCAATGGTGTCGTGCCGCCCCAGCGCCAGGGCCAGTTTCAGCTTGGTGCCGACACCATCGGTGCCGGACACCAGCACCGGCTCCCGGTAGCGCTCCAGGGGCAGCTCGAACAGGGCGCCGAAGCCGCCGAGCCCGGTCATCACCCCGGGGCGGAAGGTCTGCCGGACGATGGGCTTGATGCGCTCCACCAGGCGGTTGCCGGCATCGATGTCGACGCCGGCGTCCCGGTAGCTGAGGGAGGGACCCTCGGTCTGGTCGTCGTGATCCACTGTGGACTCCGGGTGGGAAGGACTGGTTCGGATTCTAGCAATTCCGGGCAGGCCTGGGTATTTCCGCGCCCGTGCGGTGCCGCACGCGAGGGGCGCCGCGGTACTTAGACAGACGCCGGCCCGCGGGATAGAATCAGCCCCTGTCACCCGCCCTCCAGGTCATTTAGATACACGATGGATTCCCCTCTCTGCCGGCCGTTCCGCCATCTCGCCGTGCTGCTGTTCGCCGTGCTCCTCCCGCTGCTTCCGGGCGCGCTTCCGGCGGCCGTCGTGGAAGGGCTCTACCGGACCGAGGTGCCGGTGGCGGGTACCGAGGCGGCCCAGCGCAACGAGGCGATCCGCACGGCGCTGAGACAGGTGCTGGTGAAGGTGAGCGGGGTGCGCCGGCCGGGACTGCTGCAGCGGGTCGAGGGGGAACTCGCCAGTGCCCCCGGCTATGTGCTGCAGTACAGCTACCGGGTGGATCCCGACGCCGCCGGGGGAGGCGACGGCCGGGTGCTGCAGGTCTCCTTCGATCCTGCCGCCGTCAAGCGGCTGCTGCAGCAGGCGGGGCTGCCGGTGTGGAGCGAAAACCGGCCCAGCGTGCTGGTCTGGCTCGGCAGCGAGCGCAACGGCCGGCGCCGGCTGCTGGAACCGGATCCCCAGTCACCGGTGCTGAAGGCGATCCGGCAGGCGGCCAGGGAGCGCGGCCTGCCGCTCCTGTTCCCGCTGGGGGACCTGGAGGACCAGGCGCGGCTGCAGGTGGCGGACCTGTGGGGCGATTTCGAGGAGAACATCCGCGCGGCCTCGGAGCGCTATGCCGCCGACATGATCCTGACCGGCCGGCTGGTGCGGTTGGGAAAGGGGGCGTGGCGTGGTGAGTGGCGCCTGTACCGGCCGCAGACGGTGAGTGGGTTCCAGAGCCAGGGGAAATCGCCACAACAGGTGGCGGCCGACGGCATCCAGCAGCTCGCCGACCGCCTCGCCGCCCTGTTCGCACCGCCGGAGGCGGCCGCTTCCGGAGGGGCCGACACGGTACGCATCCGGATCGCCGGGGTGACCACACTGCAACGGTATGCGGCGGTCGAACGCCTGCTGCTGGCCCAGCGCAGCACCGAACGCTGGTCCCTGGTGCTGGTGGAGCCGGATGCCCTGGTGATCGACCTGCACGGCCGCAACAGCATCGAGTCCCTGGCCCAGATCCTGAGTGTGGGTGGTGTGCTGGAACCGGATCCGGACGGCATCCTGCGCCCGGGCGGGGAGACGGAGATGATCGATCTCTATTTCCGGGTGCGCTGACAAGGTCACACCAGCGGCGATCACGATGCGAAGGGAAGATATCCCCAATCTGATCAGCGTCCTGCGCATCTTTCTCACCGTCCCGGTGGTGTGGGCGCTGCTCGAGCAGCGGTTCGACGTCGCCCTGCTGCTGTTCGTGGTGGCCGGCGTGTCGGACGGCCTGGACGGCTTCCTGGCCAAGCACTACGGCTGGCAGAGCCGGCTGGGCGGGCTGCTCGATCCGCTGGCCGACAAGGTGCTGCTGGTCTCCTGTTACCTCACCCTGGCCATCATGGGGCTGATCCCGGTGGCGCTGATGCTGCTGGTGATCCTGCGTGACCTGGTGATCGTCACCGGCGCCCTGGTCTACAACTTCCGGATCCGGGAGCTGGAGGCGGAGCCGAGCCTGATCAGCAAGTTCAACACCCTGGCCCAGATCCTGCTCGTGCTGGTGGTGGTCCTCGACCGCGGGCTGGTGGCGCTGCCGCAACCGGTGCTGCAGGGCATGGTGTGGCTGGTGTTCGTCACCACCATCGCCAGCGGAGTGGACTATGTCTGGGTCTGGAGCCGCCGCGCCCGCGACTACGGCAGTCACGACTAGCCCGAATATTTCACCCGGGAACGCGATGATCGCGCCGGAATCGGCGTTCAGGTGCGGATTTGCGATTGAATCAACAGCCGAAGCTATTGATGATCGAGCAAATACCGCAGATGGACGGCGAGACCGGTGCGAGGGCGCGTTCAGCGATGCCAGGAAACATTTCGTACTCCGTGAATATTCCAGGATTCCGCATGAAATACAGTATGTTGAAACATGATTTCAGCGATCGGGTGAAATATTCTGGCCAGGGTGCTCATGAACGGCATGTCCCTGGGCCTGGCCCTGATCGCCTTCGCATGGATGGAATGACCACAGGCCGTCGCGGGAGCGTCCGATGAGTCAGGCGGTATCGGGATCCGGACGGGTGGGCAGCTCTCCCAGGCCGGCCAGGACGGAGCGGACGAAGGGGACGGTGAGTGGCCGCTGGGCGGCCAGTGAGCTCCGGTCGAGTGTCTCCACCAGGGCCTGCAGCCGGTTCATGTCCCGCGGCATCCGCAGGAGGATGTAGCGGGCCGTCTCCGGCGGCAACTGCATGCCGCGGGCGGCGGCCGCGGCGATCAGCCACTGTTGCCGCTGTCCGTCGTCGAGGGGATGGAGGCGGTAACAGGGGCCCCACCCCAGGCGGGAACGCAGGTCGGGCAGCGCGATCGGCAGTCGGGCGGGCGCCCGGTCGGCGGCGGTGAGCAGGGTGGTGCGGTGTTCCCGCAGGCGGTTGAACAGGTGGAACAGGGCCTGCTCCCAGGCGGCATCGCCACCCACCAGCTGCAGGTCGTCCAGGCAGACCAGGTCGATCCGCTGCAGCCGGTCGAGGATCTCCGGGGTGAATTCGGCCGTCTGCTCCAGCGGGATGTAGATCGCCGCCCGGCCGCTGTCCGCGGCCGCACGGCAGGCCGCCTGCAGCAGGTGGGTGCGGCCGGTGCCCTCCCGTCCCCAGAGATGGACGAAGGGCTCGCCGCTGCCGGCGGCGCAGGCACGTACCGCTGCCAGCGCCTGGGAATTGGGGCCGGCCAGGTAGCTGTCGAAACTGGCGCCGGAGCGCAGCTGGATGCCGAGGGGGAGCTGGCGGATCATGCCAGGCGGGTGGCGGTCTCCGCCAGCCGGCGTCCCAGGGCGCGGCACAGCTGCCTCTCCTCGTCGCTCAGCGGCAGCTTGCTGTCGGTCCCTGCCAGGTGGCTGGGGCCGTAGGGGGTGCCGCCGGTGCGGGTGTGCAGCAGGTCCGGCTCGCTGTAGGGAAGGCCGAGGAGCAGCATGCCGTGGTGCAGCAGCGGCAGCATCATCGACAGCAGGGTGCTCTCCTGACCACCGTGCATGCTCGAGGTGGAGGTGAACACGGCGCCCGGCTTGCCCATCAGGGCGCCGGTCAGCCACAGCGGGCTGCTGCTGTCGATGAAGTGTTTCAGCGGTGCCGCCATATTGCCGAACCTGGTGGGGCTGCCCAGGGCGAGGGCGGCGCATCCCCGCAGGTCGTCCAGGCTGGCGTAGGGAGCGCCCTCGTCCGGCACCGCGGGCGCCACCGCCTCGCACACCGGCGACACCTCGGGTACGGTGCGCAGCCGCGCCTCCATCCCCGCCACCTCATCGATGCCGCGCGCGATCTGCCGCGCCATGTCGGCGGTGGCGCCGTAGCGGCTGTAGTAGAGCACCAGCACGTAGGCCATCAGAGCAGCTCCAGCACCTTCTCCGGCGGGCGCCCCAGGGCTGCCCGGCCGTCCCGGATCACGATCGGGCGCTCGATCAGCCGGGGGTGCTCGACCATCGCCTGGATCAGCTGGTCGCGGGTCAGGGCGGGGTCGTCCAGCCCCAGCTCCCGGTACTCCTTCTCCTTGCGCCGCATCAACTCACGCGGCTCCAGCCCCAGCAGGTCGAGGATGCGGGCCAGCTGGTCCCGGTCGGGGGGTGTCTCCAGGTATTTGATCACCGTCGGCTCGACGCCCCGTTCCTGCAGCAGCTTCAGGGTCTGGCGTGATTTGCTGCAGCGCGGATTGTGGTAGATTTCGGTTGTCATGGCAGGGAGGCTCGCTGTGGTCACGGATGGCCGCCTATTGTAGCCAACGGTCGCGGCCGAATAACAGCACGGTGGAGAAGGGAGAATGGTGCGGGAGACGGGGATGGTGGAATGGCTCCTGTACCGGCTGCAGCGGACGATCGCGTTCCTGCGTCTGCTGCTGTCGCGCTTCATCGCCGACCAGGGGCTGCTCAATGCCGGCTCCCTGACCTACACCACCCTGCTCTCCCTGGTGCCGCTGATGGCGGTGACCCTGGCCATCTTCTCCGCCTTCCCGGTCTCCGAGCTGGTGGTCCAGGAGATCCAGGACTTCGTGTTCCGCAATTTCGTACCCGCCTCCGGCGAGGTGGTACAGCGCTATCTGCAGGAATTCAGCAGCAAGGCCTCCCACCTCAGCGGCGTCGGCTTCGCCTTCCTGGTCCTGGTGGCGGTGATGATGATGATCAACATCGACCATGCCATCAATGCCATCTGGAAGGTGCGGCGCAAGCGTTCGCACTTGGCCATGTTCCTGATGTACTGGGCCATCCTCACCCTGGGGCCGCTGCTGATCGGCGTCAGCATGGCGGCCACCTCGTTCCTGGTCTCGATGCCGCTGCTGGCGGAGACCCAGGCGAACCGGGAGCTGCGCGGCCAGCTGCTGGCACTGATGCCGCTGCTCTCCTCGATGGTTGCCTTCACCCTGCTCTACACCATCGTCCCCAACCGGCGGGTGCCGTTCCGCCATGCCCTTGCCGGCGGCATACTGGCGGCCCTGCTGTTCGAGCTGGCGAAGCGGGGGTTCGCCTTCTATCTCACCAATTTCCCCACCTACGAGGCGATCTACGGGGCCCTGGCGGTGATACCGATCTTCCTGGTCTGGATCTATCTCTCCTGGGTGGTGGCATTGCTGGGGGCGGAGTTCTCCTACTGTCTGTCGGTGTTCCGCGACCTGGGCTGGCACGGGCGCGAGGGGGAGGGGGGCGATTTTCTCCTCGCCTACCGGGTGCTGCGCGAGTTGTGGTGGGCCCAGCAGGGGGGACGGACACTGTCGGCGGAGCAGCTGGCGCTGCGCCTGGGCCACGTGCCGGAAGAGCGGCTGGAGCGCCTGCTGGAGCAGCTGGAGCAGGCCAGCCTGGTGCTGCTGTCGGAAGACGAGGAGTGGGCGCTGGCCCGGGATCTGAACCATTTCACCCTGCTCGATCTGTACCAGGCCCGCCCCTTCGTACTGCCATCGCCGACGCTTCTGGTACGATCCCGGGCGGAGGCGGACCGGGCCCTGAAGCGGATCCTGGAACGGCTGGACCAGGACATGGCGCGGAACATGGGGGTGGCGCTGGCTGTCCTCTACCTGGAAGAGCAGGACTGAACCCGTGTCCGGCACCTGTCCGGACCCAGAACGAGGCGATCGTGTGAAGAGAAAATGGATGCTGTGGCTGGCGGGGCTGCTGATCTCCACCCTGGCGTGGGCGGAACCGGTGGACTTCTCCCTGCCCGACCTGGACGGCAGGATGCGCAGCCTGTCCGAGTTCCGGGGCAAATGGGTGCTGGTCAACTACTGGGCCACCTGGTGCCCCCCCTGCCTGGAGGAGCTGCCGGACCTGGAGACCTTCCACAATGCCCACAAGGACAAGGATGCCGTGGTGATCGGTGTCAACCTGGAGGAGATCTCCGCCGATCGGCTGCGCAGTTTCGTCGAGGAGCAGTTCCTCAGCTTCCCCATCCTGCGGGGCAAGCCGGGCTGGAAGACTGCCCTGGGGCCGGTGCGCTCGCTGCCCACCTCCTATCTGATCACGCCGGACGGAGAGGTGGTGGCCAGGCAGATCGGCATGGTCAGCGGCGAGATGGTGGAGACATTCATCAAGAACTACCGGCCACCGGCGGAAGAGTGACCGGGATGGGGAGGGAGTCGAAGAGATGACGATCTGCATCCGCTGTCTGGTGTCGGGGAGGGTCCAGGGGGTCTTCTTCCGTGCCTCGGCCCGCCACCAGGCCCAGTCCCTGGGCATCACCGGCCATGCCCGCAACCTGCCCGACGGCCGGGTCGAGGTGCTCGCCTGCGGTACGCCGGAGGCGGTCGACCAGTTCAAGGCGTGGCTGACCCGCGGCCCCGACGGGGCGCGGGTGGACAACCTCGCCTGCGAGACCGTGGACGAACAACGGCTGAGTGGTTTCAGCGTCGGCTGAGCGGCGTCGGGGTGGGTCGTTCGCGGCGGGGGCGCCGCTCCTACGGATCTGGGTCCGGCCAGGACCAGGTAGCAGTATTGCCGGATCAGTAGCGGAACCGGTCCGGCTGCCAGCGCGGCTCGGCCGCCGGCGGATAGTTCCAGTCGTCCCGGGGGCGCGGCGCGTAGTCAGGGATATACGGGGTGTCGTAACGCCGCTGGTAGTCCGGTTCGCCGCCGAAGGGGGAGAGCGGCAGGGCATAGGAGGGCACCGGCGGGGCAGTCTCGGCAGGATAGGCGGAGTAGGGGGCGTAGTCGCCGGTGTAGGGATAGTTATCCCGGTACCCATAGGTGCCGGCGCCGGGATTGCGCCCGTAGCCACCTCCCTGGTAGGGATGGCCTCCATAGTAGCCGGCGCCCTGGTAAGGGTGGACGGAGGCGGGTGCCGGGGGATACCCCTGCGGGTAACCATCGTACGCCTGGCCGGGATAGCGGCCATGGCCGGGAACCGCGCTGGCCGGTGGCGCGGGATAGCCGGCCTGGTCCCATGGCCGGAAGCGGGGCGCCGGGGGTGGCGGGAGCTGTTCCGTCGCCGTCCGGCCGGTGGACGGGGGGGCGGGGGGTGGTCCGGCCGGGATCGGGACCTCATCCTGCACGGGGGGCGTATCCTTCGCCGCGGCATGCTCCTCAGGGGCCGCCGCTGGCGGCGCCTGCTTCGCCGCCTCCTCCCCGCCGGGGGCGGCAGCGTTCTCCGGAGGAGGCGCGGCCACCTCTCCGTAGGGTCCCGGTGGAGGCGGGTATCCGAGGGGGGCGCCGATGGCGGGGTGGAGATATGCGAGCAGAGCGGCGGCGATCGCCCAATCCGTAGTTCTCATTGGCTGGTCCTCTGTATACCGGCCTCAATACTAGCCCGAATGTTTCACCCGGGAACGCGATGATCGCACCGGGATCGGCGTTCAGGTGCGGATTTGCGATTGAATCAACAGCCGAAGCTATTGATGATTGAGCAAATACCGCAGATGGACGGCGAGACCGGTGCGAGGGCGCGTTCAGCGATGCCCGGCAACAATTTGTACTTTGCTACTATTCCAGAATTTCGCATGAAATACAGTACATTGAAACATAATTCCAGCGACCGGGTGAAATATTCGGGCCAGTGATCACCGCGGGCATCGTCCAGCGGCAGGAGGGAAGGGGCTTTCCATGCAGTTGCCAGCATTGACCCGCGGCCGGATCCTGCGCCGCTACAAGCGTTTTCTGGCCGACGTGGAGCTGGCGGACGGCACCCGGGTCACCGCCCACTGCCCCAACACCGGCAGCATGCGCGGCTGCTGGGAACCGGGGGCGCCGGTGGAACTGAGCCACAGCGACGATCCACGCCGCAAGCTGGCCTGGACCCTGGAGCGGGTGGACATGGGTGCCGGCTGGGTGGGGGTCAACACCGCCCGTACCAACGCGGTGGTGGCGGAGGCCATCGCCGCCGGGCGGGTACCGGGGCTGGAGGGCTACACCGGTCTGCGCCGCGAGGTGACCTGGGACCTGCCGGGGCATCCCCGCTCCCGGCTGGATCTGCTGCTCAGCGGCGGCGACCGGCCGGATGCGCTGGTGGAGGTGAAGAACGTGACCCTGCTGGAGGGCGACCGGCTGCTGTTTCCGGACGCGGTGAGCGCGCGGGCCCTGAAGCACGTCGAGCTGCTGCACGGGGTACTGCAGCAGGGGCTGCGCGGGGTGCTCCTGTTCGCCCTCAACCGCCCGGAAGGGGTCGTCTTCGCCCCCGCCCGGGAGATCCATCCCGCCTATGCCGAGCGCCTGCGTCAGGTGGCGGAGGAGGGGGTGGAGGTGCTGGCGTTGCGCATCCACCACCACGACCTGGGGATGGAGGGAGCGGAACTGGTACCGGTGGAGCTGGACGGGGAGGCCTGACCCTCCGTCGGCCACGACGGGACGACGGAACACCTGAATTGCCCGCTATCCCGTTGTTTCCCCGTCATCCTGGTGAGGATCGGTATCCAACCGGACCGGCAGCATGGATTCCGGCCTGCGCCGGAATGACCGGTGAGGGTTTGCACGCGGATTCCCGGTCCGGAACGAGGAAGAGCGGTGTGTCCGACGGCCCCTCAGTACCCCACCGAACTGAGATCCAGCCCCAGCGGCATCCGCTGCAGCCGCTGCACGCCGGTGCGGATGCGGCCGTCCGGAAACAGCTCCAGCCAGCGCATTCCCGGGGGCTCGTTGTCGATCGCGAAGTGGTCGACCCTGGGCGTGAACTGGATGCAGGTGGAGGGGCTGCCCATCAGGCGCATGTCCCGGTAGGTCGCGTCGTAGGTCTGGTGGATGTGGCCCCAGAGGATGCCACGGACATTGGGAAACCGCTGCAGCAGGCCGAAGAAGCGTTCGGGGTTCTCCAGCGCCATCCGGTCCATCCAGGCGCTGCCCACCGGAACCGGGTGGTGGTGCAGGCAGATCAGGGCGTGCTTCCCCGGATTCTGCTCCAGCCCCTGTTCCAGCCGGTCCAGTTCCTCTTCGGCCAGGCGCCCCCCCTCCTCGCCCGGAATGGTGGAGTCCAGCAGGAAGATCGCCCAGTCGCCATGGCTCACCAGTTTGGGTGAAGTGATCCCATCCCGGTCCAGGCAGCGGGACATGACGGCGGGCAGGTCGTGGTTTCCCGGCAGGCAGTAGACCGGCAGCCCAAGGGCGGCGAAGGCGTCACGCACCCGCTGGTAGCCCTCGGGGCTGGCGTCGTGGACCAGGTCCCCCGTCGCCAGGATCATCTCCGCAGGCAGCGCACGGGCCTGCTCCAGCACCGCTTGGAAAGACTGCAGGGTGTTGATTCCGGCCAGGCAGCCGTGGGGATCCGCATAGAGGTGGCTGTCCGTGATCTGTAATATACGGAAGGCGCCGGGTGGCAGTGGTTGCAGTGGATGTGCGGTTGCGATGGCTTGGTGACTCATCTGGCGTCCGGGCGATGTCCCCGGCCGATTGCCACAGGCGACAGAGGAACAGGGATTTCAACTGCCTGAAGTCTGATATTGTATTTATGTCATCGGCATTTAAAACCGGATTTTATCCCAATCGCCCCGTTCTTTGTGGACTGAATCACGAATCGGGCATTCATCCAAGGAATCAGTTTCCCAAATGACCCTCAGTGAACTGAAGTACATCGTCGCCGTGGCCCGGGACCGGCACTTCGGCCGCGCAGCGGAACGTTGTTTCGTCAGCCAGCCGACCCTGTCGGTGGCAGTGAAGAAACTGGAGCAGGAGCTGGGCGTGACCCTGTTCGAACGGGGCACCGGAGAGGTGGCGGTGACGGCGGTGGGGGAGCAGGTGGTGGCCCAGGCCCAGCTGATCCTGGAGCAGGCGGAGGCGATCAAGGAGATGGCGCGCCAGGGCCAGGACCAGCTCCGCGGACCGCTGCGGGTGGGCGCCATCTATACCATCGGTCCCTATCTGTTTCCCCGCCTGGTGCCGCAGCTGGCGCGGCAGACGCCGGGCATGCCGCTCTACATCGAGGAGAACTATACCGCGGTGCTGTCCGAGGAGCTGAAGCAGGGCAAGCAGGATGCGATCATCATCTCGCTGCCGTTCGACGAGCCCGGCATCGAGACCATGCCGCTGTATCAGGAGCCGTTCGTGGTGCTGCTGCCGGCGGGGCATCCGTGGGCGAAGCGCAAGCAGACCGACCTGCGCCGCCTCAACGAGGAGCGGGTACTGCTGCTGGGGCCGGGGCACTGCTTCCGCGACCAGGTGGTGGCGGCCTGTCCCGGCTGCCTGAAACCGGTCTCGTCGGAGCAGGGACTGCAGGAGAACTTCGAGGGGGGATCGCTGGAGACCATCCGCTACATGGTGGCCAGTGGACTGGGCATCACGGTGCTGCCGATCACCGCTGCCGGCCTGCACTGTTTCCCGGAGGGGCTGCTGGCGGTGCGGCCGTTCAAGGGGACCACGCCGAGCCGGACGGTGGCCCTGGCCTGGCGCCGCTCGTTTCCCCGACCCCAGGCGATCGAGGCGCTGGCCGAGGGGATCCGGCAGGCGGGCCTGGAGGGGGTGGAGACGGTCGGGACCGCGGCCTGACGCCGGTCCGGCTCAGAAGCTGTCGGTGTTGATGAACAGGCCGACGCGCAGGTCCTTGGCGTGGTAGATGGGACGGCCATCCACCTTCATCACACCGTCGGCGACACCGAGCACCAGCTTGCGGCTGATCACCCGCTTCATGTCCAGCTGATAGGTCACCTTGCCCGCCGATGGCAGCACCTGGCCGGTGAACTTCACCTCGCCCACGCCGAGGGCACGGCCGTGTCCGGGATTGCCGATCCAGGCCAGGAAGAAGCCGACCGCCTGCCACATGGCGTCCAGCCCCAGGCAGCCCGGCATCACCGGATCGCCCGGGAAATGGCATTCGAAGAACCAGAGGTCGGGCCGGATGTCGAGCTCCGCCTGGATCTCCCCCTTGCCGAAGGCGCCACCGCTGTCGGCGATCCGGGTGATCCGGTCCATCATCAGCATGTTGGGGACCGGCAGCTGGGCATTGCCGGGGCCGAACATCCTGCCGTGTCCGCATTCCAGCAGCTGCTCGTAGGTGAAGCTCTCTTCTCTTGCCATCTCTGTTCCGGGGGTCGGTGGTCTGCCGCGGCGGGCGGCGAAGGCCGGGAGTTTCCTGCCTGAGGCCGGCCGCTGTCAAATAAAGCCAGGTTAGGCGCCCATAACCGCGTCCGCCAGCTGCTCCTGCAGCAGCGCCGTGATCCGGTCCAGCGGGATCATCCGGTTGTCGCTGTCGCTGCGGGCGCGATACTCCACCGTCCCCTCGTCCAGGCCGCGTTCGCCCACCACCACCCGGTGGGGGATGCCGATCAGCTCCATGTCGGCGAACATGAAGCCGGGGCGCACGTCGCGGTTGTCCAGCAGCACCTCCAGGCCGGCCGCGGTCATCTCGTCGTAGAGCCTCTCCACCGCCTCGCGTACCCGTTGTGACTTGCCCATCTTCATCGGCAGCAGGGCCACCTGGAACGGGGCCAGGGCGGCGGGCCAGACGATGCCGCGGTCGTCGTGGCTCTGCTCGATCGCGGCCGCCACCACCCGCGATACGCCGATGCCGTAGCAGCCCATGATCATGGTCAGGGCGCGGCCGTTCTCGTCCAGCACGGTGGCGTTCATCGCCTCGCTGTACTTGCGCCCCAGCTGGAAGATGTGGCCCACCTCGATGCCGCGGGCGATGTGCAGCACACCCCTGCCGTCCGGACTGGGGTCGCCCTCCACCACGTTGCGGAGATCGGCCACCGGGGGCAGGGGCAGGTCCCGCTCCCAGTTGATGCCGAAGAAGTGCTTGCCGTCGATGTTGGCGCCGGCGCTGAAGTCGGCGGTCACCGCCACGGTGCGGTCGACGATACAGGGAATCGGCAGATTGACCGGGCCCAGGGAGCCCGGGCCGGCACCGATGGCGTCGCGGATCTCCGCCTCGCTGGCGAAGCGCAGCGGGCTGGCCACCTGGGGCAGCTGCTCCGCCTTGATCTCGTTCAGCTCGTGGTCACCGCGCACCAGCAGGGCGATGAAGTCGCTCTCCTGATCCTCGGCGGCCGCCACCACCAGGGTCTTGACGGTGTGTTCGACGGGTACCCCGAACTGCTCCACCAGCTCCTGGATGGTCTTCGCGTCGGGGGTGTCCACCAGCCGCATCTCTTCCGTCGGCGCAGGTCTCTGTCCGGTCGGGGGCAGGGCCTCCGCCTTCTCCACGTTGGCGGCGTAGTCTCCCTCGCTGGAGAAGGCGATGGCATCCTCCCCGGAATCGGCCATGACGTGGAATTCGTGGGAGGCGCTGCCGCCGATGGCGCCGCTGTCCGCCTCCACCGCCCGGAAGCGCAGGCCGCAACGCCGGAAGATGCGGCTGTAGGCCTGGTGCATCGCCTCGTAGGTCTGCTGCAGCGAGGCCTGGTCGGTATGGAACGAGTAGGCGTCCTTCATCAGGAACTCGCGTGCCCGCATGACGCCGAAGCGGGGGCGGATCTCGTCGCGGAACTTGGTCTGGATCTGGTAGAAGTTGACCGGCAGCTGCTTGTAGCTGTGCAGCTCGTTGCGCGCCAGGTCGGTGATCACCTCCTCGTGGGTGGGGCCGAAACAGAACTCCCGCTGGTGCCGGTCCCGGAACCGAAGCAGCTCGGGACCATACTGCTCCCAGCGTCCCGATTCCTGCCACAGCTCCGCCGGCTGCACCGCCGGCATCAGCAGTTCCAGGGCGCCCGCCCGGTCCATCTCCTCGCGCACGATGCGCTCCACCTTGCGCAGCACCCGCAGTCCCAGCGGCAGCCAAGTGTAGAGACCGGCCGCCTGCTTGCGGATCATGCCGGCGCGCAGCATCAGCCGGTGGCTGGCGATCTCGGCATCGGAGGGGGTTTCCTTGAGGGTGTGGAGGGGGAACTGGGATGTGCGCATGGCGTTGTACCGGGGCTGGTGGTGCGACGAAAGGCCGCATTCTAGCAGGTGCGCCGGCCCCCCTCATCCCCGCCGGCCGGTTCAAGAAACCGGTTCCGGCGGTCGCCAACGGTGAAGGGTCCGGATTCCCCGCGGCCCCTCTTCGTCGTTGCCGGGTTCTGGGCCGTTGCCAATACAATCACAGCACAATCCGGAAGGAAGGCGTCGCGGTCCGGGCCGTTGGCGCAATGTGGTCTGGCTGCCGTTGCTGGCCTGGCTCGCCGTCGCGGTGGCCGGTGGTCTCGACCTGGACGGTGGGATGATGAAGTGGGTCGAGCAGAAGTACGGCCGGGCGGCGGCGGAACGGGTGGATCGGTGGCGGAACCTGATGGCCAGCGAGCGGGATCTGCCGGAACGGGACAAACTGACCCTGGTGAACGCATTCTTCAACCGGCTGCCCTGGAAGACCGACCAGGAACTGTGGGGACGGGAGGACTACTGGGCCACCCCGATCGAGGCCCTGAGCATCCGCGGGGCGGACTGCGAGGACTACTCCATCGCCAAGTACTTCACTCTGCGTGAACTGGGAGTGCCCGACAGCAAACTGAAGATCATGTACGTCAAGGCGTTGAGACTGAATCAGGCCCACATGGTGTTGACCTACTATCCGACGCCCGATGCGGTACCGTTGGTGCTGGACAATATCAATGGCGATATCCTGCCGGCCAGTGAGCGCCCCGACCTGGCGCCGGTCTACAGTTTCAACGCCAGCAGCCTGTGGCTGGCCAAGCGGCGGGGCGAGGGGCGGCGGGTGGGCGGGTCCGACCGCCTCAGCCTGTGGCAGGATCTGCAGCAGCGGCTGCAACGGGAAGGGGAGCAGCACAATGACCGATAGCAAAGGCGAGAGATCGATATGACCCTGGCACGACAACTGGTGGTACTGCTGGTGCTGCTGCTCACGTTGGTGTTCATCGGCACCTTCCTGATCAGCGTGGACAACACCCGCACGTTCCTGCAGCAGCAGCTTGCGTCCCACGCCGAGGATACGGCCACCTCCCTGGGGCTGTCCATCTCCACCCATCTGGCGAAGGGTGACAGCGCCACCATCGAATCGATGGTCGATGCCATCTTCGATCGCGGGTTCTATCGCTCGATTCGGGTTGAGAAGATGGATGGCACCGGGGTGGTGGAGCGACAACTGCCGGTGCGCATCGACGGGGTACCGGAGTGGTTCGTGCACATGCTTCCGCTGGAGACGCCCCTGGGCGAGGCATCGGTAATGGACGGCTGGGTCCAGGCCGGCCGGGTCCTGGTGCAGAGCAATCCGGGGCTGGCCTATGCCCAGTTGTGGTCCAATGTCACCGGCATGCTGCGCTGGTTTCTGACAAGCGCCGTGGTGATGTCGCTGCTCGGCGTGCTGTTGCTGAAGCTGGTGCTGCGACCGCTGCAGTCGGTCGAGGACCAGGCCAGCGCCATCTGTGAACGCAGGTTTCCGGTACTGGACAGGCTGCCCCGTACCCGCGAGCTGCGGCGGATCGTCGAGGCGATGAACCGTCTGTCGCTGAAGGTGAAGCAGATGCTGACCGAGTCGGAGCAGCTGGCCGACGATCTGCGGCGGCAGGCCAACCAGGACCCGGTCACCGGGCTGGCCAACAAACGTCATTTCATGGATATGCTGGCCCACCTGGTGGATTCGCCGGAGGAGTTTCCCACCGGCCTGCTGTGCCTGATTCAGCTGGATGACTTCAAGGGGTTCAATGACGCCCACGGTTACCAGGCCGGTGACAGGCTGCTGCGGGCCCTGGCGGTGCGCCTGCAGGAGGTGGCCGAGACCCTTCCCGCTCATCATCTGGCCCGGATCAGCGGCGCCGATTTCGCCCTGCTTGTGGATGGCCTGAGCGAGGAGGAGGGGCGCAGCCTGGGGGCGCGGCTGTCGGCCCAGCTGGCCCGTCTGCACGACAGCGGCGACACCGACCGCCTGGACGTGGGGCACGTGGGCATCGCCTGCTTCGACGGCAGTCAGTCGGTGAGCGAACTGTTGTCCCAGGCGGACATGGCGCTGCAGGCTGCACGTGGAGAATCGGCCAATGCCTGGCATCTGATCGTTCCCCGGCGCAGCGAGCGGCCCCACATCCGGGGTGCCACCGAGTGGCGTGATTTTCTGCAGCAGGCCCTGGACCGGGACCGGCTGGTGCTGCAACTGCAGCCGGTGGTCTCCTGTCCCGGCGGGGAGCCCATGCACCACGAAGTGCTGGTGCGCATCCGCGAAGGCGAAGACCTGATCAATGCCGGTCTGTTCATGCCGCAGGTGGAACGCTGGGGCCTCGCGGCACAGGTCGACCGGGCGGTGCTCGCCAGGGTACTGACCACTGCGACGGACGGACCGGAGCGGCGCTACGCCGTCAACCTGTCGCCCTCGTCCCTGAAGACACCGGGTTTTCTCAGTTGGCTCGGGGAACAGTTGCAACTGCACCCACAGGCCGCTCAGCGTCTGATCGTGGAGTTGCCGGAGTATCGGGCGGTGACCATGCTGGGCCGGATCGGGAGCCTGATCGAGTTGCTGGAACGGCACGGTGCCCGGTTTTCGCTGGATCACTTCGGCCGCAGTTTCGGTTCGTTCGCCTATCTGCAGTCCCTGCGCGCCCACTACCTGAAGCTGGATGGCAGCTACCTGCGCTCGCTGGAACAGAACCGGGACAATCAGTTCTTTCTCCAGGCGCTGGCCAAGATCGCGCATGGCCTGGAGATCCAGGTGATCGCCGAGTCGGTGGAGACGGAGACGCAGTGGAAACTGCTGCCGTCGCTGAATATCGACGGTGCACAGGGATATTTCATCGGGCACCCGGAATAGACCATGCCGCCGCTCGGCCGGTGACGGGGGGCGGTGGCCCGTTCCCGCACGGTGACGGGCAAAGGCATCGCCG
>DRKP01000075.1 GCA_011051715.1 Sedimenticola thiotaurini | reverse complement strand
TAGCCGGTGAGATCGCTCAGCAGATGGTCGATGCGCAGCCCGCGGGATTCGAACAGGCGCTCGGCGGCATGGTCGAGGGCGTCGATGTGGTTGTTGCGGCGATAGAAGAAGTCGCGTACGTCCTCGTACGGGAACTGGGCCCCGTGCAGGGCCTTGACCCGCTCCTCGCCGGCCACCGATTCGGCCAGGGTCTGGTAGTCGGACTGCAGCCGCTGATGGGCCTGGAACAGCTGCAGGAAACGATCGGCGATGCGGGGGAAGCTGGAGACCACCTCGCGCACCTCGTGCAGGGAGATGTCGGCGCTGCGGAACAGGGGGTCGTTGAGGGCCTCCTTGAGCAGGTTGGCGCGGCGCTCCTCCTGCGCCGCCCAGTCGCCGAAGTCGATCCCGAGGGCAAGCTCCAGCTTCCTGATCACGCGCCGGTTGAGAGGGCGGGCGTCGTTCTCGATCTGGTTCAGGTAGCTGGGGGAGATGATCATCTTGCGGGCCAGCGCGGCCTGGGTCAGGCCGCGCTGTTCCCGCAGCTTGCGCACCCTGCTGCCGAAATTGGTCATCTGGTTCATGCCGGCTCGAATCCTGTCTGGTTCGTCCCGGATGGTTGCACAAGAGCAACCCCTGGACAACGTGTCTCCGTGGATCGTTGCAATGCCCCGCCGCCGGCGCCGGTCTTCTGGCGGAGTGCAACGGCCGGGAGGTCCGGACCGGACAGCTTGGTCGGGGACCCGCGGTTGCCGGTTTTGCGGCAGCGGTGCCGGCCGGTGGCCGGGACGGGATTGCCGCAAACGGTCTGAATCCGGGGGTGCGGGCTGATATAATCCAGCGGTTTTCCCCGATGGGACCTTATTCCAAGGAGACAGATGATGCGCTATCTCAGCACCCGCGGCGGCGTCGAGCCGGTGACCTTCTCCCAGGCCGTGATGATGGGGCTGGCGACCGATGGGGGACTGCTGCTGCCGGAGAACTTTCCCCAGGTGGATGGGGAGACGCTGAGGCGCTGGGCGGGCCTGCCGTTCACCGAGCTGGCGGTGGAGGTGATGGCCCCCTACGTCGGCACCGACCTGGACCGGCGCTCGCTGGCGGATCTGGTGGAGCGCTCCTATGCCGGTTTCAGCCATCCGGAGGTGACCCCGGTGGTGGAGGTGGGCGACAGGCATGTGCTGGAGCTGTTCCACGGCCCCACCGCGGCGTTCAAGGACGTGGCGCTGCAGTTCCTCGGCAATCTGTTCGAGTGGCTGCTGGAGCGCAGCGGCGGGCGGCTCAACATCCTCGGTGCCACCTCCGGTGATACCGGTTCGGCGGCGATCTACGGGGTGCGGGGACAGGAGCGCATCGACATCTTCATCCTGCACCCGTACCAGCGGGTGTCGCCGATCCAGGAGCGGCAGATGACCACGGTGCTCGACGCCAACGTCCACAACATCGCCATCGAGGGTACCTTCGACGACGGCCAGCGCATCGTCAAGGAGCTGTTCAACGATCTGGCGTTCAAGAGCGAGTACAGCCTGGGAGCGGTCAACTCGATCAACTGGGCACGCATCCTGGCGCAGGTGGTCTACTACTTCTACAGCTGGGCGCGGGTCACCGGCGGCGATCCGGAGCGGGCGGTGGTGTTCTCGGTGCCGACCGGCAATTTCGGGGACATCTTTGCCGGTTACGTCGCCTCGCGCATGGGGCTGCCGGTGCGCAAGCTGATCCTGGCCACCAACCGCAACGACATCCTCAGCCGTTTCGTCAATACCGGTGTCTACCAGGCCCGTGAGGTGCATCACACCATCAGCCCCTCCATGGACATCCAGATCTCCTCCAACTTCGAGCGCTATCTCTACTACCTGATGGACCGGGACCCGGCCGCCGTGCGCGGACTGATGGAACAGATGGCGCGGGAGGGCCGCCTGGAGGTGCCGCCGGAGAAGCAGGCGGAGGTGGCGCGGCTGTTCCACGCCGAGGCGGTGAGCGAGGAGGAGACCCTGGAGCAGATCCGCCGCACCTTCGAAGAGAGCGACTACATCCTGGATCCGCACACCGCAGTGGGGGTGCGGGCGGCGCGTGGCTACCCCGGTGCCATCTGCCTGGCCACCGCCCATCCGGCCAAGTTCGGTGACGCGGTGAAGCAGGCGATCGGTGTCGAGGCGCCGCCACCGCCGTCGTTGCAGGGGCTGATGGAGAAGGAGACCCGTTGTGAGCGGCTGCCGGCGGAGACGGCGGCGATCAAGGAGTACATCAAGCGGACCCTGGCGCAGCGGCACGGCCAGACCATGGAGGAGTGAGCGCGTGGACAGCGTCAAGGAATACTACGGCAGGATCCTGCAGAGTAGCGGTGATCTGAAGACCGATGCCTGCTGCACACCCGGAGACATGCCGGAGCACCTGGCGGAGGCGATGGTCAACATCCATCCCGAGGTGGCGGCGCGTTATTATGGCTGTGGCCTGGTACGGCCCCAGCTGCTGGAGGGGATGCGCATTCTCGACCTGGGCAGCGGCAGCGGTCGCGACTGCTACCTGCTGGCCCAGCTGGTGGGGGAGGACGGCTATGTCCTCGGCGTCGACATGACCGAGGAGCAGCTGGCGGTGGCCAACCGTCACCTGGAGTGGCATCGCGAGCGGTTCGGATATGCCCGTTCCAACGTCGAGTTCCGCCAGGGGTACATCGAGCGCCTCGACGAGCTGGGGCTGGAGGAGGGGAGCTTCGACATCATCGTCTCCAACTGCGTCATCAACCTGTCGCCGGACAAGGAGGCGGTCCTGCGCCAGGCGTGGCGGCTGCTGCGGCCGGGGGGCGAACTCTACTTTTCCGACGTCTATGCCGACCGGCGGGTGCCGAAGGAGCTGGTGGACGACCCGGTGCTCTACGGCGAGTGCCTCAGCGGTGCCCTCTACTGGAACGATTTCGAGAACCTGGCCAGGGCCGTCGGCTTCGGCGACCCGCGGCTGGTGGAGGATCGCCCCCTCACCATCGACAATCCCGGCCTGGAGGCCCGCATCGGTCACATCGGCTTCTTCTCCGCCACCTACCGGCTGTTCCGCCTGGAGGGGCTGGAGAGCCACTGCGAGGACTACGGTCAGGCGGTGCGCTACCGGGGGACCATTCCCCACCACGAACAGCGGTTTCCGCTCGACAAGCACCACCTGATCGAGCGTGGTCGCATGTTTCCGGTCTGCGGCAATACCTGGCGGATGCTGGCCGAGACCCGTTTCCGCGATCATTTCGAGTTCTTCGGTGACCGCAGCACCCATTTCGGAATCTTCGCCGGCTGCGGCAGCGTGATGCCGTTCGACACCGCTGCCGGGGGTGGTGGCGCTGCCGGTGGGGGGGGTTGCTGTTGATGGGGGTCCCCGGGACACGACTGCTGTCTCCCGCTGCCGGCCTCCGGGCCGATTCCCGTTCGTTTCATTCACGCCGGTTACTGCCTTAAAGAAAACACCCCGGCAGCCGCTAATGGAGCCAGTCGACTCGATCGACGGAGCAGATTCCGCGAGGGACCTGCGCCGTCCCACGCCCGGCCATCCGGGGTGCCCAGGGGAGGAGGAATGAAGCAGCAGTTTGCAGGGCTGATCGATGCCGTGGACCAGTGTGCGGAGCGGCTGCACGAACTGAACGAACGCTACCCCCTGCTGGCCTCCCCGGCCAGCCTGGCGGGGGTGTTGAGCTGGCGCCGGCGCCGGGTTCAGCACCGGCTGCGCCGCCAGGTTCCGCCGGCCGACCTGTCCGACGGGCCCGACATCCGGGCCCTCGCCCTCGACCTGCTGCAGCACAATGGGCTGGAGGACGTGCTCGACACCCTGCTCGACCGTCACGGCATCGATCTGTCACTGCCGAAGCTGATTCACCTCGTCGGGAAAGAGGCCTACATCGGCGCGCTCAAACGGGAGGCGGCCCAGCTGCTGGCCAACGCCATCTCCTATGAGCAGATCGCCAACCTGTGGAACGACCTGGACCGGCCGGCCCTCGGCGGGCCCAGCTGGAGTCCGCGCAGCGTGTCGGTCCTGGCCAGCTGAGGTCACCGCCGTGACCGAAGCGCGACCGCAGGAGAAGGAGGCGTTCGACGCCAGGCGCTTTGCCCTGGAGTTGCGCAACGAGATCGAGCAGAACCGGATCAAGCTGCCGACGCTCCCGAATCTCTCCCTCGAGGCGCTGCTGGTGGTCAACGACGCCGGCAGCTCCATGGCGGACGTGGCCCGCATCATCAGCAAGGACACCTCGATGGCGGCGCGCCTGGTGCGCTACGCCAACAGTCCGCTCTACCGCGGCATCAGCAATGTCACCTCGGTGAAGGCGGCCATCACCCGCATCGGCATCGATGCGGTCAAACACGCCATCCTCAGCCTGGCCATGCGCGATGTCTTCACCACCGCCTACCGTTCGATCCAGGCGCGGATGGAGGCGCTGTGGCAGCACAGCGTCGTGGTCGCCACCAAGTCGGCCCTTCTGGCCAGCCGCTTCCCCCATCTGAACAAGGACGAGGCGATGCTGGCCGGCCTGATCCACGATGTGGGTGTGATCCCGATCCTGATCAAGGCGACCGCCGATCCGCTCCTGCTGGAGGACGAGGCTACCCTGGACAAGCTGATCCGGGCGCTGCACATGAGTGTCGGCAAGTTCATGCTCGACCACTGGAATTTCGACGAGTCGCTGGTCGAGGTGGCGGCCTGCCATGACCGCTTCGACCGGGTGCCTCCGACGGCCGAAGTCGACTACGTGGATATCGTGATGGTCGCCAACGTGCTCGCCCACGAGGGCAGCGGCAGCTCCCACGACCGGCTCGACCGCAGCCGCATCGCCGCCTTTCAGCGCATTGGCGAGGAGTTGATCGAACAGGTGCAGCAGGCCGCCGACGCCGAGCCGGGCATCGGCAACGTGCTGCACTGAGCCTCAGCGCTGCAGCAGCAGCTTCAGGCTGATCAGGATACTCACCAGCACGATCAGCGGCCGGATCAGCCGCGCGCCGCGGCGCAGCACCAGTCTCGCCCCCAGGTGGGCCCCGATGAACTGGCCCGCCGCCATGGTCAGTCCGATTCCCCAGAGCACCTGCCCCCCCGCCGCAAAGAACAGCAGCGAGGCCAGATTGCTGGTCAGATTCAGCATCTTGGTATGAGCGGTCGCCTTCACCAGGTCGTAGCCGAGCAGCAGCACGAAGCCGAAGGCGAAGAAGGTGCCGGCACCGGGGCCGAAGAAGCCATCGTAGAATCCCACCCCGAACCCGATCAGCAGGGCAAAGGCCCAAAGTGGAAGGCGTTGTCGCGACTCCTCCTCCCTGAGTGGCGGCCCGAACCAGAAATAGAGGGCGATCAGGATCAACAGCAGCGGGATCAGCCGGGTGAGGAAGCCGGAACTGAGATGCTGCACCAACAGGGTACCGGTGGCAGAGCCGGCAAAGGTACAGGCGATGAGCAGGACGATGCGTCCTGGCTGTACCTGTCCATGGCGCACGAAGTAGAGGCTCGACGAGAGGGTGCCCGCCGATCCCTGCAGCTTGTTGGTGGCCAGGGCCTCGGTCGGCGCCAGTCCCGCCGCCAGCAGAACCGGCAGCGTGATCAGACCGCCACCGCCGGCCACCGCGTCCACCATCCCGGCCAGCAGCCCGGTGGTGAACAGCAGCGGGAGCAGATCGAGGGCGACGGCGGGGTCGCTCATGGAGCGACCCGCTCCCCATCCTTGAATACCACCAGTTCCCCCTCTCCGATGGGCTGCCACTTCTCGTCCGTGAGCGGGACGGTGGCCACCAGTGCCGCCTTCTGCGGCGGTCCGCTGTATTCGAAGCCGACACCGGGAATGGCGGCCGGCTGATGGTGCGGGGTGCAGGAGCGGCACAGCCAGTACAGGCCGGGCGGGTGAAAGCCCTCGCGTCCCGGCTGGCTCCTGATGTGGCCATGGACGAACAGATACTCACCGTCGGCATAGATGAAGTTGGCCGGCCCGAGGGGGCGGAGGCGGGCGGCAAACTCCCGGATCACGGCATAGCGGGTGGCCAGGTCCGGGACCTGTTCCTGCAACCAGATCCGCTGCAGGTGGGGCATCAGGTGGCAGAAGGCGTATTCCGAGTCGGTATCGCCGATGGGGCGATGGTCTCCCAGCCGGATGTCCGGATGGGCGCGGATCCGTTCCAGGTCGCCGTTGTGGGCGAACAGGTGCATGCGTCCCCCGGTCTCGCGGCAGAAGGGCTGCGTGTTGGGCAGGCGGATGCCGCCCATGGTCGCCTTGCGGATGTGGGAGACCACCAGCCTGCTGGGGTAGCGCTGGTCGCGGATGAAACGGACACAGGGGCTGTTGGACGCCGAATCGGGCTCCCGGAACAGGCGCACGTCCAGCTCGTCGTAGAAGGCGATTCCCCAGCCGTCGCTATGCGGCCCGGATATGCCACCGTGGCGGGCGAACTCCTCCAGCGAGAACGAGATGCTCGCCGGGTAGAGGCTGGACATGGCGAAGAGTTCACACATGGCAGGGCGGTGCGCCTATCTCTTGTAACTTGCAGGGTTATCTGGTATGTATGAAAACACCCTGGTGAGCAGGGATCGGGATGACGCCAGACCATCCCGGTGGGGCAGGGGCCGTACCGAAGGCGCTTGCCACCAGCGCTTTTCCAGGGAAGAACAATAACGCGTTTTACGACGACACAACAACAACACAACAACAACAACGATACGGTTCCGGTCGCCGCCAGGACGGCCGGTGCGAACATACCGTCGGTGAAGGCAGTGATCGGACGATGTCCCCCGACGGGTGCCACCTAAGGGAGATCTGTCACATGATCAGGCAACCACTTGTCGTTGCGGCCGGTGCCGCCCTGCTGCTGGCGGGATGCACCGCCAAGCAGCCGGCCACCGTCGCCACCAACGTACCCACCAAACCAAAGAACGACTACAACATCACCATCAACTACGAACTGGGCATGCACTGTACCGGTTTCGACTTCACCTACTGCTGCGTGCTGCCACCCTACAACTCGGTGCAGAGCCAGGTGATCAAGACGGCCACCGGGAAGCGCAAGTATCCCGAGCTGCTGGAGGCCGACGAGGAGGATCCGGCGGTCCTGGTGGACGGCAAGAAGCGCTTCAAGCTGGCCTATGGCCACATCGACAACACCTACTCGGAAGGCAACAAGCTCAAATACTGGGACGTCCCCTACGACGTCAACGGCAACGGCAAGTATGAGAAGAACGAGAACGTCGCCAACGCCTATTTCACCCACCTGTATGTCTACAAGGACCTGAAGGGAACCAACCCGAAGGGGACGAGCAAGGACAGCGAGAAGCTGTTCGTCGGCCTGCAGATCCCGGTTCCGCGGGACAACGGGCCGGCCGGTGCCGCGGTCCCAAGCCCGATGAAGGGGGGCAACCTGCACTACACCGGCGAGAAGGGCACCATCGTCTTCACCAAGTCGCCGGTGCTGGACAACGTCCCCATCGTGCTGACCAATCCCGGTATCTGGGATGCACTCGGCCTGCCGTTGACCCCCTTCAACGACCGTACCGCGGCGCAGGACCTGCTCACCCTGACCGAGAGCGACATCCAGCCGTTCCAGGAGGCCTGGGTGAGCCTGGTGGATGCGGAGAGCGGCGAGCCGGTGCTGGACAGCCATTCGGGTGAGCCGGTGCGCTTCGTCGGCACCAACCCGATCGATATCCCCAACTGCGCCAACTGCCATGCCAACAAGACGGCGAACGGCGACAAGTACGCCCTGTACAAGCAGGAGCGGGCGTTCTGGAAGGGGTTGGGCGCCAGCGACTGGATCGCCGACCTGAAGGCGACGTCGATCTCCATCCTGGAGATGCACGACGACGACAATGGCACCGATTTCCTGAAGAACTACGATCCCAACAGCCGCGCCACCCAGAACCGTCTGGGGCGTGACCCGGTCCTGTGTCAGAAGTGCCATGCCGACAACGTGATCGGGGTGTTGAGCTCCAGCACCTTCAAGGATCCGAAGACCGGAAAGGAGAAGCGCATCCCCGCGTTGACCGAGGCGATCCATCTGAAGCACCAGAAGACGGTTCCGCTGCCCGACTCGCAGGGCCGCACCGGTGCCTGTCAGGGTTGCCACCCCGCCCATCGCCAGGACGGCAACATGGACGGTTACCCGATCACCCCGGACGGCAGGAATGCCTATGCGGATGCGGACAACCGCGATGCCGCCGGCGGCTGCTACGTGGGACGCGATGTCCATGCCAACCCCAACAAGGACAGGGACGGCGTCGAGACCGACGAGAACCTGAATGCCATCGGCAAGTGGCTGCAGGCCAATGTATCGAAGATCGGCAATGGCGAAGGTGGCAAGGGAATCTGGTGCACCAACTGCCACAACCAGTTGTCGCGCGAACTCTATCAGCGTGACAACCTGACCAACGCCTTCACCCAGGAGGGGACCACCCTGCGCAACAAGTCGCTGGAGGAGATCGCGGCGGGCATCGGCGTCAGCATGGAGGAGCTGAAGCAGATGATGGACCCGAAGGTGGTGCTCGACGCCAAGGGGCACGATACCCCCGGCAAGTCGAAGATCCTGCAGACCTGGGCCAAGGACCGGCTGGTGCCGGATATCGCGGTGATCGCGCTGAAGGGCAATGGTCCGCTGGTGAGCAAGGACGAGGATGGGGATATCAACGTCTCCATCCTGTCGGCCAACCCCGCCGTGGACATCGCCTCGCTGAAGCTGCCGGAGGGGGCGACCGGCGCCGCCGCGGTACCCTATGATGCCGCGACCCACGGCCGCGACTACTGGCTCGCGCCCGGTGTGCCGCACTGCGCCGACTGCCATGCCGCGCCGTTCGTGGAAGGACAGGGTGGTGTCGCCTATCCGATCAATCAGCCGGGCAAGTACAGCGGCATGCGTTATACCAAGGGGCACGCCGGTCTGGCCTGCCAGAGCTGCCATGAATCGATCCACGGCCTCTACCCGGTGACGCCGGACACCGATCTGACCACCTATCGTCAGGCGGCCCAGTACAATCCGGACGGCTCCCATGGTCCTCTCAAGTGCAACAGCTGTCATGAGACCAACAGCGATGGGGTGCCGCACATCGCCGATGACGAGGAGAACGTCTGGGAAGGCAAGCCGATCCTGCACGACTATGCCAGTGCGGTGAAGTGGATGCATGCCAGTGCCCCGGATCTTGGCGGCGCGATTCCGGACGAGTGACCTTCGCTCCTCCCGTCCCCGGCCGACAGGGATGTCGCCGGGTGCATTGACCTCAGGGGGCTCGACGCCCCCTTTTTTCCTATGATTCAGTGGAGCGACCCGGGAATTCCGGGTCGCCGGGCAGGACCCCGCAGATGAAGACGACGATCAGGAAACGGATATTGAGCGGCATGCTGTGCATGATGCTGCTGGGCGCGGGCCCGGTGCTCGCCAACGCCCAGTCGCAGACCCTGGCCAGGGTGGGTGATACCGTGATCACCTCCGACCAGCTGCAGCAGGCGGTGGCCAGTTCCCCCTTCGCCACCCAGTTCACCACCATGGACGAGGACGACCAGGCCATGCTGCGGGGTGACCTGCTGCGGCGCCTGGTCACGGCCCGGCTGCTCTATCTCGAGGCCCGGGACCAGGGGCTGGAGCAGACACCCCGGTTCCGCAAGGAGCTGGAGGAGCAGCGGCTGGGCCTGCTGTATCGCTACTATATGGATCGTCTCAGGGAGCGCATAAGCATCCCGCAGGAGACACTTCAGGCGATGCACAGGCAGTTGCAGGGGGATCCGGATGGCCTGGCGGCCGCCGAGGCGGCCTACCGGGCGGAAGCCTACCGCACCCTGCGCCTGCTGACCATCCGTTCTCTCCGGGAACAGCATCAGCTGGTGCTGCATGAAGACCGCATCCGACCCGGTGTCACCGGGGAAACGGTGCTGATGGAGGGGGACGGCATCCTGATCCGTTACGGTGATGTCGTCGACAGCGCCAAGTATCCGGTGGCACCGAACCCGGAGTGGGTGAAGGAGCGCCTGTACCAGCGGGCCGAGCTGCTGTTGATCGCCCGGGCGGCGGAGGAAGAGGGAGTGGATGTGAGCCGGCAGCTGGCCAGGTTCGAGGAGGAACGCCTGCCCGCAATGCTGCTGGAGCGGATGGAGGCCCGCTGGGTGCCGGATGAGCAGGCGATGCGCCGCTGGTACGAGGCCCACCCGGATGTCGGGCGACTCGACGAACGCCGCCACGTGGGACAGCTGGTGGTGGCCAGCCGCGCCGAGGCGGAGGAGTTGCGCCGCCGCATCCTGGCCGGCGAGAGCCTGTTCGCGCTGGCGGGGCAGTACAGCATCGACCCCTATGGCCGGGAACGCAGGGGCGACATGGGGTGGATCCGCGAGGGCCGGGGCCATCCGGCGCTGGACCGGGCCATCTCCGGGCTGGCGGACGGGCAGATCAGCGAGGTGGTCGAGACTCCGCAGGGGTTTCATATCCTGACGGTGCTGGAGCGCCGGCCCGGCGGTCAGCGGGGTTACGCCGCCATCCGGGACAAGATCCGGCAGCTGATGATCAGCGAGCGGCTTGGTCCCTACCTGGCGGAACTGGAAAAGAAACACGGCGTCACCTGGGACGTGGTGGCCTCCGCGGCCGGAAACACGGAGGAGACGACCGCTTCGGGCGGTGACCGGTAACCCGGTGATGGAGCGATCCGGAGCCGCTCTCTTCCTCGCGTCACTGCTTCTGTTGGGCGGGCTGCCGGGGGCCGGCTACCGGTCGCTGCCTTCCGCGGAGGCCGCGCAGAAGGCCGCCCCGGCAGCCGGCAATGCCTGGGAGATGCCGGCGTTTCGCCTCCAGGGGCTGGATGGGGCGTGGCATCGGCTGGACGAGTGGCGCGGCAGGGTGATACTCCTCAACTTCTGGGCCAGCTGGTGTGCTCCCTGTCAGTACGAGATCCGGGAGCTGGTCGGGTATCAGTCCCGGCTGGGTGGGAGGGGGCTGCAGATCCTGGGCCTGGGCGTGGACGAGCCCCGCAGGCTGAAGAACGTGGCCCGCACGCTGGGCATCAACTATCCGGTGCTGATCGCCGATCCCACGGGCAATGGCAAGCTGATGCGGCAATGGGGCAACCGGACCGGCGTGATCCCCTACAATGTGGTGATCGCCCGGGACGGCAGGATCGCCTTCGTCCATCGCGGACCCCTCGACCGGGAGACCTTCGAACGGCGGATCCTGCCATTGCTCGACGGTGGCATCGACGACTGAGACCGGCAGCGCCGGCCATCCCGGCCGAGGCGTCGTGGCGACTTGAGAAACCGTCCGCGACCCCCATCTACTTCCTCCACCGATCCACCGGAGGAACTCCGCAGAGACCATGAACGGACTGAAGACCGCACTGTTGCTCGGTGCCCTCACCGGGCTGCTGCTGGTGGCCGGTCAGGCCCTGGGAGGCCAGACCGGCATGTTGATCGCCCTGGTGGTCGCCGTGGTCATGAACTTCGGCAGCTACTGGTTCTCGGACAAACTGGTGTTGAAGATGTACCGGGCCCGGCCGGTGAACCGGTCCGAGGCCCCGGTACTCTATGATGTGGTCCAGGAACTCTCCAGCCGGGCCGGATTGCCCATGCCCAGGGTGTATGTCATGGACAACGACGCCCCCAACGCCTTCGCCACCGGACGCGACCCGCGCCACGCGGCGGTGGCCGCCACCACCGGCCTGCTGCGCATCATGAACCGGGAGGAGCTGGCCGGGGTGATGGCCCACGAGCTGGCCCACGTGGAGCATCGCGATACCCTCATCGGGGCCGTCGCCGCCACCATCGCCGGTGCCATCGCCATGCTGGCCAATTTCGCCCAGTTCGCGCTGCTGTTCGGCGGCGGCCGCCGGGACGGGGAGGGGAGCAATCCGCTGGTGATGCTGGTGATGATGATCCTGGCACCGATCGCGGCCAGCCTTATCCAGATGGCGGTGTCACGCTCGCGCGAGTTTGCCGCCGATGCCCGCGGTGCCGCCATTGCCGGCAATCCCCTGTGGCTGGCGCGGGCGCTGCGCAAACTCGCCATGGCCAACGACCGTATACCGATGCCGGATGCGGAGAGCCATCCGACCACCGCCCACATGTTCATCGTCAATCCGCTGAAGGGACGCAGCCTGGCCCGGCTCTTCTCCACCCATCCGCCGGTGGAGGAGCGGATCCGGCGGCTGGAGGCGGCCGCCTCCAGCCACCCCCTGTGATGTCGGGGATGTGTCGACGGCTGGCCCAGGCACCGGTTCTATTGCAGGTCCTGCCCTAGTCCAGTTCCCGAACCACCCGGAAACCGGTGTCGTCGCTGGTGCGTGGCTGGAAATCGCGCCAGCGGTTGGCCGAGCGCACCTCCTTGGGAGGAAAGCTCCAGGCACCGCCGCGGATGACGCGGATACCGCAGTCCGGCTTCTCCAGCGGGGTTCCATCCGTCGGTGCGTCGGCGAAGGTGTCGTTCCAGCAGTCGGCCACCCACTCGAACACGTTGCCGGCGGTATCGTGCAGGCCGAATGGATTGGGATCGAACCGGCCCACCTCGCTGGTCTGCTCGCCACCCCAGAGCCCGCCGCAGCCGGCGCAGTTGGCCCGGTCCAGACCCACCTCGTCGCCCCACCAGAACCGGGTACTGGTGCCGGCGCGGGCGGCGAACTCCCATTCCGCATCGCTGGGCAGACGGTAGCGGTGGCCGGTCTGGCGGCTGAGCCATTCGGTATAGGCGACCGCATCGTCCCAGGAGACGTTGAACACCGGTCGCCGGCCCCGGCCCCAGCCGGCATCGTCGGGGCGGTCCCGGCCGGTGCTGTCGCAGAAGCGGTCGTACTCTTCGAATGTCACTTCGTAGATGCCGATGGCGAAGGGCCGGAGCCGGATCTCCACCGGTGGTTTCTCATCACCGTCCCCATCCCCCTGCAGATCACCACGCCGGTAGCGTCCACCACGCAGGGCCAGCAGCTCGGGGCCGGGCGACCCGTCCCGCATGCGATCCCGCAAGCGGGCCGCCGGTGGCAGCCGCATGCGGTAGTTGTAGAAGGGACGGGCCTCCTGCCGGTGGTTGACCGCGAAGGCCAGGCTGCTGATCGTCTCCGCCTGCAGCGTCAGCCGGTTGCCGAAGCGGTCCCGGGCCTGGATGTCGCCGGTGAGGAGACGACCGATGAGCCGGGAGCCGTCGTTCAGGGTCAGACGGGCATGGATCTCCTCGTCGTCCTCCAGCGTCATCAGTTCGAGGAGAAAGAGATCGTTGCGATCGACCATGCGGACGGCCGATTCCGTCTTCAGCAGAAAACTGCCGGTGCCGATGCGGGCGGCGAACAGGTCGCCGCTGCGGGTCTCCACGGTGTCCGGGGCCGGCCGGGCCTTGAAGCGACCGCCGCGGGCGGCGAATGAGATGCTCTGGATGTCCCCGACATCCAGGGGAAGGGTCGGGTCCAGCACCCGCTTCACCACCAGTTCACGGGTCACCAGGCGGCCCTGGTAGCGGTCCCCGGTGACGGTCTCCAGACGATCCGGCCGGCCGCTGTCCCCGACCTGCAGCAGTCGCATCCGGTTGAGGGGGATGGTCACTTCCCCCTGGGGAGTACTCAGGGTGAGACTGGTCTGCCCGATGGTGCCGTTGTAGATGTCGCCGTTGGTCAGTGTCACCAGGTCGAAGCCCCGGTCCTGCCGCGCCGCCACGGGTGCGATCAGCAGACAGGTGACCAGCAGCGGAATGAGAAATCGCAGGTGTCTCATGATCTGTCGGATATCCGCCTCGTGTTGGTGTCGGCGGGCCCTGGGCCCTGCAGACACATGGTAGCAGGATCAGCCCGGACCGGGGACGGCGACCGGCTGCCGGGGGCGGGTGACAATCCCCCCGCTATTTGGAAGAATGCGCCATCTGATCAAAAAACCCTTTCCACCGGCGCAGACGCTCCAGGCAGGACCCGACCATGCCCCTGATCCGACCCTTTCCCGGCCTCCGCCCGGCCCCCGGACGTGAGGCGGAGGTGGCCGCGCCACCCTACGATGTCATGAGTGCCGAGGAGGCCAGACGGATGGTCGCCGGGCGTCCCTGGAGCTTTCTCCACATCTCCCGGCCGGAGGTGGACCTCCCCGAGGGCACCGACCCCTACGCGCCCGAGGTATACGACCGGGCGGCGGAGAACCTGCGCCGAATGCGGGAGGAAGGGGTGCTGAGGCAGGATCCGCAACCCTGCTACTACGTCTACCGCCTGACCATGGGAGAGCACCGGCAGACCGGCATCGTGGCGGTGGCATCGGTGGAGGCCTACGATCACGATCGCATCCGCAAGCACGAGTTCACCCGGCCGAAGAAGGAGGACGACCGGGTGCGCCAGATCGAGGCCCTCGATGCCCAAACGGGCCCGGTGTTCCTGATCTACCGGGCCCGGGAGAAGATCGACCGGCTGCTGGACCGGATCGCCGTGGAGACGGCGCCGGAGATGGACGTGACGGCAGCGGATGGCGTGCGCCACCAGGTGTGGGTGGTACGCGACCACAGCGCCATCGCAACGCTGAGCGCGGATTTCGACGCCATGGAGGCCCTCTACGTGGCCGATGGCCACCACCGCTCCGCCGCCGCCTCACGGGTGGCGGCGCGCCGGCGCCGGAACAATCCACAACATACCGGCGACGAGCCGTACAACTACTTTCTTTCGGTGATCTTTCCCCACGACCAGGTGCGGATCCTCGACTACAACCGGGTGGTGCGGGATCTGAACGGTCTGAGCCGGGAGCAGCTGCTGCGCAAGATCGAGGTGCGCTTCCGGGTGACACCGAGTGATGCGCCGGTGGCACCGCAACGGACCGGCGAGTTCGGCATGTACCTGCCCGGCCAGTGGTATCGCCTGCAACTGGACCCCGAGCGCATCCCCTGGGACGATCCGGTCGGCAGTCTGGACGTCAGCCTGCTCGGCGGCGAGCTGCTCGAACCCATCCTGGGGATCGGCGATCAGAGACGGGACGAGCGTATCGACTTCGTCGGTGGTATCCGCGGGCTGGAGGAACTGCAGCGGAGGGTCGACAGCGGTGCCATGGCGGTGGCCTTCTCCCTGTTCCCAACCAGGGTGGAGGCGCTGCTGGCGGTGGCCGACGCCGGTGAGGTGATGCCGCCGAAATCGACCTGGTTCGAGCCCAAGCTGGCGGACGGCCTGGTGAGCCACCTGATCTGAACCCGGGATCCGAGCCCGGGCACGAAAAGGGATGCCTGCTCAAGGCTGTGACGGGGTGGCCGCTAAGGGGGGGGATCAGAGAGGAATGTCGTTCTCCACCAGCAGGGGATTCTCCTGCTGGGTGGATTCGCGGATCTGCTTGCGGTTCAGCAGCTTCTTCTGGGCGGCCTCGGGGAACTCGGTTAGCAGGATCAGGTTTTTCCGGATCAGCAGTTCGATCAGATCCTCCACTACCCGTGCCATCTCCAGGTCCGACTGGATCAG
>DRKP01000074.1 GCA_011051715.1 Sedimenticola thiotaurini | reverse complement strand
CCTTCAGGCCCTCGAGGGCGGACAGGGCGCGCACCAGGGCGACGCCGCCACCGGCCACGATGCCCTCTTCCACCGCCGCGCGGGTGGCGTGCAGGGCGTCCTCGACGCGGGCCTTCTTCTCCTTCATCTCGACCTCGGTGGCGGCACCCACCTTGATCACCGCCACGCCGCCGGCCAGCTTGGCCACGCGCTCCTGCAGCTTCTCGCGGTCGTAGTCGGAGCTGGTCTCCTCGATCTGGGCACGGATCTGCTCGACCCGGGCCTTGATGTCGGCCTCGGAGCCGGCGCCGTCGATCAGGGTGGTCTCCTCCTTGGTCACCTGTACCTTCTTGGCGTTGCCCAGCTCGTTCAGGGTCGCCTTCTCCAGGGTCAGGCCCACCTCCTCGGAGATCACGGTACCACCGGTGAGGATGGCGATGTCCTGCAGCATGGCCTTGCGGCGGTCACCGAAGCCGGGGGCCTTGACCGCGCACACCTTGACGATGCCGCGGATGGTGTTCACCACCAGGGTGGCCAGGGCCTCGCCCTCCACGTCCTCGGCGATGATCAGCAGCGGCTTGCCGGCCTTGGCCACGGCCTCGAGCACCGGCAGCAGGTCACGGATGTTGGAGATCTTCTTGTCGTGCAGCAGGATGTAGGGATCCTCCAGCTCGACGCTCATGTTCTGCTGGTTGTTGACGAAGTAGGGGGAGAGATAGCCGCGGTCGAACTGCATGCCCTCGACCACATCCAGCTCGTTGTCCAGGGCGGAACCCTCCTCGACGGTGATGACGCCCTCCTTGCCCACCTTCTGCATCGCCTCGGCGATGATGTTGCCGATGTTCTCATCGCTGTTGGCCGAGATGGTGCCCACCTGGGCGATGGCCTTGTCGTCGGCGCAGGGCTGGGACATCTCACGCAGCTTCTCGACGGCGACGTCGACCGCCTTGTCCATGCCGCGCTTCAGATCCATCGGGTTCATGCCGGCGGCCACCGCCTTCAGGCCCTCGCGCACCATGGCCTGGGCCAGCACGGTGGCAGTGGTGGTGCCGTCACCGGCCACGTCGGAGGTCTGGGAGGCGACCTCCTTCACCATCTGCGCACCCATGTTCTCGAACTTGTCGGTCAGCTCGATCTCCTTGGCGACGGAGACGCCGTCCTTGGTGATGGTGGGAGCGCCAAAGCTCTTCTCCAGCACCACGTTGCGGCCCTTGGGACCGAGGGTGACCTTCACCGCATTGGCCAGGATGTTCACACCCGCCAGCATCTTGTGGCGCGCGTCGTCGGAAAATCTCACTTCTTTTGCAGTCATGTCTTGGTTCCCTTGGAAATCAGTTGTTGAATCGAAACGATCAGCCGGGACGGCGTCACCCGCAGCGGGCGGCCGGGTCCCGGGAGGGGCGGATTCAGCCTTCGATGACGCCCATGATGTCTTCCTCGCGCATCACCAGCAGTTCTTCGCCGTCGATCTTCACCTCGGTGCCGGAGTACTTGCCGAACAGCACGGTGTCCCCCACCTTGACGTCGAGGGGACGGACCTCGCCGCTCTCGAGGATCTTGCCGTTGCCGACGGCCAGCACCTCGCCCTGGATCGGCTTCTCGGTGGCGTTGTCGGGCAGCACGATACCGCCGGGGCTGGTGTGCTCTTCTTCCTTACGACGGATGACGACTCGGTCGTGCAGCGGACGAATATTCATCTACTGATCTCTCCTGAAATTGGATGGTTTGATGGAAATTGTTCGGAACCCGGCCCACCGGCCCGGCCCCAGACTTCACGAGGCGGAGTTGTTAGCACTCGCCCTGACTGAGTGCCAATAATAGGGGCGAATTCCGCGGAGTCAAGAGAGTGGGGAGGATTTTTTCGCTGCGGCGGAGCCGGGATTAGTCGGGGGAGGAATCGCGATAGAAGGCGATCAGCGCCGCCAGCTCCTCGTCGGTGAAGGGGTTCCCGATGCCGGTCAGCACATCGCCGCGGATACCGGTCACCATGCGGGCGGCGAACTCCCGCTCGGGCAGGGAGCGGGCCTGGCGAAACAGGTCGGGGGCCGGTCGTTCCCCGTCGCCGGCGGCGCTGCTGTGGCAGCCGGCGCAATAGCTCCGGTGCAGCCGCCGGGCCAGGGCCAGACGGCGGGGGGAGGGCGTGGCCGGCAGGATGCCGGTGGCGGGAAACGGGTAGCGGCGGCTCAGTTCCCGCAGCCGGCGTTGCAGCCGCTCCGGCCCGCCCTGATCGAGCAGATCGTCCAATTCCCGGGTGGAGAGCGGGACCGGTCTGCGCCCCCGCTCCTGATCGGCCATTCGCAGCAGCAACGGCAGTACGGCCAGCATGCCACGAATCCTCGCCCGCAGTCCCCGGTGACGGGAATCGGGGAGCCCCTCCTGCTGCAGCAGGCGCAGATCGCCCTGCAGCACCAGCAGTTCGGCCCCCGCCTGGCGGCCGTGCTCGCCCAGCCCGAAAACAGTGGCCGGCATACCGCAAAGCAGCACACCGGCCAGAATCAGACCCACCACACACCTGTTGTTATGCTTCAAACGCCACGACCACCCTTTGCCGGATTCGCCCGCCCGGTGTCCCGGTCAGAACTTCACCTTCTGCTCCATCGGCAGAGCGCTGTCCGCCGACCACTCCACCATGGATCCATCGTACATCCGTACCCGCTTGTTGCCCATGATCTCGCTGGCGGCAAACCAGCCCAGGCTGGCCCAGTGACCGGTATTGCAGAAGGTGATCTGGTCGCCGCTGGCGGGCACGCCGGCGGCGGCGAACAGCTTCTCCAGTTCCGGTTTCGGCCGGAACTGCCCCCCGCCATTGCGCGTCAGCCAGTTCTCGGGCAGGTTGAGGGCCCCGGGAATGGTGCCGTTGCGCTTCGCCTTGGGGTGCCGGTTGACCCCCAGGTACTGGTTGTTGGGCCGGTTGTCGACCAGCGGCATGCCGCTGTCGAGCGCCTTTCTGACATCATCCTTGGTCGCGATCATCTCCTTGCGCAGATTCCCCCTGAACACCTTGGCCACCGGTTTCACCATGCCTTTTTCAAGTGGATTCAGCGGCTTGCCGGTCTTCTTGTCGACTGCCCCGGTATAGGCCAGCATGCCGCCATCGAGGATGGAGACCTTGTCGTGCCCCAGCACCTTGAAGGTCCAGTAGATGCGGGTGGCCGTGCCCATGTCGAGCGCCCTGCCACCGTTGGGAATGATCACCACGTGATCGTCATTGCCGATGCCGAGACCACCGATCAGCTTCTCCAGTTTCGCCACCGGCGGCAGCATGCCGATGGTGCCGTTGCCATCCTTGATCCGCCAGCCATCCTTCAGGTAGTCGGTGTAGACCGCCCCCGGAATGTGGGCGCGCAGGTAGTCGGACTTCGATTTGCCCCCCAGGCGGCCCCGCACATCCAGGAACACGATTCCCGGCTTGCCGATATTCGCCTTCACCCACTCCACGTCGACCAGCGGCTGCACCGCCTGCACCAGACCCGCCATGCCGAGCAGAAATCCTGCCAACAGCAGTTGTGTCACTCGTTTCATGATCATCTCCTCCACGGTCGTGCCCCAGGTCCGCCGGGTTGCGGCCTGCGGGCTACAGGGTTATCACCTTCTCCGACCCGAGGATCTGCCGCAGCAGCCGGTCCCAGCCGGCCTCGTCCAGTGCCGGGCCGGTGAGGTCCCGGTGAACCACCTGGCAGATCCCTTCCTGCTCCATGTATTGCAACGCCTCGCGCACTGTCTCCCGGTCCGGAAACAGGCCGCTCTCCAGCACCAGCAGCCTCTTCGTGGCGCTTCCGGTCACAGGTTCACCACCAGATCCGCCCCATCGATGGCCGCCGCCAGCGCCGCGCGGTCCAGCAGCGGGACCACACCGGCCATCGACGCCACCGTGGACTCGGGCTCGATACCGGCCAGTTCCAGCAGCTCTGCCTGTTCGCTGGTGGCGATCTCACCGGTCACCGGGCGGTCCATGAACACCAGCCGCACCCGGTGGCCGAAAATGGTGAGACCGGCGGCCACCCGCATCGCCTCCAGGTGGTCGCGGCGGGCCAGCACCAGGACCGTCCTTCCCTCACTCATCACCTCCTCCACCGGGCCGGCCTCACAGCGGGACCACCCGTCGCGCCCGTCCCGCCAGCGCCGAGCTGTCGGTCTGGCTGCCCGACTCCACCGGACAGGGGTCCTCGCCCATGCAGTGCCTCCAGGAGTCCAGGCAGGCGACGGCGCGGCCGGCCCCACCCAGCTCATCGAGGACGGCCGGTTCACGCAGCAGTCTCACCCCCTCGCCGGTGAAGAAGGCACCCCATTCGATACCGGCACGGTTGCAGGCCCGGGCCAGGGGCCCGAACAGGGGGCCGGCCCCCGGGTGCGTCACCAGGATCAGCAGATCCACCGGCTCACCTCCGCCACCGCCGACCGGCCTGGAAAACGAGCAGGAGCAGCAGCGGCCCGGCCAGCACCACCGCCAGCCAGGGCAGCCACATCCGCCTTGGCGACCCGGGGTCCGCTGCCCGCACCACGGCCGCCGCCCCCGGCACCGACGGGAAGGAGAGGCTGTCGACCGGCAGGGCGCCGTCCGAGGCCCAGCCCACCCAGCCCTCCAGGTAGAGCCGGGCGTCGACTCCCAGGGCCACCAGCCGGGACAGGTAGACCAGGCCCTCGTAGCTGTCGTGGGCATAGGCGACCGGCGCCCCGCCGAAGGCCTCCGGCCCGAAGCTGACGGCGCCGGCGCCCCCCGGCGGGGAGAGGGGCAGGTGCTGGGCCCCCGGCAGATGACCGCCGCGCAGGGCGCGAATGCGCTCACCCCAGTATTCCGCCTCGCTGCGCCCGTCGATAAGCACCGGTGGCCGGGCGGAGGCCAGCCGGGTGGCCAGTTCACTGCGCAACAGGATCCGGTCGGCCCGCACCGGCGCCTGCCAGATCCGTTCCCGGGTCCGCCCCCGGGGGGTCCCTGGGCTTGAGCCGGCGGCGTTCGAGGCGGCGGTGGTGAGGATGGAGATGCGGCGCTGTCCCGCCAGGTAGAGCAGGCCGGCCATGAACTCGCGGTCGGCCGGGCGGTCGCCGATGATCAGCACCCGCTCACTGCCGTCGAGGCCGGCGCTGCCCAGCAGCCAGAGGATGCCGCTGAAGCCGGCCAGGCGCCGGTGCGGACCCAGCACATCGGTGACCGGCAGACAGCGGGCACCGGCAAAACTGCCGCTGCTGCAGCGATCCGCCGGGCGCAGGTCCAGAATGGTCATACCGTCGCCGGCCGGGGGCCTCTCCAGGTAGTCGATCACGGTGTCACCAGCGGCCCCTTTCGCACCGACCAGCAACACGGCCAGCAGAATCCCCGTAGCCCGCCGGCGGGGAGAGGCGGATCCGGGGCTGGCGAGGGAGGTTCCGGCCATCGCTCAACACCCCTGGAACCGCACCTTGCGGACCGGCGCCCCGGCGGCCACAGGGGCGGGCGGATTCTCCAGGTAGTACTCCACCAGTTCCAGCACCGGTACACGGCCGAATTCGCCCAGATCCACCTCGCCCAGATCCTCCGCCGGCATCACCTGCCGGGACAGCTCCAGGCGCTGCTGCGGTATCGCCGCATAGGGCCAGGCCAGCACCGCGATCGCCAGGCTCAGGCCGATGGCAGCGGCGCAGAACAGCAACGAACTCCTGTCCATCCCAACCTCCTCACTCCGAATCGGAGAGAAACCCCAGGTACATGCCGCCGAAGGCGATCACGAAGGTGACCAGCTGTGCCAGCGTCTCCAGATCCGCCGCCATGGTCAGTCCCCCCGGAAGTGGCGGATCAGTTCACCCAGCTCCAGCGGCTCGCCCGTTTCCGGGTGCGCCACCCTGGGAGTGAAGTAGGGCACCCCGTCCCGGGTCTGCTGCAGTCCGGGCAGGGGTGCCAGGTAGACGTAGGCCAGGGAGGCAAGACTGACGACGGCGATCAGGGTCACGTACAGTCGCATCAACCAGGTCGGGAGCATGGTTCCTCACTCCTTGCGGATATAGATTTCCCAGCGCCGGTCGCCCTTGCGGGTCTCCAGGTGGACCGCCTGCAGGCCGGAGAGCATGGGCGGTATCGCCTCCATGGAGGAGGGATTGTCAACCAGCACCTCGATCACATCGCCGGAGGCGGCCGCGCCGATCGCCTTTCTGGTCATCAGCTGGGGCCGGGGACAGGAATCGCCGATACAGTCCACCACCTGTGCCACCGTCACCTGACCGCCGTCTTCGAGGGTGACCTCTCTCGCCTCTGCAGCGCCGTCGCCCTTGCCCTTGGAACCGAATCCGAACAGTGCCATGCCTCCCTCCTCCTCTCTATTCCGGGTTTCTTCCAGTCGCTGCCGGCATCTTCACCCGCTGTCGCCGTGCCGCTCACGCCGCAGGATGGCGCGATAGATCGCCAGCAGCACCAGGGTCTGGCCGATGCCGAACACCACCGCCGGAATGCCATACTTCTCCTGCAGGGTGGCTGCGTTGCTGTAGCCCAGCTGCAATGTCTCCAGGTTCGGCTCGCCGGTCATGCTGGCAGGGGCCGGTGGCCAGTAGTTGGCCGACCACAGCAGTGAGAACAGGAACATGCCGACGAAGGTGAACAGCAGCGCCCACATCGCCCCCACGTTGCCCTCCCCGCTCTTGACCCAGGTCGAGACGGTACAGGCCCCGGCCAGCACCATGCCGATACCGAACAGGAACAGACCGGCCACCTGGTTCAGGCCGACGTCGAAGTGCATGGGGTTGCCGTCACCGAAGGTGAGGAAGGTGGTGAACCCCATGGTCAGGATCATCATCGCCACCAGCAGCGCCTTGGTGTTGCGGTAGGTCTTGAACAGGATGGCATCCCGCAGGGCGGCGGTGTTGCAGAAACGGGAGCGCTGCACCAGCAGTCCGACCACGGAACCGAACAGAAAGGCGGCGATGCATTCTCCGACCACGGACATGGTTCAACCCTCCAGGATGCGCTTGTAGATCATGGAACCCACCCAGGCACCGGCGATGATGCCGCTCACCGCCAGGTAGCCGCCCAGGTTCATCTCCGGCGTCAGGCCGAAGAAGGTGGAGACGTTGCAGACGAAGGCGAGGCGGATGCCGAACCCCATCAGCAGGCCGCCGATGGTGGCCAGCACCCATTCCGACAGCCGCCTGGGGAAACGCAGATAGAACTCCCTGCTCAGCAGCGCGCCGACGAAGGCGCCGAACAGCATGCCGAGGCTGATGTAGATCTTCCAGTAGGAGATATCGGGGGGAAACACCAGCGACCAGAACGGAATCCGTTGCAGATCGTCGCCCAGCACCAGCTGCGCCGCCAGCCCCGTCATCATGGTCTCGCCACCGCCCACGGTCCAGGCGCCGAGCACCAGGAACAGGAATACATCGAGCACCGCGATCACCGACAGGGCAATCACCGGATCCAGCGTTTTCCTGAAGAACTCCATTCGACTCCACCCTCCGGCCAGTGGCCGTTTCGGTCCGGTTCGGCCCGAACGGGGCCCTCCGGACTCTCTGTCGGGAACCTCTGAACCAATCTCCTTTCGTCGCTCCGGCGTCGGAACGACGGATCGTTCGGAGGCCCTTCAGGGTCAACTGTAGTAGTGGATCGAACAGGGCGGGTAGTATTTATTGCCAACAGCCACCGGGCCGGTCCCGGCAGCAGGCCGCTGGGCATGGCGGCAGCCGATGGAGTATCTTCCCGGGTGGAACCCGCAACGGCGACGAGGTGTGGATCATGACCATCTATCTGGAACCGCAGTCGATTCTGGACCACATGTTCAACGCCTGCACCACCGACCAGATCTCCGAGTTCATCCCGGAGAAGCGCGGCTTCCGTATCCACGGCCACTCCACCACGGTGCGGCTGGAACGGGCCTTCTGGACGGTACTGGAGCTGATGGCGAGCGAGCAGCAGATGGAGCTGCCGGAGCTGATCCAGAGCATCCACGATCACTGCCTGGTGGCCAACGACAAGAACCTGGCCTCCTGCCTGCGCGTGATCTGTCTGAAATACATCAATATCTACAGCTGACGGCGGTGACTGGTACAGCCGGTGGAGGAGGATGGTCCAGGGCCCGGAGCAGGCCCGGCCTGCCGGGAAATGCACCGGGCAACCCTCTTCCGTGATTCCGGCGCAGGCCGGAATCCAGGACCCCCGATCACCCGGGCCCCGGTATTCCCCGGAGTGACGGGCTGTCCGGAACCGACCCGGGAACACCGGGTTCGAGGTGGTCGTTGTAGCGCTCCATCAGGTAGCACAGGCAGTCCTGGCGCACCACCCGCCGGTCGCGCGTCAGCATCGACGGCATCACCGGCAGGCGCAGGCGCAGTTCGCCGTCCACCACCTCGAAATAGCGCCCGGTGACGTCCCGGCCCTGCTCGTCACATACCTGCAACCCGGGGCCGACGCCTGCGCCCATCCGCGCCAGCGGGGTGCCGCGGGGGAGCTCCCGGAAATTGAGGTGGTCCAGGTCCGCGGAGAAGCGGATGTCCACCCCCTCCTCCGCGCCGAAACCGAAACTGACCCCATCCGGTACCTTGACGATGGCCACGGTGTGGAACAGATCGATGTCGTGGGCGCCGACCGGATGAGCGGGGTGGTCGGCCAGGTGCAGGCAGGCATCCAGGTAGTCCCTGGCATGACGGGCGCCATGGGCCTGGCCCGGCTTGCCGCACTCCAGGGTCACCGCCGGGCAGAGCCGTGCCATGGCCATGGACTGGACCCCGCAGGGACGGATGAAGTAGACCACGGTGCGACTGAACAGGGTGGCCAGGTGCAGGAAGCGGTGGTCGATGACATTGACGCAGGCATAGTGGGGGTTGAGACCGGTATTGTTGTGCACGTCGATGCTGGCGAAGACCCCGCGTTCGGCCATGACGTCCATCACCTGCTGCATCATCGCGTGTTCCGGTGTACCGCCGTCGTCACAGCCGGGCCAGACCCGGTTGTAGTCGGGCTGCCCCTCCAGCCGGCGCAGCCCTTTCGCCGCGGCCGCCACGTTGCTGATGAACAGGCTCAGGGCCCGCGGCAGCTCACGGCCGTCGCGCCGGTATCCCCGCAGCAACCGGCGTACCGCGGCCCAGCCTGTGGTCTCGTTGCCGTGCATCAGCACGGTGACGAAGAGGGCCGGACCGCGCCGGCCTGGCAGATGGATCAGGGTCGGTCCGCCCAGCCGCGCCTCCAGCTCGGTCGCCTCCAGGTCGAGCAGGCCGTCAGGAATGTGGTCGAGTTGCTGCAGCATGGTGGTGGCTGGTGGCTACTGGTGACTGTTCGGTCCCGGGTGGAGAAAGGCAACCGTCAGATGGCGGAGAACAGACCCGCTGTCCACACCACCACCGTTCTCACAGGTCCCATTCGTGGACGGGCCGGCCGCTCTGCTGGCGTTCCAGGTAGGCCGCGGTCAGGGCGGCCATGTCGCTGCCATGGCGCGCCACCCAGGCGCGCTGCCAGGCGGCGCCATTCTGCCCGTTTTCCAGCCGGCCGTCGATGACCCCGAGCCAGCGGTCGATCTCGACCCGGTCGATGCCCAGCATGGCCAGGCCGTTGCGGGCCCGGGGCAGCAGGTGTTCCCGGCACAGCGCCCGTACCCCGCCCCGCTCGCCGCCGAGCCAGACCAGCTCCGCCTCCAGGCCCAGGCGCGCGGCCTGGTAGAAGTTGGCGCGGGCCTGCCCGAACGGCAGTCGCAGCTCCGGCGCCACCGGCTGCCGTGCCAGATCGTTGACCAGGCCGAAATAGAAGGCCGCGTTGGCCAGGGAATCGGTCACCGTGGGTCCCGCCGGCACCACCCGGTGTTCGATGCGGATATGGGGCCTGCCGTGGCCACTGAAACCCACCAGCGGCCGGTTCCAGCGCCAGATGGTGCCGTTGTGCAGCCGCAGGTGGGGCAGCTCCGCCTCCGGCTCGTCCATCAACTGGGGCAGCAATACCGGATAGTGTTCCTGGTTGATCCGGAAACAGTCGGCGATGGAGTCGACGTAACCACGCCCCAGGGTCACCCGCTGCTCATTCGGGTCCAGACCCACCTGGACCGACTGTTCGAACAGGCAGATCCGGCTCTCCGCCCACAGGTCGGCGCCGAGAAAGTAGGGGGAGTTGGCGCTCACCGCCACCATGGGCGCGGACAGGATCTTGGAGGCATTGTAGAAGCGGCCGGCCTGCGCCGCATCCACCTTGAGATGGATCTGGAACGAGGTGGTGGCGGATTCCAGCATCACCCCCTCGTGGACGAAGCGGAGCTGGTCCCGGCCGTGCAGGTCGATGTGCAGTTCGGGGTGGCCGCGCAGCTGTGCCAGCTGCTCGTCCAGCGCGGTGTAGCGCTGCATCGAGGACATGTTGGCGGCATCGAAGTCCTGCAGCCGCAGGGTCGGCAGGATGCCGATCATCATCAGATGGGCGGACAGGTCCCGCGCCAGCCCCTCGCACTTGCTCCAGGTCGCCGTCAGCTCGTCTGCCAGGCGGGTCAGGGCGTCGCCGTGCAGGGCCTGGGGCGTACCATTGATCTCCAGGTTGAAGCGGGCCAGCTCCGGCACCACCAGGGGATCCCCCAGACGGTCCAGCAGGGTCTCGTTGATCGGCGACGGACGCATCTCCTCGTCCACCAGCCAGGCCTCGAGCTCGAAGCCACCCACCTGTTCGTCACTGGCCAGACCCCCGCTCTCCAGCCACTCTTCCAACAGCCCGGTCTCGCGGGCCAGGCGCTCGCCGAACTCCTCGAAGTCGTCCGCGGTGAACTGGGTGCTGGAGATCTCCTGTCCCATCGGCCTCTCCTCTAGGGGACCTGCAGGCGAGCCATGAACCCGGGTCTCGCGCCTGAAGCGTCCCATGACCACATCGAAATTCCTGCCAATCGCCCGCCGTCGGCTGCCAACTCCGCTCTGTTGCCGACAGGCCCGGGCACGAACCGCCTCGTCCAGACCTGTCCCGGGGTCCCCTCAGCCCGCCTCCGCCAGAATCCGGTCCAGCGCCTGCAGGCGCTCCGGGGTGCCCACATCCACCCAGCCTCCGCTGAAGTGCTCCCCACTGACGCGGCCGGCCGCCACCGCCCGGCGCAACAGGGGCGCCAGGGGAAAGGCGGTCCGATCGACGGCGTCGAACAGTTGCCGGCGATAGACGCCGATACCGCTGAAGGTGAGCCGCCTCCCCTCCCCATCCACCACCCGGCCGCCGCGCAGCGCAAAATCCCCCTGCGGGTGATGGGCCGGGTTGTCCACCAGCACCAGGTGTGCCAGCTCCGTTTCCGCCAGCATGCAGCGGGAAAAATCATAGTCGCACCAGATATCGCCGTTCACAACCAGGAACGGGGCGCTGCCGAGCAGCGGCAGCGCATGAAAGATGCCACCGCCGGTCTCCAGGGCCCCCGCAGGTTCCGGAGAGTAGTGGATGCGCAGGCCCCAGCGCCGGCCGCTCCCCAGGGCCTCCTCGATCATCCCGCCCAGGTGGGCATGGTTGATCACCACATCACGGAATCCGGCGGCGGCCAGCGCCTCCAGGTGATGCACGATCAGCGGCTTCCCCCCTGCCGGCAACAGCGGCTTGGGGATGCGGTCGGTGAGGGGGCGCATGCGCTCACCGCGGCCGGCGGCGAGGATCATGGCCCGTTGGGGTCGCTGGAGCTGCATGGGGAACAGCCTACCAAGCTATGGAGAGAGTGGTAAGGGGGTGAGGGGTGAGGGGTGAGGGATGTGGGGGCGGGGGTCTCACACAGTCCCCGCCCCTTGCTGCCGGCGTCACCGCCGCATGGCGGCGAAGAACTCCTCGTTGGTCTTGGTGACCTTCAGCTTGTCATAGAGGAACTCCATTGCCGCCAGCTCGTCCATCGGATGCAGGATCTTGCGCAGGATCCACATCTTCTGCAGCTCGTCCGGCTTCATCAGCAGATCCTCGCGGCGGGTTCCGGAGCGGTTGATGTTGATGGCCGGGAAGATACGCTTCTCGGCGATGCGCCGGTCCAGGTGGATCTCCATGTTGCCGGTGCCCTTGAACTCCTCGTAGATGACGTCGTCCATGCGCGACCCTGTCTCCACCAGGGCGGTGGCGATGATGGTCAGGCTGCCGCCCTCCTCCACGTTGCGGGCGGCGCCGAAGAAGCGCTTCGGGCGGTGCAGTGCGTTGGCGTCGACACCACCGGTGAGCACCTTGCCGGAGGATGGGATGACGGTGTTGTAGGCACGGGCCAGGCGGGTGATGGAATCGAGCAGGATGACCACGTCCTTGTTGTGCTCGACCAGCCGCTTGGCCTTCTCGATCACCATCTCCGCCACCTGCACATGGCGCGCCGCCGGCTCGTCGAAGGTGGAGGAGATCACCTCGCCGCGCACCGAGCGCTTCATCTCGGTCACCTCTTCCGGCCGCTCGTCGATCAGCAGCACGATCAGGTAGCACTCCGGGTGGTTGTGGGCGATGGACTGGGCCACGTTCTGCATCAGCATGGTCTTGCCCGCCTTGGGCGGGGAGACGATCAGGCCGCGCTGCCCCTTGCCGATGGGGGCCACCAGTTCGATGGTGCGGGCGGTGATGTCCTCGGTACTGCCGTTGCCCACCTCCAGGGTGAACTTCTTGTTCGCGAACAGGGGGGTGAAATTCTCGAACAGGATCTTGTTCTTGGCGTTTTCCGGCTTGTCGTAGTTGATCTCCGACACCTTGAGCAGGGCGAAGTAGCGTTCGCTGTCCTTCGGTGGCCGGATCTTGCCGGAGATGGTGTCGCCGGTACGCAGGTTGAAGCGGCGGATCTGGCTGGGCGAGACATAGATGTCGTCGGGGCCGGCCAGGTAGGAGCTGTCGGCCGCGCGCAGAAAGCCGAAGCCGTCCTGCAGGATCTCCAGCACGCCGTCACCGTAGATGTCCTCTCCCTTCTTCGCGTGGGCCTTCAGGATGGCAAAGATCAGGTCCTGTTTGCGCGACCGGGCCATCCCCTCGATCTTCATGGTATGGGCGAGCTCGACCAGTTCGGGGACCGGCATCTTCTTCAATTCGGTAAGATTCATGATGTCTTTCTGTTGGAGATATTGGGAAGTCTGAAGCAAGGGAAAACGGACACCAGGCGCCCGCGGGGAGTGGAGATCAGGCCAGGGTTGTGGAAGCTTGTGCTGAAGTGGTGACTGCTGGACGGCAACGTCGGCGCGTCCCGGCTGTTCGATGCTTTTTCGGGAATTCTAGCACCATCCCGGCGTACGTCCAGCAGTAAAACGGGTTTTCAGAGATTGCTGTCGATGAACGCGGTCAACTGGGACTTGGAGACGGCGCCCACCTTGGTGGCCTCGACCTCGCCGTCCTTGAACAGCATCAGGGTCGGGATACCGCGAATGCCGTAGCGGGGTGGCGTGTTCGGGTTGTCGTCGATGTTCAGCTTGGCGACCTTGAGCCGGTCGGCGTACTCCCCGGCGATCTCGTCCAGCACCGGTGCAATCATCTTGCACGGGCCGCACCATTCGGCCCAGTAGTCCACCAGGACCGGCACACTGGACTTCAATACCTCGCTCTCGAAGGAATCATCGCTAAGATGAACGATCTGTTCGCTCACTGATCAGGTCTCCGGTTTCTATCGTGTTTGGGAAAATGGCCGGGATGTGCGGAATCGCACCGGCATCGCCAACTCGGTCCGCTGGGGATGCCGGATGGCAGCCGGCGGACATCGCCTGCACTTGATTGGCGCATTTGATCCCAACAGCCCCGGATTTGCAAGTCTTTAAGGCGATTTTACGGTATCCTTCGGTTTCATGAGCGACAAACACCTGACCCAGATCCGTTTCGACAGCTTCGGCCTCGCCCCCGAGATCATGCGCGGGGTGGAGGAGGCCGGTTTCACCTACTGCACGCCGATCCAGGCCGAGGCCCTGCCCATCGCCCTCGCCGGGCGCGACGTGGCGGGCCAGGCCCAGACCGGCACCGGCAAGACCGCCGCCTTTCTGCTGGCGATCTTCCAGCGCCTGCTGAGCCACCCGCCGGCGGAGGGGCGCCGCCGCAACCAGCCCCGTGCCCTGATCCTGGCCCCGACCCGGGAACTGGCGATCCAGATCCACAAGGACGCCGGCATCCTAGGGCGGCACACGGGCCTGGAACTGGCGGTGGTGTTCGGCGGTACCGGCTACGAGCAGCAGCGGCGGCGGCTGGAGGAGGGGGTGGACATCCTGGTCGGCACCCCCGGCCGCCTGATCGACTACTACAAGCAGCACGTCTACGACCTGAAACAGATCGAGGTGATCGTGCTGGACGAGGCCGACCGCATGTTCGATCTCGGCTTCATCAAGGACATCCGCTACATGCTGCGGCGCTGTCCGCCGCCGCAGAAGCGCCTCGGCATGCTGTTCTCCGCCACCCTCTCCTACCGGGTGAAGGAGCTGGCCTACGAGCACATGAACAACCCGGAGGCGGTGACCATCGAGACCGACAGCGTCACCGCAGACAACGTCACCCAGACCTGCTACATGACCGCCAACGAGGAGAAGATCCCGCTGCTGATCGGTCTGCTGCGCCGCATGGACGCCCACCGTACCATCGTCTTCGTCAACACCAAGCGGGCAGCCGACCGGGTGTGGGGTTTCCTGGAGGGAAACGGCATCAAGGCGGCGGTGCTCTCGGGCGACGTGCCCCAGAAGAAACGCATGGCCCTGCTGAAGCAGTTCCAGAGCGGTGAGCTGCCGGTACTGGTGGCCACCGACGTGGCGGCCCGCGGCCTGCACATCCCGGATGTCACCCACGTCATCAACTACGACCTGCCGGAGGACGCCGAGGACTATGTCCACCGCATCGGCCGCACCGCCCGGGCCGGGGCCAGCGGCGATGCCATCAGCTTCGCCTGCGAGACCTACGCCTTCTCCCTGCCGGAGATCGAGCAGTACATCGGCCACAAGCTGCCGATGCAGACGGTCGATCCCGAACTGCTGGCCGAGGTGGATCCGGGCAGCCGGGTGCGGGTGGAACGGCCACGCCGGGACCGCCGCGGCGGTGGCGGCGGCCGCAGCGGCCGCCCGCGCGGGCGGCGCCACGACGGCGAAAAGAAGGGCGGTGGACCGGAAGGCGAGGCCAAGGGGGAGGCCAAGCCACGCAAACGGCGGCGACGGCGACGGCCTGCCCGCAGCGAGGGCGGCAGCTAGTGTCTGACCGGGCTCCTGTTCGCCACTCCGGCGCGGGTCTGAATCCGGAGGCCCTCTTTCCATGGATCCGGGCCTGCGCCGGGGCGACGGGTTGCTTCGTCCGGACGACGGATTGTTTGGCCGGGACTGCAGGTCGTTTCTCCCGGACGATGGACCATTTCCTCGGGAAGACCTGGTGTTTCCCCGGAGTGACGGATCGTCTCCCGGGGATGCAGGGATGTTTCACCGGGATGGCAGGTCGTACATAGACAGATTGTCCAGGACCCTGAAGTGACGGCATCCCCGCGAGCGGCCACCTCCTCCCTCGACAGCGACAACAAGTGCAGCCGCTGTCACCAGTCCCGCTGCTGTACCTACATCACCGAACCCCTCGGCGCCGCACCCCGCTCCAAGAGTGACTTCGAGCACCTGCTGTGGCAGGTCTCCCACCGCGGCGTCAGCCTGTACAAGGACAGTGACGGCTGGTACCTGCTGTTCGACGCCCCCTGCGAGCACCTGCTGCCGGAGGGCGGCTGCGCCATCTACGACGACCGCCCCCAGATCTGCCGTGACTACGACAACGACTGGTGCGAATACGACCAGCCGGCGGAAGAGGGTTTCGAACTGCTGTTCCGCAACTACGACGAGCTGCTGCAGTATTGCAGGGGGCGGTTCAGGAGGTGGGGGAGGTAAGGGCCGAGGGCCGAGGGCCGAGGGTCAAGGGCCAAGGGCCAAGGGCCAAGGGCCAAGGGCCAAGGGCCAAGGGTCAAGGGTCAAGGGTCAAGGGTCAACAAAGAATGGCTTCGCAAATTTTGCTGTCAAGTACTTCCCAGGGAACATTGCTAGCTACCACATGCATCCATCCGAGCCCCTCTCCCCCGTGACCCCTCGGCCCTGTATTTCCTCGGCCCTGTAGTTCCTTGTCCCCGTAGTTCCTCGGCCCTGTATTTCCTCGGCCCTGTAGTTCCTTAGCCCCCTGTTCAACCCGGCATGATCTCCGAGAAGTCATGGATCGCGTCGAACCCCTCGGCCTCGCGCAGGGGGCCGCGGGTGTCCGGGCGCAGGATCCGGATCAGCCAGCGGATGCCGTAGCTGCGGGCCGAGGCCAGTACCGGCCGGCTGTCGTCCACGAACAGGGTCCGCTCCGGATCGAACGGCTCCACCTGCTGCAGCTTGTCCCAGAAAGCGGCATCCTCCTTCGGCAGGCCCAGGTCGTGGGCGCAGACGACGCCATCCAGGTGACCGCCGAGGCGGGTCTTCTCCAGCTTCAGGGCGAGTGATTTCTGGTGGGCGTTGGTCACCAGCACCACCCGCTTCCCCCGCCCGCGTACCGCATCCAGGAACTCCACCACGTGTGGGTGAACCGCGATCAGGTGATCCACCTCCTGCTTCAGCAGGGCGATGTCCAGGCCCAGCTCCCGGCTCCAGTGGTCGACGCAGTACCACTGCAGGGTCCCCTCGATACTGCGGTAGCGCTGCAGCAGTTCGTCCCGCGCCTGCTCCAGGGGCAGGTGGCGGGCATCGGCGTAGCGCCGGGGAACGTAGTCGAGCCAGAAGTGGTTGTCGAAGTGCAGGTCCAGCAGGGTGCCGTCCATGTCCAGGAAGACGGTGTCGATGCGGTTCCAGTCGATCATGGTCGGTTCATAGCACGGATGGGATCGGGATGCAGGGTATGCAAAGAGGCGGGCCGGGCGCAAATACCCGCGGATCCAGGGCTGCCGTCGCCCTCGCGTTGCGGTAAAGTGCCCACCTCGGACAACAGCCGCCCAATCACCCCATGCCAGACCACCCCATCATCAGGAACCGGCGCCGGATCGCCGATACCGGCATCTTCAGGATCGAGGAACTGGACCTGCAGTTCTCCAACGGCGAGGAGCGTCTCTACCAGCGCATCGTCGGCTCGCGCCGGGGGGCGGTCATGATCGTGCCCCTGCTGGATCCGGAGACGGTACTGCTGATCCGTGAATACGGCGCCGGCATGGAGCGCTACGAGCTCGGCTTTCCCAAGGGCAGTATCGACGCCGGCGAGGACATGCTGCAGGCCGCCGACCGCGAGATCCAGGAGGAGACCGGCCACGCGGCGCGCCGGCTCGAGCTGCTGCGCTCGGTCACGGTGGCACCCGGTTACCTGTTCCACACCACCCACATCATACTGGCTGCCGACCTCTATCCCCAGCGGCGTGAAGGCGACGAGCCGGAGCCGATCGAGGTGGTGCCGTGGAAGATCGCCGACTTCGACCGGCTGCTGCAGCGGGACGACTTCACCGAGGCCCGTTCCATCGCCGCCTTCTACATCCTTCGGGAGTACCTCAGCAGGAATCCGCCATCATGACCACCCCACCCCTCCCCCTGGACGACCTGATCGATATCGCCCGCCGCGCCGGCGAGGCCATCATGAAGGTCTACGATACCGACTTCGCGGTACAGGAGAAGTCGGACAGCTCTCCCCTTACCGAGGCGGACATGGCCGCCCATCGCCTGATCGTGGGCGAACTGGAGGCACGCACCCCGGAGATCCCGGTACTGTCGGAGGAGTCCGCCAGCATCCCGTTCGAGACCCGCCGCCGGTGGCACCGCTACTGGCTCATCGATCCGCTCGACGGCACCCGCGAGTTCGTCAAGCGCAACGGCGAGTTCACCGTCAACATCGCCCTGATCGAGGATCACCAGCCGGTACTCGGGGTGATCCACGTACCGGTCACCGGCCTCACCTATTTCGGCCGCCGCGACGGGGGGGCGTTCAAACAGGAGCCCGGAGCGACACCCCGGGTGATCCACGTCCGGCCCCGTCACCGCACCCCGGTCCTGGTGGCAGGCAGCCGCTCCCACGCCGGCGACAGCCTGAAACGGTTCCTCGCCAACCTGGGGGAGCACCAGATCATCAGCATGGGCAGCTCTCTCAAGTCCTGCCTGGTGGCGGAAGGGAAGGCGGACATCTACCCCCGCCTGGGCCCGACCTCGGAGTGGGACACCGGCGCCGCCCAGGCCATCGTCGAGGCGGCCGGCGGCCGCATCACCACGACCGACATGGAGCCCCTGCGCTACAACACCAGGGAGTCGCTGCTCAATCCCCACTTCTTCGTATTCGGCGACACCTCGGTGGACTGGTCGCGCTATCTCGGTGACGATCAGGCATCCCGGCAGAAGCGCGCCAGGTAGGCCTCGTCGTCGTCCCGGCGGCGGCGCAGGCGCTCCCCCTCCGCCCGCCGGTACCCCTGGCGCAGCCGGCGGGCGATCCGCTCCAGCCGCCGCCGCGCCTTCCAGCAGCCGCTGCCCTCACCCCTGCGGCCATCCCTCTCCACTTCCGCCGGCACTGCGGTGTCAGTGGCGACGGCGTCCTCCCCGGCGCGCGGCCCTGGTGCCGGCAGCGGCAGCCAGCCACGGCCCGGTGGCCGGATCCTTACCGGCCCACCCTGGCCCGGCGGGCAGGGAAACTGGCTGAAGGCCACCTGCCCAGTCGCATCCACGCAGCGATGGACCGGGGCGGCGGCGGAAGCGGGGGACGGGCCGCCCAGACACAGGCAGCAGATCGTTGAAACGAGCACTTTCGGGGACATGATCGACCTCCCTGTCAATCCTGTGAACGTCGTCGCGCAGACGACGGCATGCGAATTAAAGGTAACCCGAAAGCGGACGCTAAACCACCCATGTGCAAGCCGCTCCAGAGCTCCTTTCTCTCTCCCGAGGCGGAGAACCGCAGGCTGCGGGAACGCCTGGACGAGTGGGAGCGGGAGGCGCGCAACAACGAGGAGGTGTTCCGGCGCTTCCGCGAGCGGGAGCAGGAGCTGCTTGACGCCGACGGCCTGCCGCAACTGCTGGAGATCCTCACCGACGGCATGCAGGTGTCATTCAAGGTCTGCGCCGTCAGCCTGGTGCTGCAGGACGGGAACCACGAGCTGCGCCGCCTGCTCGATGCCGGCGGCCGGCCGGCGGCGACCTTCGACCGGGTCCGCTTCGTGGACGACCTGGAGTCGTTCCATCCCCTCTACTGTCGTCTCAACCGCCCCCTGCTCGGCCCCTATCAGGCCGATGAGCACCAGTCCCTGTTCCCCGGCGGCTGCCCGCCCCTTGGCAGCGTGGCGCTGGTCCCGCTGATGTTGCGGGGTCAGCCGGTGGGGAGCCTGAATCTGGGCAGCCGTGATGCCACCCGCTTCACCCGCCACCACAGCACCGACTTCCTCTCCCGCCTGGCGATGATCGCCGCCGTCTGCCTGGAGAACACCGCGGTCCGCCAGCACCTCGTGTTCAGCGGGATCACCGATGCCCTCACCGGGCTGCACAACCGGCGCTACCTGGAACGCCGCCTGCAGGAGGAGATCGCCCGTGCCCGCCGCCATGGCCAGCCCCTGAGCTGCCTGTTCGTGGACGCCGACCATTTCAAACGGGTCAACGACGAGCATGGCCACAACACGGGTGACCTGGTGTTACGGGAGATCGCCCGGCGGATGAGGGAGTGCCTGCGCCGTTCCGACGTCGCCACCCGCTTCGGCGGAGAGGAATTCGCCCTGCTGCTGCCCCAGACCGACGCCGACGAGGCCTTCTGCCTGGCCGAGCGGATTCGCCGCCACATCGGCGGGCAGCCGTTCCCGACGGCGCAGGGGGGGAGGATCCCGGTGACCGTCTCGATCGGGGTGGGGGAACTGCCCGGGGAGGGCGGAGACGGGGCGGGAAAGAGGATGCTGGAGCAGGCGGACGCGGCCCTCTACCAGGCGAAACGACAGGGTCGCGACCGGGTGGTCAGAGCCGACCGTCCCGCCTGAAGGCCCGGCGCCCGCCGCCGGACACCCCGCTGCCGGCCACCGCCGGATGGTGGGCGGCCAGGGCAGGGTGGGTGATGAGCTGGTCGTGCCCGCGCCGTTTCAGCTTCGGCAGCACGTTGAGGAGTTGCTGGGTGATGAACAGCAGCTTGCCGTAGCGTGCGATCAGGGCGCGCTGCTTCATGCTGTGGGGCACTCCGAGACCGGCGACATGGGTCTCGATCCGGGCGATCTCCTCGAGCAGGCTGCTGCGCAGCCGCTCTCTCTCCTGCTCGAACCTCATCCTTTCCACCTCCCTGACAGCAGCCGGATCCCGCGATTGCGGACGCCGCTGCCCGTTTCTTCCGCGCGGGCCCGGTTCAGGCGCCCGCGCGAAACTCCTTTTATTCCTTCTCTGCTTTCGATTCTAACGCCATGTCCACTGGTACCGCCATGCCCCGCCGGGTCCGGCCGCCGGTTCTGTGAACTGATCGTGGTTGCGCCCCCCCTGCCCAGGAGCCTGCCGGACTTGATTCCGTTTGTCTGCAAATCCCTGGATGGCGATCAAGTCCGACAGGCTCCTAGCCCTCCCGCAGCACCTTCCCGGGGTTCAGGATTCCCGCCGGATCCAGGGTCTGCTTGAGCTGGCGCATCACCTCGACGCCCTGCGGATTCTCCTCCTCCAGGAACCCGATCTTGCCCATCCCCACGCCATGCTCGCCGGTGCAGGTCCCGTCCATGGCCAGGGCCCGCCGCACCAGCCTCCGGTTGATCTCCTCCGCCTCCTCCAGCTGCGCCGGGTCATCGGGGTCGGGCAGCATCAGCAGGTGGAAATTGCCGTCACCCACGTGCCCCACCATGGGAATCGGCATCGACGCCCGTTCGATGTCGCGCCGGGTCTCGCGGATACACTCCGCCAGCCGCGAGATGGGTACACAGACGTCGGTGGTGACGGGACGGGAACCCGGACGCAGCTGCAGCGCCGCCGGGTAGGCATTGTGACGGGCGTGCCACAAGCGGCTGCGCTCCTCCTCCCGGGTGGCCCACTGGAAGTCGTGGCCGCCGTGCTCACGCGCGATCTCCTGCACCGTCTGCGCCTGCTCCCGCACCCCGGACTCGCTGCCGTGGAACTCCAGGAACAGGTGCGGCACCTCCGGGTAGTCCAGCTTGGCGTAGCGGTTGATCGCCTGCATCTGCAGCCCATCCAGCAGTTCGATGCGGGCCACCGGGATCCCCATCTGGATGGTGGCGATCACCGTCTCCACCGCCTGCTCCACGCCGGCAAAGCTGCATACCGCCGCCGACACCGCCTCCTGGCGGCCGTACAGGCGCAGGGTCACCTCGGTGATGATGCCCAGGGTGCCCTCGGAACCGACGAACAGACGGGTCAGATCGTAACCGGCGGAGGATTTGCGCGCCCGGGTCCCGGTGTCTAGGACACGACCGTCCGCCAGCACCACCCGCAACGACAGCACGTTCTCGCGCATGGTGCCGTAACGCACCGCGTTGGTGCCCGACGCCCGGGTGGCGGCCATGCCGCCGAGGGAGGCGTCGGCACCGGGGTCGATGGGGAAGAACAGACCGGTATCGCGCAGGTGGCGGTCCAGCTGCAGCCGGGTCACCCCCGCCTCGACGGTGCAGTCCAGGTCCTCGGTGCTGACCCGCAGGATCCGGTTCATCTCGCTGAGATCGATACAGATGCCCCCATGCAGGGCCTGCACATGACCCTCGATGGCGGTGCCGGTGCCGAAGGCGATCACCGGGACCCGGTGGTGGGCGCAGACCCGGACGATGCGGCTCACCTCATCGCTGCTGCGGGCATAGATCACCGCATCCGGCGGCATGCTCTCCCAGCCCGATTCGTCGTGGCCGTGATGGTCGCGTACCGCCGCCGACTGCAGTACCCGGTCGCCGAAATGGGAGCGCAGATCGCTGATCGCCGCCGCGCTGGAACCGTAACCCGATTGTCCGGACATCGTATTCACATCATCGCCGGCGCCGCGGCCGGCACGGAAAGAGAAGGGAAGGGACCCCGGCGCTGCCGGACCGCTGCCGACGGCCCGGCCCGTTACGCACGGATCAGGTCCACAGACTACTCGAACAGGGCGAGGAATTCACCATACCCGGCCTGCACCAGCTCCTCCTTCGGGATGAAGCGGAGGGAGGCGGAGTTGATGCAGTAGCGCAGACCGGTCGGGGCCGGCCCGTCGTCGAAGACGTGGCCGAGATGGGAGTCACCGGCGCGGCTGCGCACCTCGGTGCGGCGCATGAACAGCCGGCGGTCGACCCGCTCGACGATCCGCTCCGGCGCCAGCGGCCGGGTGAAGCTGGGCCAGCCGGTTCCGGAGTCGAACTTGTCGCGGGACGAGAACAGGGGTTCGCCGGTGACCACGTCGACATAGATCCCGTCCCGCTTCTCGTCCCAGTAGGCGTTGTCGAAGGGCCGCTCGGTCCCCCCGTTCTGGGTCACCTCGTACTGCAGCGGCGTCAGGCGCCGGCGCAATTCCTCCTCCGGCGGTTTGACAGGGGAAGCGGGCTGGGTAACGTTGGGATCCCTGGTCACGACGACCTCCCCGGCGGCAGGGACGCCGGTTGCGAAAAGGATGATGGCGGCGGCACTGCAGAACAGTGCCCATGAACGGGACGGAACAGAACCCGGCCGACCGGGCCGGGTTGTGGGCTTTTTCTCCATGGCATGAATTATCGCCCCTGTCGCCCGGGTCTTCTACACCACTATCACTGATGGATTCCCCGAGCGATGACTGCACGCCTGCGCCCCCTCCTGCTGCTTCTCCTCCTCACCACCGCCATCGCCGCCGCAGCGGCGCCGAAGGCGGAGCTGTGGCAGTACTGGCTGCCGAGCGCCACCGTCGCGGAGACCGGGGTCGATCACACCCCCTGGCAGCGGTTCCTCGACCGGCGCCTGCACAAGGGTGCAGACGGGATCAGCCGGGTCGACTACGGCGGGGTCACCGCCGGCGAGCGGGCAGGGCTCGCCGCCTACCTGGAGCAGCTGCAACGGATCCGTCCGGCGCGGCTGACCCGACCGCAACAGCTGGCGTTCTGGATCAACCTGTACAACGCCGGCACCCTGCAGCTGATCCTGGACCACTACCCGGTCGCCTCCATCCGTGACATCGACATCTCCCCCGGTCTCTTCTCCGATGGCCCCTGGGGCAGGAAGCTGTTCCGGATCGACGGTCAGGCCCTGAGCCTGGACGACATCGAGCACCGCATCCTGCGGCCGATCTGGAACGACAACCGGATCCACTACGCGGTCAACTGCGCCTCCGTCGGCTGCCCCAACCTGCAGCCGCGTGCCTTCACCGCCGCCAACGCCGGGCGGCTGCTGGAGCAGGCGGCGCGGGAATACATCAATCATCCGCGGGGGGCACGGGTGGAAGATGGAAGACTGTATGTCTCCAGTATCTATCGCTGGTTCCAGGAGGACTTCGGCGCCAGCGAGGCGGGCGTGATCCGCCACCTGCGGCGTTACGCCAATGCACCGCTGCGGCGGCAGCTGGAGGGGATCGACGGGATCGCGGACGACGACTACGACTGGTCGCTGAACGACCTGCGCTGACAGCGGCGCGGGAATGGAGGGAGGGGAGGTCCGGCCCCCTGCACCAAGGGGCCGGACGGACCGGCTCAGGCGCCCTGTTCCTCGACCGCCGCGCCCGGGCCGTCACTCTTCAGTTCGGCGATGGCCGCATCACGCTCCGCCGCGGATGCGAACATCGTGCTGGTACCGACGATCTGGCCATTGCTGGCCTTGACATTGAAGTAGAACTTGCCGTTCTTCGACTCCTTCATCTCGTAGCGGTTGTCGTCCTGGCAGTTCTTCTTCACCGATTCGATGCCGTTGAGGGCGCTCTTCCTGGCCTTGTAGTTCTCGCTCCTGACCACGGTCTTCCCCGCCGCGTCGATGAACGCGAAGCTGAACGGCTCCTGCGCCTGGCTCTCTTTCAATACCACTTTCATTGTTATGTCCTCCATGCAGCCTGCCGGCTGTGTGTTGAAAAAACGTCTATCGGAAAAACCTGCCGGCCATGCCCATCAGGTCGTCCACCACCGAGCCGTCACCATCGGCGTCGAGAAGCCCGCCGAGCATCCCCATCAGGCCCTCGCCGTCGCCCCCCTGCGCCGCTGTCTGCTTGCTGAGGGAACCCATCAGCAGGGCCGCCACCATCGGCAGCATCTGTTTGACCATGCCCGAATCCAGGCCGGTATCACCACCGACCCGTTCCGCCACCTGGCGGCTGACCTCCTTGCTGCCGAACAGGTGACCCAGGATGGCATTGCCGTCGGCCACCGTTTCCGGTGCCGCCAGGGTCTCCGGCTGATCGACATAGCGCTGGTGACCGCCCCGCTGCAGGGCGCGCATCAGACCGGCGGCGTTGTCCGGATCCGCCAGGTCACGCTTCAGGCCCCGGGACAGGGCCGGCACCATCTTCGCCACCGCCGCCCGGGCCTGCTCCTCGCCGATGCCGAACTGCTGCGCCAGCTGCTGTATCGCACCGCCTCCCTGTGCCCCCAACATCATCGTCATCAGATCCATCCCGCTCCCTCCCCCGGGTCGACCGCGCTTCCGGGATGGATGCGACGGGTTCGCCACCGAGCCTGTTCCAGCTGGCAATATAGCCCGAAACCCGCAGCGGGGAAAACCGTGGCGACCGGCTGCGACGGTGACGGCGGGTCGCGCTATACTGGCGGGGCGTCGGCATCCGGCGCAAGCCCGGCAAGCGTCGACCGGGGTAGCGGATCACGGCCGATGGAGGAGTGGACCATGGAAGCAGAGACCGCAGGCAGTCCGACCAGGGGGAGGCGCTTCAGCTGGCCTCAGTTGCTACTGGTGGTGGTGATCGCCATGCTGGCGACCATCGGCATCACCCTGTGGCTGGTGAAGGCCTACCTGTTCCCGTCCCAGTTCACCCCGGTGACCCTGAGCAGCCAGGAACAGCAGCAGCTCTCGCGCAAGCTGGAGCGGCTGGACAGCGTGGCCGGCAGACCGCCGGCTGGCGGCGGGCCGGCCCCCGAGCCCTACAGCGAGGAGGGGGCCTCACGCGAGGTGCGCTTCAGCGAACGCGAACTCAACGCCCTGCTGGCCAACAATACCGACCTGGCGCGCAAGGTGGCGATCGACCTCTCCGACGACCTGGTCAGCGCCAGCATCCTGGTGCCGATGGATCCCGACTTCCCTGTCTTCGGCGGCAAGACCCTGCGCCTGCGTACCGGTGTCGAGTTCGCCTACCAGAACGGCCGTCCGGTGGTGCGCCTGAAGGGGGTCTCGCTGATGGGGGTGCCACTGCCCAACGCCTGGCTCGGCGGCCTGAAGAACATCGACCTGGTGCAGGAATTCGGCAACGACGAGGGATTCTGGAAGGCCTTCGCCGATGGCGTCGAGGAGGTGCGGGTCGAGCAGGGCAACCTGATGCTGAAGCTGAAGGAGTGACCCGTCCACAGGCCCATGGGCGGCCGGCGGCCGCCCCAATCATCGTATGTTCGAGGTAATGCAATGCCCAGCCACACCACTCTCTCCACCACCGCCCTCTTCTCCCTGGTCCTGCTGGTCCTGCCGCTGGCCCAGGGCGCCAATTTCCGCTGGCTCGACTCGTCACCGGCGCGCCACTTCAGCGACCGGGACTGGCAACTGCTGGGGGATAGCGTCGACCTGGCCCTGAACACGGGCCGCGACGGACAACGCTTCGAATGGAGCAATCCGGACACCGGCAGCAGCGGCACCCTGGAACCGGCCCCGGCCACCAGGCGCTACGCCAGCAGTGGCTGTCGCCGGCTGAAGATGGAGAACCACGCCGGCAACGAGAGCAGCAGAAGCGTCCACACCTTCTGCCGCCAGGAGGACGGGAGCTGGAAGATCGCCCGCTGAGCAACCGCCCGCATCGTCGTCCCGGCGCGTGCCGGGAACGACCCTGCACCCGGCGGTCCCGGGACGCGGCCACGCCGCCCGGGCGGCGTTATTCGTAGCGTTTCAGGATCGCCTTTCGCGCCTTTTTGTACTCGTCCTCGGAGATGATCCCCTTTTCGTAGCTGGAATTGAGGTCCATCAGCTCCTGGCCCATGGTGGTGGTCGTGGTCTGCTGCTTGACGTCTGCGCCACCGCCGCCGCAACCGGCCAGCAGCAATGCTGCGAGCAGGGCGGGCAGAAGACGGATCGATCGGGTCAGTTTCATGTCGGGGGTCTCCAATGGCTGCGAAAAGTGGCTGAAGTATACCCGCAGCGCGGCCGCGGGGGGAGGGTTCCGACAGGCTCCTAACGCTCGATGGTATAGAACAGATCGACCGCCTGGACACTGCCGGCCTGGGTCTCGACCTGCAGCCGGTCGGTCAGATCATAGCGCAGCCGTACCTGGTTGGTGGAGCTGCCGGTCAGGCCGGTGATGTACTGGACATAGAGTCGCGGCGACAGCCAGGCACCCATGTGCAGGGCCAGATCGCGCTCGCCACCGCTCTGCAGGGAGAGCTGGTCCAGCCCCAGCTGGCGCCCGATCTCGGCCGCCAGCCAGCCGCCACCCCCGGCCGCCAGGGCACTGGCCGCGCTGCTCAGTCGCTGCTTGTCGGAGCTCGATGCCCCCCGGTTCAGCGGTCCCCCGAACAACAGGTAGGCGAGTGCCTCCGACTGCACCATGGGCGGCCGGGAGAACACCTCCAGCCGCGGCTGCCGCAGGGTCCCGCGGACCCGCACCCCCACCTCCACCTCGCCCACCCGGCGCCGGGCCACCAGCTCCACCCCCGGGTTGGAGAGCGGGCTGCTGGCGAACAGCAGCCGTCCGCGCTGGATCTCCAGGTCCTGGCCGTAGGCGGTATAGGTCCCCTCCTCGATCCGGATCTGACCGCTGCCGGTCGCCACCCGGCCGGCCTCCTCCCGCAACGCCAGCTCGCCGCGGATCAGACCGCGCAGACCGAAACCGTCGAAGCTCACCTGGTCGCCGAAACGCAGTCGCACGCTGGCGGAGAGGGGGATCCCTTCCTCCGCGGCGGTCTTCCCCTCCCCGGTCACCAGCCGCACGTCCGCCGACGGTGATACCGCCGTCTCCGGCAGCGAGCGGGGACGCAGACGGGCCCGGGGGATCACCACCCCGCCGTCGAGGCGACCGCCATCGGCGGCCAGTTCCAGCCGCAGGTCGGGAGAGGCCAGCAGCCAGGCCTCGGGGATATCGGCCAGCAGCAGCTCCGTGCCCTGCAGGCGCATGCGCGTGGGCCAGCCGCCGGCGGGGTCGAGGCGGGTTGCGCCGGTCAGAGTAAGGAGTCCGTCGCCGAAGCGGGCCTGGCCGCGATAGTCCAGGGTATCGCCACCATCGCTGGTCAGGGTCAACTCCACATCCCGCACCCCAATGCCTAGGGGCGGCAGATCGAAGGAGGCCTCCAGTACGGCCTGGCCGGTCAGCCGGGGTCTGGCCAGGGTACCGGCCAGGGTCAGGTCACCATCCAGCCGGCCCCTCAGCTCGGACAGCTCGGGAAAGCGGGCCGCGAGCAGCCCGAGCTCCTCCAGCCGCAGCGCGAGCCGCCCCTCCAGCGGCTGTTGCGGACGGGCGGGATCCAGGGTCGACCAGCCGGGCAGCCGGGCCCTGCCATCGATCCGTCCCAGCCGCCCGAGGGGCAGGTCAAGGGCCAGTGACAGCCCCTCCCGGTCCAGGGTGCCGGTCACCCGGCTGGCGCCCAGCAACAACCGGTCCCCCTGGTAGTCCAGCTGCCAGTCGGGCAGGGAGAGGCTGAATTCGCCCTCCAGGGCGCCGTCGGCATCGGACCGGAAGCGCAGCCGCCCGTCGGCTGCCCCGCGGACCCGGACATCCCCGGGCAGCAGCGGGCGCAACCGCTCCAGGGCCAGGCGCGACAGCTCGGCATCGCCACGCCAGCGGGGGCCGCCCTCCCACTGCAGTGCCAGGCAGAGACCCGACCCCGCTTGCTGCAGGCAGCCCCGTTCGAGGGTGCCGCCGGTCCCGGACCAGCGCAGCGCCACCGGGCGTTGCAGGCGCCACTCCCCGATCGCCTTCCCCTGCAGCCGCAACTGCTCCAGGCGGCCGCTCCAGGCCATCGCATCCGCCAGGCCGCCCGCCAGGACCAGGCCGCCACCACCGGCCGCCCCCTCGAGCTCCGCCTGCAGCCGGTGGGCGGCCCGGTTGCCGCTGCCCTGCAGCTGCAGGTGCCGCCACTGACGCCCGGCCAGCACCATCCCATCGGCCCGCAGGTCGAGCCGGAAGCGGTCGCCCGCCGCCATGTCCAGATCGAGATCGCCGTCGATCCGGCCGAGGTGCTGGTCGCCATAGGCCAGATCACTGCCACGAATCCGGGCCTGCAGCACCGGCCGGTTGCGGTCACCGGACAGCCGGCCGTTCAGGGACAGCTTCCCCGTCAGTCCGGGATAGAGGCTGGCCAGGTCGTCCGACAGCAGGGACCAGCGCAGCGACGAGTCCGTGGAGAGGCGGCCCGCCGCCTGCAGCCGGCTGCCGCCGGACTTCAGTTCCAGGTCATCCAGTTGCAGGGCCCCGCCGAGCAGCCCGACGCCACCGCTCAGCACCAGCGGATAGCCACGCAGGCGCCCCTGCAGGTCCCGGATCCGCAGATCGAAACGGTCACCGGTGGCGGTCAGGAGCAGGTCGCCGGAGAGGCGGCCGGGCCACTCCGGCCACCCCACGCCCGGATCGATGCCGGCGAGCGCCAGCTGCAGGCGCCCGCGCAGGGCCGGCTGCCACTCCAGCCGGCCGCTGCCATCGACACTGCCGCCCAGCAGGTCCACCCGCAGCCGGGGGAGATCGAGGCGGCGGCGGTCACCCCGGGCGGTCGCGCGCAGTGACGCCTCCGGCAGTCCCGCTCCCTGCAGGCGGCCGGCCAGCTGCAGGCGGTAGTCGTCGATTCCACCCGCCAGTTCCAGGGTGCCCGCCGGGCTGACCAGTGGTTCCCCGCCGCCGGCCGGCCAGGAGAGATCCTGCCACTTCCCCGTCAGGTCAATGCGGCCGCCATCGTCCCCCGGCCGCCACTCGCCTCCGAGGCGCAGCACCCCACCCTGGCCGGAGCGCAGCTCCAGTTGCCGGATTGCCAGTGCGGAGCCCCCCCAGTGGAGCCGGAACAGGCTGCTCACCGTTCCCAGGTCGGGCATCCGCCCTGCCAGTTCGCCGCGGGCGGTCAGGGTCTCCGTGCCACCCTCGACCTCCAGCTGCCCGTGCACACCGTCGAGCGGGGCGACCCGCGCCGCCAGCGCCGGTCCGAGCCGCCGCAGTTGCAGGGTGCCCCGGAGTCGCGGCGTGCCGGTGAGGTCGGTCAGGGTCCCGCTGAGCCCGGCCAGCAGCGGACCGCGGAGGCGCTGGCGGAACCGAAGCCGGCGCAGGTCCCCGGTGACTTCGCCGCTCCCCTCGAGCCGCTCCAGGGAGGGCAGCGGATAGCCCCAGCGCCCCGTCAGATCCAGGGGCCAGGCCCCCTTCATCCGGATCTCCCCAGCCACCTCCAGGGCCGCCCCCGCCATGGCCAGGGAGAGGTGGTCGAGCCGCAACCGCTCCCCCTGCAGGCGGGCAGCGAGACGAATCCGCTCGACCAGGCGGCGGCTGTCACCGCTGGTGATCGACAGCCCCGTTGCCTCCGCCCGGTCCAGCACCAGCCGCAGCGGTAACGCCACCGCGGGCAGTTCCAGCGGCCCCGCCGCTTCCTGCTGCCGCAGCCGCAGCGCCGGCTCATCCAGCTCCAGACCGGTGACATGCAGGGTGCCCCGGAACAGCTCCCGGGGTCGCCACTGCAACCGCAGCCGCCGCACCTCCAGCTCCATCCCCTGGTCCCGGTAGCGCAGGCCGCGCAACTCCAGCGGGCCGGCCAGCCGCCCCGCCACCTCATCGACCCGCAGATCCAGGCCCGCCACCCGGGCCGTGGTCTGCAACAGCCGTTCCATTCCCTCCGGGGTATAGGACAGCACCAGCAGCAGCAGCGCTGTCAGCAGCAGCAGTACCGATGCGGTGGAGGCCAGCCACAACAGCAGCCGGCCCAGGAGGTGGCCGGTGAGTTTCCACATGCTGCTCATGACCACGGGGGCGGGGGCGGGTTCACAGGTCGGGACCGATGATCAGGTGCAGACGCACCGGCGTATCCTCCCCGGTGAGACCGAACCCCAGGTCGGCGCGGATCAGCCCCAGGGGTGAACGCCAGTGCAGCCCGAAGCCGGTGCCGACGGCGGTCTCGTTGTCGTAGGCCGGGTCATAGGCGTTGCCACCGTCCAGGAACAGCGCCAGGCTCCATTTGCCGGCGATGCGGCGCTCCAGCTGCAGGCTGCCCACCGCCAGGTAGCGCCCGCCCACCACCTCCCCGGCCGCATTGCGTGGCCCCAGTTGGTCCAGGTCGTAGCCGCGGATGCTGGTGTCGCCACCGGCGAAGAAGCGCCGGGTGGCGCCGAGGTCGAGCACGTCCGCGGCCAGGGTGGCCCCCAGGTCCAGGCGGGCCAGAAACCGGTACTGCCCGGCGAAGCTGCGCACCCACTTGCCCGACGCCGTGCCCTGCAGATAGGTCGACTCCGACAGCAGGCCGTCCACCGCTCCCAGCAGGGAGAGCTTGGTCCGGCTGCCGCGGCTGGTGTAGACCGGGTCGTCGGTGATCACCCGGGACCAGCTGATGAAGGGAACCAGCTCCTGGACGCTGCCATCCTCCTCCGCCACCTGGTAGTCCTCCAGGTTGAGATCCAGCCCCAGCTCGCGCCGCCATTCGCCCCGGTCGGTGGAATGGAGCAGCTTCAGGCCAAATGTCTGACCACGGCGGCTGTCGCTGTCGTAGTTGGCCAGGGACGGCCGCACGGCGAGGAAGTCCTGGCGCGGATCGGCGAGAGGCACGCGGTACTCGCCGCGCAGCTGCTGCAGGCGCTGGGACAGGACCAGCGCCAGGTTGCCCCGGTGTCCGCGGCGGTTGATGTAGCGCCGGTCCCAGTCCAGGGTGAAGCGCAGGCCATAGTCGGTGGCGTAGCCGAGGCCGAAACGATACTTGTTGCGCGGATTGGGCAGCGCCACCACCCGCAGCGGCACCCGCCGGTCGCGCACCCGGTCCATCTGCGGTACCACCTCCACCTGGCGGAAATACTCACTGTCCAGCAGTGCCCCCTGCAGTTCCAGCAGCCTGCGCAGGTCATAGGGGTCACCCGGTACGAATTCGACGTAGCGCTGCAGAAAGTCGTCGTCCAGCAGAGTCTGGTCGAAGCGGACCCGGCCCAGCAGAAAACGCCGGCCGGTGTCGAAATGGAGCCGGATCCCGGCGCGGTACGCCTGCAGATCGATGCGGATCTCCGCCTTCTCCAGCCGCGCCTTCAGGTAGCCCAGCTCGGCGGCGTTCTCGAGCAGCCGCTGTTTCGCCTTTTCGTAACGTCGCTGGTCCAGGACATCGCCCGGTTGCAGCGGAAAGGGGCCGGAAAAGGCAGCCTCATCCGCCCCCTCGCCGGTGACCCGGTAGTCGACGGAGGCGATCAGCAGGGGCGGGCCCGGGTCGATCAGGTAACGCGCCAGCCAGCGCCCGTCCTGCTCCGACAACGACGCCTGCACCCGGCTGCGGTAGTAGCCGAACGGTTGCAGCGCCTGCCCGATCTGGCGCGTCGCCTGGCGATGCAGGTAGCGGATCCGGCTCGGCAGCAGCCCGTCGCGATCCCGCTCCCGGTAGATAGCGAGGAAGGCCAGCACGTTCTGCTTCAGCTCGCCGCCCACCCCCTCGACCTCCACCTGCAGTTCCAGGGCCTGGGCCGGCAGGCAGATCGACAGCAGCAGGAGTGACAGGATCCGCCCTACGGTCCTGCCCCCCCGCTGCCACATCCGGGTCACCTGCTACCGCCCCATGCCGGTCACAGCAGGGGGCCGACCAGCCGCGCCAGGTTCTCCACCAGACGCTGCCGCGCCGGCCGCTGCCGCCAGGCCTCCGCATCGATGAAACGGCTGTCGGCCAGGTAGCCCCGGACCAGCTGGCGGGTGCGACGGGTGAAATCGCGGTCGTAGACGAACAGGCTGATCTCGAAATTGAGCCACAGGCTGCGCATGTCCATGTTGACCGAGCCCAGCACGGTGAATCCGCCGTCCACGATGATCGCCTTGGTATGCAGCAGGCCGCCGCGGAACTGGGCCACCCGCACCCCCACCGCCAGCAGATCGTCGAACAGGGAACGGCTGGCGTAGCGCACCAGCAGGGAGTCGACCCGTTCCGGGACCAGCAGGGTGACCTCCACACCCCGCTGGGCGGCGGACATCAGCGCCAGCTTCAGGGTATCGTCGGGGACGAAGTACGGGGTCACCAGCAGCAGCTCGCGGCGGGCGGAGTACAGCACCGTGGTCAGCAGCTGGTGGATCGCCATGTAACGATAGGAGGGGCCTGAGGGGATCACCTGCACCGGGGTGGAGCCCCCGCTGTCGCCCGCCATGTTATCGGCATAGGTCTCGATCACCTCGAGGGCGCGCCCGGTCTCCTGCTGCCAGTCCTCGACCACGACGCCGATCAACGCCTCCAGCACCGGACCCTCGGCCCGGATCATGACGTCGATCCACTCCCCCACACCCGCCTGTTGCTTGAAGAAGCGGGGATCGACCAGATTCTGGCTGCCGGTATAGCCGACACGACCGTCGATCACCATGATCTTGCGGTGGTTGCGCAGATCCATGCGCCGGAACAGCAGCCGCAGCGGGCTGACCGGCAGCGCCTCCACCAGCTCGACCCCGCCTTCGCGCAGGCGGCGGGCCCACTTCCCCTGGAGAAACGGCTTGCTGCCGACGGCATCCAGCTGCACCCGGCAGACGACACCCCGCTGCCGCGCCCGCAACAGGGCCTGGGCCAGCTCGTCGGCGAGCCCGCCCTCGCTCCAGATGTAGAACTCCAGGTGACAGTAGGAGACCGCCTGGTCGATATCCCCGATCATCGCCCGGAAGATGGCCTCGTAGTGATCCAGCAGCTGCAGCCGGTTGCCCGGCATCGGCGGCAGCCCGGTCACCTGGATCGCCTCCCGGACCAGCGGGCGGTGGCGCTCCGGCAACCGCTCACCGGCATCGCCGAAGCGCCGCTTCAGGTCATCGAGCCAGTCCTCGTAGAGCCGGTGGATCGCGCTCGCCCGCCGGGACCGGGTTTCGCCCAGCCGCCTCTCCCCGATCAGCAGGTAGGCCAGCGCACCGACATAGGGCAGCAGCAGCACCACCAGGATCCAGGCGAAGGTGACGCCGGCCGGCCGCTGCAGCATGACGATACGCACCACCAGCGCCAGCGCCAGCAGATAACCCGCCAGATAGAGCAGATGGATGAGCCAGTGGACCTCGTTCTCCACCATGACGGTTCCGTGCGCCGGGCAACCGGTTCAGTGGCCACCGGTGTCGGTGTTCTCCCCTTCGTCCTCGATCGGCGGCGTCATCCAGCGCAGCCAGGCATAGCCGCCGAAACCGGCCACCAGGGACGCCGCCAGGATCCCCATCTTCGCCACCACCACCAGGGAACCATCCCACTTGAATGCCAGTTCGGAGATGAAGATGGACATGGTGAAGCCGATGCCGGCGAGCAGACCGGCACCGACGATGTGGCTGGGGGTCACCCCCTGGGGCAGGCGACCGATACCGAGCTTCACCGCCAGGATCACGGTCCCCGCCACACCGATCAGCTTGCCCAGCACCAGGCCCGCCATGATGCCCAGGGCGATGAGGTTGTCGAAGGCCGCCGCCAGCGAGGCCAGATCCAGCGGAATGGCGGCATTGGCCAGGGCGAACAGGGGGATGACGATGTAGGTGGAGGGGATGTGCAGGGCGCTCTCCAGCTTCTGCAGCGGCGACACCATCAACAGCATGGTCTGGTTCATGTTCCATACCCTGCCGGTCTGCTGCGCATTGTTGATCAGCGGCTGCCCCGGGGTCTCGCTGGCATCGAACTGGTCCAGCAGCTCACGCATCCGGTGGCTGAACAGCCGCGGCTGGTAGCGGGAATAGGCGGGTATGGTCCAGGCCGCGATGATGCCGGCGATGGTGGCATGGATGCCAGAACCCTGCATGCTGATCCAGAGAAAGGTGGCGAGGATGAAGTAGGGCAGGGCCCGGCGGATGCCACTCAGGTTGAGCGCGTACATCAGGATGGTGATCAGTGCGGCCAGGCCGAGATAGCCGAGATTGATCTCGGCGGTATAGAAGAGGGCGATCACGGTCACCGCTCCCAGATCGTCGACGATGGCCAGGGCGACGAGAAAGGTCAGCAGTCCCCGTGGCACCCGGTTGCCGAGCAGCGCCATGACACCGACGGCAAAGGCGATGTCGGTCGCCATCGGGATCCCCCAGCCACTCACCCCATCGGTACCGGCGTTGATCCAGACATATATCAATGCCGGCACCACCATGCCGCCGATGGCCGCGATCACCGGCAGCATGGCATTGCGGATGTTCGACAGCTCCCCCACCAGTACTTCGCGCTTGATCTCCAGTCCGACGACGAAGAAGAAGATGGTCATCAGGCCGTCGTTGATCCAGTGGTGCACCGAGTACTCGAAGACGCGGCTGCCGGCGGCGAAGCCCACCTCCAGGTGCAGCAGGTGCTGATAGGCCTCGTAGAGGGGGCTGTTGGCGATGATCAGGGCGACGATGGCACAGCCGATGAGCAGAATGCCGGTGGTGGTCTGGCGGTGCAGAAACTCCTCGAACGGGGTGGCGATGCGTTCGTAGGCCCGTTCCCAGGGAGCGAAATAGAGACGGCGTTGTTCTGGCACCAGTGGATCTCCTCAGCGGGGAAGGGACATGCCGCCTGCCCGGGCCGGGCGATCGGGGCGAATGTAGTAGAGTATACAAAGAATGCCTGCCCCGGTATCGCCCCGGGTTCCCCCGGCAGCCGGGCCGCTGCCGATGGACTTCGGGGAGGGCGGGCCGGCATGACGGATCAGGGGAAGCCGTAGCGCTCCTTGAAGTAGCACGCCCCCACCGGCCAGCCCCCGGGGATGCGGTAGAAGCGCTGGTCGATCCGTTTCAGCACCTTCTCCCGGTAAACGGGGTAACGGAAGCCGTCGCCCAGCACCACGCTGAACTTCGCTCCATGGACATCGATGGTGCGGACCTCGACCCGGTCGAAGTAAGGGGTATAGTCCCCCAGCGGCCGGTCGTTGCTCTGGAAGATCAGGAAGTCGGCGCCGTCGAGCCGGTCGAAACGGGTGTGCTTGTCGTCCTCGCGGGCGTGGAACGAACCCTGGCCGAACACCCCCACCGGCCGCTTGGCGTAGTAGGCCATCTCCCCGGCGCCGGCATAGCTGCGGGTGAACAGGTGGCGTCCTTCGGCCAGCGGCCGGACCGCCTCCCAGACCCAGCCCTGGCGGGTGGCGTCGATGATCTTCTTCTGCTGTTCCGGACCCAGGGGCAGGGACTGCCAGGGCAGCAGCAGGAGCACCAGCACCAGCGCCAGGTGGGCACCGCTGAACCAGAGATTGAAGCGGATCGCCCCGCGCAGGGCATCACTGCCGCGCAGCAGCGCCAGCAGGACGAAGCTGAAGGCGTAGAACCCCAGCAGCCAGTGCAGGCCGATCAGCTTGGCGAGGGAGAGCAGCCCCAGCAGCCCGTAGGGCACCAGGTTGAGCACCAGGAACAGGCGCAGCTGGCGTCCGGCGCCGGCGGGACGGCCCTTCCCGCGCAGCAGGTACCAGGCCACCGGCGGCGTCACCACGTAGACCAGGGTCGCCAGGTAGACCAGGGGGTTGTACCAGGGCGCCAGATCGCGGTTGCGGGTGATGAAATTGAACAGGAAGTTGTCCAGGCAGTGGGTGTAGTTCCAGTAGAGGTTGATGCTGAACAGGGCCGACGACAGCAGCGTCACCAGCAGCAGGCCCAGGGCCGTCCGCCGCCGATCGGGGGCCACCACCAGGTAGGCGACCAGGGCCAGGGCGAGCAGACCGGCGAAGTACTTGGAGAGCATGGCCAGGCCCAGGAACAGGCCGGCGGCGGCGAACCAGGCGAAGTGGCGTCCGCGTACCGCCCGGTCGAACGCGAACACGGTGAGGAAACTGAACAGGATCACCGGAGTATCGGTGGTGATCAGCACCCCGAGCAGGCTCATCGGGGCCACCAGGTAGAGACTGCCGGTGAGCCAGGCCAGCGCCTGATCCCGCTCCCGCAGCAGGAGCACGATCCCCAGGGCGATGGCATGGGACAGCAGCACCGACGGCATGCGCAGCCACCACAGGGCGTCGCCCACGCTCATCAGGGCGGTCAGCCACCAGCCGATCATGGGCGGATGGTCGTAGTAGCCGAGGGCGGGATGGCGGCCCCAGAGAAAGAAATAGGCCTCGTCGCCGGTGAGCGGCAGCGCCGTCGCCAGCAGCAGCTTGATCGCCAGGGTGACCCAGAACAGGTGCAGGAACAGGCGCGACGGCGGATACCGGCTCGGATTCAGGATGTCTGGCATGGGGCTTCCGGGGTATGATCACGCGGCGGGCCGATGGCGCCCGGGTGGGCCGCCAACTGGAACCCGGGCGGCGATTGTAGCGGAATCCGGATGGAAACAGCAGAGAAAATCCTGGTAACCGGCGGCGCCGGGCTGGTCGGTCAGAACCTGATCGTGCACCTGCTCGAGCGCGGCTACCGCAACCTGGTGGCGATCGACAAGCACCCCCACAACACCCGGGTGCTGCGTCGCCTGCACCCGGAGATCGAGGTGGTGGAGGCGGACCTGTCCCGGCCGGGGGAGTGGGAGCAGGCCTTCACCGGGGTGCGGCAGGTGCTGATCCTGCATGCCCAGATCGGCGGCCTGAAGCGGGAGGAGTTCATCGCCAACAACGTCACCGCCACCGAGCGGGTGCTGGCGGCGGCGCAGGCCCATGGGGTGGAGTATCTGGTACACATCAGCTCTTCCGTCATCAACTCGCGGGCGGAGGACGACTACACCGAGACCAAGGAGATCCAGGAGCGGCTGGTGCTGGACAGCCCTATCCCCCACGTGGTGCTGCGCCCCACCCTGATGTTCGGCTGGTTCGACCGCAAGCACCTGGGCTGGCTCGCCCGCTTCATGCGCCGGGTGCCGGTATACCCGGTGCCGGGCAGCGGCCGCTTCGCCCGCCAGCCGCTCTATGTGAAGGACTTCTGCAACATCATCATGGCCTGCATGGAGCGGCCACCGGCGGACAGGGTCTACGACATCTCGGGACTGGAACAGATCGACTACATCGACATCATGCGCAGCATCAGGCGGGTGACCGGCGCCCGCACGCCGATCGTGCGCATCCCCTACCGGCTGTTCTGGGGACTGCTCTGGACCTGGGCCCTGTTCGACCGCGACCCGCCCTTCACCACCCGGCAGCTGGAGGCACTGGTGATCCCGGAGGTGTTCGACGTGATCGACTGGCCCGGCATCTTCGGGGTCGAACCGACGCCGCTGGAACAGGCCTTCGACGAGACCTTCAACGACCCCCGCTACGCGGACGTGGTGCTGGAGTTCTAGGGGTATCCGGACATCCCTCCATCCCGGGAAGGCCGGGATCCAGGGAATTGTCGAGGAGGGCAACGAGGAGATGAAAGCATGACCAGGGTCGCCGTCATCGGTTCCGGCGCCATGGGCCTGGCCGCCGCCTACCACGCGGTCAGGGCCGGCCACGACGTCACCGTCTACGAGGCCGACGACCGCCCCGGCGGCATGGCCGCCCACTTCGACTTCGACGGCCTCAGCATCGAGCGTTACTACCACTTCATCTGCAAGGCGGATCAGGCCCACTTCGACCTGCTGCGGGAGCTGGGCATCGCCGACCGGTTGCGCTGGCGCGACACCAGCATGGGCTACTACATCGACGGCCGCCACTACGACTGGGGCGATCCCCTGTCGCTGCTGCGCTTCGACCGCCTCGGGCTGCTGGAGCGGCTGCGCTACGGCGCCCGCATGTTCCTCGCCACCCGGCGGCAGGACTGGCAGCCGCTGGAGCAGCGCCGCGCCAGCGAATGGCTCACCAGCGAGCTTGGCCAGCGCACCTACGACCTGCTGTGGCGGCGGCTGTTCGAACTCAAGTTCCACCAGTACACGGACAACATATCCGCCGCCTGGATCTGGACCCGGATCAAGCGCGTCGGCACCTCGCGGAGATCCGTGTTCCAGGAGCAGCTCGGCTATCTGGAGGGGGGATCGGAGACCCTGGTCACGGCCCTGGTGGAGGCGATCCGCTCCGGCGGCGGCCGCATCCTGCTGTCCAGCCCGGTACGCGAGGTCGAGGTGGCCGGGGAGCGGGTCACGGGGGTGCGCACCGATGCCGGCAGCGAACCTTACGACGCCGTGATCTCCACCGCCCCGGTCCCGCTGGTGCCGGAGATGGTCCCGGCGCTGCCGGAGGAGTGGAAGCGGCGCTACCGGGCGATCACCAACATCGGCGTGGCCTGCGTGCTGCTGAAGCTGAAGCGGCGGGTGACCCGCCACTTCTGGCTCAATGTCAACGACCCCGCCATGGAGATCCCGGGCATCGTCGAATTCTCCAATCTGCGCCCGGTACAGGATCACCTGGTCTACATCCCCTATTACATGCCGGTCGACCATCCCAAGTTCGGCTGGGACGACGACCGCTTCGTGGACGAGACCTTCGGCTACCTGTGCCGCATCAACCCGGCGCTGCAGCAGGGGGACCTGCTGGGCAGCTTCGTCGGCCGCATGCGCCACGCCCAGCCGGTGTGCGAACCGGGCTTCGCCAACAAGCTGCCGCCGGTCCGGACGCCGATCGCCGGACTGCAGGTGGCCGATACCTGTTTCTACTACCCCGAGGACCGCGGCATCTCCGAGAGCGTGCGTTACGGCAGAATGATGGCGGAAGCGCTCCCTCCCGGCCCATGAGACGACACCTGCGCCGTATTGCCGGCAACCAGTTCTTCCGCTTCGCCGTCACCGGCGGCATCGCCGCCCTGGTCAACCTGGCGGCGCGCTGGCTGCTGAACCTGGCGATGAGCTTCGAACTGGCGGTGGCCCTCGCCTACCTGTTCGGCATGCTCACCGCCTACCTGCTGGCGCGCCTGTTCGTGTTCCAGGCCTCGGGCCGCGGTGTACGCTCCGAACTGTACCGCTTCACCCTGGTCAACCTGGTGGCCCTGGCCCAGGTGTGGCTGGTCAGTGTCGGACTGGCGGAATGGCTGTTCCCGGCCACCGGCTTCACCTGGCACGCCTACGACATCGCCCACCTGATCGGCGTCGCCTCGCCCATCGTCACCAGCTACCTGGGCCACCGCCACTACTCTTTCCGGCCGGGCGGTTGAAGGCCGACTTACGAACGACCCCGCACAGAGACCGCCATTCCGCTGCAGGCAGGGTCCTCTGCCGGCCCTGTCGTCGCGGAGAAACCGGGCCCAGTCCCGCATCACAGCTTCCAGTCCGCCCAAGCCGGGCAGGCAAACCGATCGTCAATCGCGATCCCTGCCTGTAGTATATTGGGCGCATCCCGGGCTTCGATCGGACCCGTACCGGTCGAAACGACCTTTCACGACGCCCCATCGCCATTGGGGGCGTCCCAATTCGATGAGGAAAGAGCAGATGGAAGACGGAATCATCGACATCTCCACACTGAAACCAGGCCAGAAATTCACCCTGGATATCGCCAACCACGAGGTGATCCTCACCAAGCTGGAAGAGCCCCACAAGTTCTCCATCGAGGACTGGTTCCCGGACGAGGCCGAGATCTACATCATGGAAGACCGGATCGAGGAGGATCAGCCGCTGCACTACGCCTTCAAACCGATGACCCTGGAGGAGGGACAGAGGCTCAACAAGGGCAAGTTCGGCAAGGACCTGGTGATGTTCGACTTCCTTGGCCGCGAGGTGGAGGGCATCGAGATGGAGGAAGAGGGCGAGGATTGAACCCCTCCTCTTTTCGCTGCCCGATTCCCTATACAAAGGGCAGCGATGCCATTACCATTGCCTCCGCCCGGTGGAGGAATCTGCAGAGAAAGGGGGAGTGCATGGCCATCAAGGGAGTCTGGAACAGCGAGATCGCGGGGCCGTACGGATGGGAGCCGGTCGGCGTCCTGTTCCTGAAGAAGGGGCACGTGCACGGTGGCGGAGCCCACCACTATACCGAGGGCCGTTACCGCAAGCAGAAGGACGGCAGCATCCGGTTCGAGGTGGAGATCCACCAGTTCGGCAAGAAGCGTCCCCTGTTCGGCCGCGAGCGGGAGCATTTTCCGATGGTGGCCCATCTCGAGCCGCGGGGCGACTTCCTGCAGGGAGAGGCCCATATCCCCGGCCGCCGCGACCACCGCATCCAGGTACGCTACCGCCGGGTGGGCAAGTACCCTGACTGAGGCGGCCGGGG
>DRKP01000073.1 GCA_011051715.1 Sedimenticola thiotaurini | reverse complement strand
GCTGGCGGCAGAGAAGGAGCAGGCCGAGGCCGGCAGGCAATCGGCCGACGAAGCGCTGGAGCGGCAGCGCCAGGAGCTGGAGGGACGCGTCCGGGATGGGGAGGAGTCGCTGGCGGCCCTGGGCCGGGAGCTGGAGCAGGTTCGGACGGAACGGGATCGGGAGAGGGAGCGGATCCAGGCCCTGGAGGCGGAGCGGGACACTCTCTCCGGTGAACTGGAGACACTGCAGCAGCGTATCCCGGCGCTGGAGTCCCGCTGGGAAGAGGAGCGGCGCACCGCGAAGGCGGAGCTGTCGTCGCTGCAGCAGCGGCTGGATGCCGCCGGGCGGGCGCTGGAGGAGGCGGAGCAGAGCCGCGGCGGGAGCGAACAGCGGCTGCTCGAGCTGGAGCGGGAACGGGACGAACTGGCCACTGCCCTGGCAGCGGCACAGGCACAGGTCGGCAGCCTGGAATCCAGGCTGTCGGACGAGGCGCGGTCGGTGGAATCGGAGCTGGAGTCGCTGCGGCAGCAGTTGTCGGCCGGCGAGCGGGCGCTGCAGGAGGCGCAGGAGCAGCGTGAGCGGGACCAGCGCGAGCTGCAGCGACTGCAGCTCGAACGCGACCGGATCGAAGCAGACCTGGAGCGGGCGCAGGAGCAGATCGGAACGCTGGAATCGCGCCTGCGGGAACAGGCGGAGGCGGGCAGAGAGGAGCAGACGGAGCTGCAGCAGCGACTGACGGCCCTGCAGGAGGAGAGAGAGGCAGCCGGGCAGCGGCTGTCCGAGCTGCAGGCGGAGTTGGAGACGAGCGGGCAGCGGCTGGCGGAGCTGCAGGCGGGCAGGGAGGCGGCCGAGGCGCAGCTGGCGGAACTGCAGGCGGACCGGGAGTCGGCCGAAGAGCGACTGCTGGAACTGCGCCGGGAGAAGGAGTCCCTCGGGCAGCGTCTGGCCGAGGTGCAGGCACAGAGCGACGACCGGGACCGCCGGCGGCAGGAGGCGGAACTGGCCCTGACGGCGGCGGAGCAGCGGGCGGCATCGCTGGAGCAGCGGCTGGCCGAGGTCCAGGACGGCAACGACGATGCCCGCTCCGGTCAGCAGCAGCTGGTGGAACATCTGCAGCAGGAGCTGGCGCGGCAGAAGGAGCAGGTCGAGGAGACCGGCCACACCCTGATCGAGCTGGAGCTGCAGAAGGGCCGGCTGGAGGAGGAGCTGCAGACCCTGAAACAGGTGCTGCGCGAGCGTGACGTGGAACTGGGTCAGCAGCTGCAGGCACTGGCCGAGGCACGCCAGGCCCTGTCCCGCCGGGAGGGGGAGGGCTCCAGTGACCTGGAACAGCTGCGGGAGGAGCTGAAGGAGGCGCGTCAGGCCAGGGAGGAGGCCGAGACGAGGTTGCAGGAGCTGCAGTCGGCCGGCAGCGGGGAAGAGGCGGCCGGCGGCGAGGTGAAGGGGCTGCAGGCGGAGATCCAGACCCTTACCGATGCCCTCGAGGAGTCGGAGCGTTCCTACGAGGAGATGGCCGCCAGGGTCAGGGAACTGGAGGCGCGGTCTCCCACCGGCGGTGCGGCGCCGGAGGCGGATGAGCAGCTGCTCTACGACAAGCAGGCGGCCGAGCAGGAGGTGGAGCGCCTGCGCGCCGAGGTGGAGACTCTGCGGGCGGCCATGGAGCAGTACGTGCACCAGATCCAGGCTGCCCGGGAGGCGGACCTGGAGGGCTCGTCCGAGGCCCTGCGTACCGAGCTGGAGCTGGTCCGGGAACAGGCCGAAGCCGACCTGGCCGGCATGCGCGGCGAGCTCGAGGCGATGCGGGCCGAACTGGAACAGAAGCGGCTGTCCGAATCCGCCGACGCCTCCGAGAACGAGGCGCTGAAAAAGGAGATCGAAGGCCTCTCCCGGCGGCTGGAGCAGCAGCAGGCGGAGGTCCAGGAGGCCCATACCGATCAGCATCGGCTGCTGGAAGAGGTGGAACTCGGCAAGGGTGAGATCAGCCGGCTGAAGGAGGCGCTGGAGATCGCAACGGTGGAGGCGGAAGAGGCTGAGTTCAAACGCCGGGAGGAGATCGAGGCGCGGCGCCAGCTGGAGGAGAGCCTGCAGCAGATGCAGCAGGAGATGGGCGAGTCCCGTGCCCGCCAGCTGCTGGACGGAACGCCTGCCGATGCAGCGTCCGCTCCGGTGGCAGTGGCCAGGGGCCGCGGCCGTGGTCTGTTCCATGCCCTGCTCGGCGCCGTCATCGCCTTCGCCGTTGCCGAGGGCCTGTCGATCGCCGCCGGTGGTGGTGAGCTGATCGGCACCCTGCTGCAGGGGCGGCCGGCTCCGGCCGTGGTTTCGGACGATGCCGCCGGGGCCGGGGATGCCGGCGCGACGGCCGGTGACGGTCGGGTCGATGTGGAGGCGGCGGCCAGCGACGCCACGGCGGCAGCGGAGCCGGCGGTGGAGCGTCCGGCCGCCGGGACGGCACCGGCGGAGAGCGGAGCGGCGCAGAAGGAAAAACCCGCTGCGACGGCGGTGGTGGAGGCCGGTGAACCGATCCGGGACCGGCTGAACAACGGCCTGCGCGGCCCGGTGATGATGCCGATCAGCGGCGGTACCCGCACCATGGGCAGCGAACGGGATCCCCTGGCGGTGGAGGAGCGCCCCGCTCACGAGGTGACGGTGAAGGACTTCGCCATCGGCCGTACCGAGGTGACCTTCGACGAATACGACGCGTTCGCCCGTGATACCGGCCGGCGGCTGCCGGACGACCAGGGTTGGGGCCGGGGCAACCGCCCGGTGATCAACGTCACCTGGGAGGACGCCCGCGCCTACGCCCGCTGGCTGTCGCGCCGGACCGGCCAGCGCTACCGCCTGCCCACCGAGGCGGAATGGGAGTACGCCGCCGCGGCCGGCAGTGAAGGCTATTACTGGTGGGGCTACGAGGCGGGCGAGGGGCGCGCCAACTGCTTCAACTGCGGCTCCCGCTGGGATGGCCGCAGCACCGCGCCGGTGGGAAGCTTCCCGGCCAACCCCTTCGGCCTGGTGAACACCGCCGGCAACGTCATGGAGTGGGTGGAGGACTGCTATCATCCCAGCTACTCCGGCGCCCCGACCGACGGCTCCGCCTGGGTCGAGGCCGGCTGCAGCGAGCGTACGGTACGGGGCGGCGCCTACAGCAAGCCGGCGGCCACCCTGCGCACCACCTACCGCTCCCACTTCGGCCAGCGGGCGCGACTGCCGATGCTCGGCTTCCGGGTCGCCCGCGACCTGCGCACGAAGTGAGCCCAGGCCGGGCCCCCGCCCGGCCTGCACCCCTCACCCCTCACTCCTCACCCCTCACTCCTCACTCCTCATTCCTCACCCGGTGTAAAATCCCCCCATGCAGATACTCGTCGTCGGCACCGCCACCCTGGACATCGTCAGCCGGGTGCCACGCTATCCGGCGGAGGACGAGGAGGTGCGCGCCGACTGGCGCCAGGAGCGCCTCGGCGGCAACGCCGCCAACACCGCGGTGGTGCTGGCGCAGCTGGGGCACCGGGTGAGCTGGGCCGGCACCCTGGCCGCCGACCGCGATGGCGACTGGATCGGTGAACAGTTGCGGCGTCAGGGGGTGGCGACGGAATGGGCCCGCCGCTGTGATGGCGGGCGGGCACCCGTCTCCTGCATCACCCTGAGCCGGGCCGGCGGCAGCCGTACCATCATCCACTTCCGAGATCTGCCCGAGTTCACCGCCGGCGATTTCGCCCGGATAGCGACCGCCCCCTTCGACTGGGTCCATTTCGAGGGCCGCAATGTGCCGGATCTGGAGCGGATGCTGGCGCGACTGCCGCCGGGGCTCCCCTGCTCCCTGGAGGTGGAGAAGCCGCGGCCCGGCATCGAATCCCTGTTCGGGCGTCCGGATCTGCTGCTGTTCTCCCGTCACTACGCCCGCGCCACCGGTTTCGATGCCGCGGCCCCGTTCCTGGAGGCGCTGGGGTTGAGGGCGGGTGCCGTGGCGGCCTGTGCCTGGGGTGACGAGGGGGGATGGGTCCTGGACCGGGAGGGAGAGGTGAGGCACAGTCCCGCCGTTCCCCCGGCGCAGGTGGTCGACACCCTGGGGGCCGGCGATGTCTTCAATGCGGGGTTCATCGACCGGCTGGCCGCTGGCGCGGCGCCGTCCGGGGCGCTGGCGTTCGCCTGCCGGCTGGCCGGAAGAAAGTGCGGCCGGAGCGGTCTCGGCGGCCTGGGCGGGGAGGGCAGCGATACCGTGGACGGGGGGTGGGAGGATGGCTGAGGGAAAACCGCTGATGCGGCTGGCCGAGGTGGCGGACGGGGAGTCCCGCGGCTTCAAGGTCTGGTTCCAGGGCGGGATGCTGGATGGCTTTCTGGTGCGCCAGGGCGACCGGGTGTTCGCCTACGTCAACAGCTGCCCCCATACCGGCGCCCCCCTGGACTGGAACCCGGACCAGTTCCTCGATACCAGCGGCAGCCTGGTGCAGTGCGCCATCCACGGCGCCCGCTTCGTCATCGACAGCGGTCTCTGTGTCCATGGCCCCTGCGCCGGCGACCGCCTGCAGCGGGTGCCGACGGCGATCCGCGACGGCGTGATCTGGCTGCTGCCGGATCAGCCGTCGTAGAAGCGCCGCACCACCACCGTCTTCGCCAGCTTGTCGTGCCAGCCCTGCTTGCGCCGGTCGAAGGCGACCCAGAGCAGGCCCAGGCCAAGGGGAATGGTGGCGACGAAATAGCCCAGGTAGCGGATGATCAGCTGGCCGGTGGTCGGCCGGCCGAGGCTGCGGGCATCGACGATCCGGGCCCGGATCGCCATCTTGCCCGGGGTGGCGGAGCGGTAGTTCCAGAACAGGAGCACCAACGCCGCCGGCAGCAGGTAGTTGAGCAGCAGATCGCCCGTGCCCCAGTACAGGGTATCGCTGTCGCTGAAGTAGGCCTCGCCATAGAGGGCGTAGAGCAGCGGCGCGGTCAGCAGCATGAGCAGCAGGGTGTCGATCAGGGTGGCGCCGACCCGGGGCCAGAAACCGATGTACTCGACCGCCGCCTCGCGCAGTTGCCGGGCCAGGTCTGGAGACTCCTTCACCGTTCCGCTCCCGTCACGGTGCCGGGTTCGGCTGCCGCCGGTGGATGGTCTCGATCCCCTCCAGTACCTCCGGGGAGAGCTTCAGTTCGATGCTGCCCAGGTCCGACTCCAGCTGCTCCAGGGTGGTGGCGCCGATGATGGTGCTGGTGACGAAGGGGCGGCTGGTGACGAAGGCCAGCGCCATCTGCGCCGGGTCCAGGCTGTGCTGCCGGGCCAGGGCCACGTAGTCGGCGGTGGCCCGTTCCGCCTCCGGATTGGAGTAGCGCGAGAAGCGCTCGAACAGGGTGACCCGGGCATTGGCGGGACGGGCCCCGTTGAGGTACTTGCCGGAGAGCACCCCGAACGCCATTGGCGAATAGGCCAGCAGACCCACCCGGTCGCGGTGGGAGAACTCGGCCAGGCCGATCTCGAAGGTGCGGTTGAGCAGGTTGTAGGGATTCTGGATGCTCACCACCCGTGGCAGTCCGTCGCACAGGGCGTGCCTGATATACTGGGAGAGCCCCCAGGGTGTTTCGTTGGAGACCCCGATGTGGCGGACCTTGCCGGCGCGGATCAGCTCTTCCAGGGCGCGCAGGGTCTCGTCGATGGGAACGGCGTCGGTGTCCTCCGCCGGCTGATAGCCCAGCTGGCCGAACATGTTGGTCCTGCGGTCGGGCCAGTGAAGCTGATAGATGTCAATGACATCGGTCTGCAGGCGCCGCAGACTCGCCTCCACCGCGGCCTCGATGTTGCGCCGGTCGAGGTGGGTGTGACCGTCGCGCAGGTAGGGCAGCCAGTCCGCCGGTCCGGCCACCTTGGTGGCCAGCAGCACACGCTGGCGGCAGCCGCGGGCGGCCAGCCAGGACCCGATGTAGGCCTCGGTACGGCCCTGGGTCTCAGCCTTCGGCGGCACCGGATACATCTCGGCGGTATCGATCAGGTTGATGCCGGCGTCCACTGCCCGGTCGAGCTGGGCATGGGCCTCCGCTTCGCTGTTCTGCTGGCCGAAGGTCATGGTGCCGAGACAGAGGGCGCTCACCCGGATGTCGGTGGTGCCGAGTTGGCGGTATTCCATCGTTTGGGGTTCCTGTAGTGCCGGATTCTCCTGGGGGTCGCAGGCGTTCGCCCGACGGCAGTACCGAGTATAGATGGTTCAGATGGTCGCTGCGATCTCCACAGATCGCGCGACCCGAGCGAGGGAAACCGATTCGTGGAGCTCTCCGGCGACATCTTCACCGGCACCTTCCTGGTCTGGACCGGGATCCTCTACCTGCTCGCCATGGTGGCGGCGTTGCGCATGGCGCCGTGGCGGCGCCTGGCCGACAGCGAGCAGCTGCACGTCTTCCTCGGCGGCTGCGTCGCGCTGATCCTGCTGTGGCACGTGCGTGCCCAGGTGGACCCGGCCTGGAGCTTCCACCTGCTCGGTGTCACCGTCTTCACCCTGATGTTCGGCTGGTCGTTCGCGCTGATCGGCAGCAGCATCGCCCTGGCCGCCGTCACCTTCAACCTGGGCCACGGCTGGAACGGGTTCGTGGTCAACGCCATCACCCTGGGCCTTCTGCCGATCACCCTGACCCAGGTGATCCTGGTGCTGGTGCGCTCCCTGCTGCCGAAGAACTTCTTCATCTATGTGCTGGTCAACGGTTTTCTCACCGCCGGTTTCGTCGCCTTGGTGAGCGGTTACCTGGCCACCGGCCTGCTGGTGATGAGCGGCGCCTTCAGCATGCTGGAGCTGGAAGAGACCTTCATTCCCTTCTTCCCGCTGATGTTCCTGCCGGAGGCGATCCTCAACGGCTGGATCGCCACCATCCTGGTACTCTACCGGCCGCACTGGGTGGGCAGTTTCAGTGATAGACTCTACCTGCATGGCAAGTGACGGGCGGGGCCATGACGGGCGCCGCCCCGGCGGAGCGGCGCCCGGCCGCGGGGACGACAGGAGCAGAGAGACGTGAGCTGGTGGGGAAAACTGGCGGGTGGCGCCTTCGGATTCATGCTGGGCGGTCCCCTCGGGGCCCTGCTCGGGGCGGTGCTGGGCCACAACCTGGACAAGGGGCTGAGGGGGCTGGAGCAGGAGGAGCACCTGGGCCCCGGCGATCAGGAGCGGGTCCAGACCGCCTTCTTCACCGCCACCTTCTCTATCATGGGGCATCTGGCCAAGGCCGATGGCCGGGTATCGAAGGACGAGATCGCGCTGGCGAAGCTGGTGATGGAGCGCATGGATCTCGATTCGGAGATGCGCAAGGCCGCCATCGACCTGTTCAACCAGGGCAAGCAGCCCCACTTCCCGCTGGACGAGGTGCTGGACCAGTTCCGCCGCGAGTGCCGTCGCCGCAGCACCCTGATCCAGATGTTCATCGAGATCCAGCTGCAGGCGGCCTACGCCGACGGCCGGCTGGACACGGCGGAAGAGCAGCTGCTGCTGCACATCTGCCGCCGCCTGGGCATCCCCGAGTTCCTGTTCCGCCAGCTGCAGCGGATGGTGGCGGCGCAACACGGCTTTGCCGCCGGCGCCGGCGCCCGGGGTGCGGGCAAGGCGCGCCGGCGCCCCTCGCTGGACGATGCCTACGCCATGCTCGGCGTGACGCCGGAGGCGACCGACGCCGAGGTGAAGAAGGCCTACCGGCGGCTGATGAGCCAGCACCACCCGGACAAGCTGGTGGCCAAGGGGCTGCCGGAGGAGATGATGAAGCTGGCGGCGGAGAAGACCGGCGAGATCCGCAAGGCCTATGAGCAGATCAGGGAGGCGCGAGGGTTCTGACGTCCCGGGAGTGGAGGTTCCCCGTTTTCATGCGGCCCGGCCCCGATCGGACGACCGGAGCGACACCCCTCACTCCTCACTCCTCACTCCTCACTCCTCACTCCTCACTCCTTACTCCTTACTCCTTACTCCTTACTCCTTACTCCTTACTCCACCAACTCCCGATCCCGCACCCCGAGCAGGTAGAGGATGCCGTCCAGCCCCAGGGTGGAGATGGCGTGGCGGGCGTTGTCGCGCACCACCGGTTTGGCGTGGAAGGCGACGCCGAGGCCGGCCAGGCCGAGCATCGGCAGGTCGTTGGCGCCGTCGCCGACGGCGATCACCTGCTGCAGGCCGATGCCCATCTCCCGCGCCATCTGCTGCAGCAGCTCCGCCTTGCGGGCACCGTCCACGATCTCGCCGCTGACCCGGCCGGTGAGCACCCCGTTCTCGATCTCCAGCTCGTTGGCGGATATGCAGTCCACCCCGAGCCGCTGCTGCAGGTGACGGGCGAAGTAGGTGAAGCCGCCGGAGAGGATGCCGATCCGGTAACCGAGCCTCTTCAGGCTGGAGATCAGCCGCTCCGCCCCCTCGGTGATCGGCAGGTCGGCGGCGATCCGTTCCAGCACCCCCGCATCCAGCCCCTTCAGCAGCGCCATGCGGCGGCGGAAGCTCTCCTTGAAGTCGATCTCCCCGCGCATCGCCGCTTCGGTGATGGCGGCCACCCGGTCACCGACGCCGGCGGCCCGGGCCAGTTCGTCGATTACCTCCACCTGGATCAGGGTTGAGTCCATGTCGAACACGATCAGGCGCCGGTTGCGGCGGTAGAGGTCGTCGGCCTGGAACGCCACGTCGACCTCCTCGGTGCCGCTGATCTCCAGCAGTTCCTGGCGCAGGGCACCCTCACGGGCCGGTTCGCCGCGTACCGAGAATTCGACGCAGGCGCGCCGGTGGGGGTCGTCCCGGCGCAGGGAGAAGCGGCCCGACAGGCGGGTGATGCCATCGATGTTGAGGCCGTGCCGGGAGGCCACCCGCGCCACCTGGGCGATGTTGCGGGCGGTCAGCTTGCGCCCCAGCAGGGTGACGATGTAGCGCGGTTTGCCCTGCAGCCCCACCCACTCCTCGTACTGCTCCTCGTCGATCGGGGTGAAGTCGATGTTGAGGCCGAGCTGGTGGGCCTGGAACAGCAGCTCCTTGATCACCGGCCCGGACTGGGCCTCGGGCGGCACCTCCAGCAGCATGCCGAGCGACAGGTGGTCGTGGATCACCGCCTGGCCGATATCCAGGATGTTGATGCCGTGGTCCGCCAGCACGTCGGCCAGGGCGGCGGTGAGACCGGGGTGGTCGCGGCCGGTGATGTTGAGCAGGATGATCTCGCGCATCGGCCCGGTCCGGTCAGAGCCCGTCCGCCCCGTCCCGCAGCCCGGGCCGGATCTCCGGCGGCAGCTGCAGGTGGTAGCCCTGGTCGCGCAGGTTGGCCATCACCTGCGCCACGTCCTCCCGCGCCAGGCGGCGGTTGCGGTCCAGCGGCAGCTGCATCACCAGGGTGGGCGGGCCGAAGTGCTCCCGCAGCGCCTCCGGCAGGCGGTCGAAGCCGTCCTCCCGGTCCAGGTAGAGATACATCTCCCGGTGGCGGCCGGAGCGGAAGATCCAGCAGTCGATGCGCTCGTTCACCGGACCGTCATACCGGCAGGGCGGGCACCGGCTCCATGCGCCAGATGTCCCGGTTGTACTCCTGCATGGTGCGGTCGGTGGAGAACTTGCCGCTGCAGGCGGTGTTGAGGATGGAGCTGGTGACCCAGCCCTCGCGGTCGCGGTAGGCGGCGGCGGCACGTTCCTGGGCCTCGACGTAGGAGGCGAAGTCGGCGGCCAGCATCCAGGGGTCGGCGGGGCTGCGGATGGCGTCGATGAGGGGGTCGAAGATGCCGGGCTCGAACTGGCTGAAGTGGCCCCGCTCCAGCAGCTCCATCACCCGCGCCAGGTTGGGATCGCGGGCGATGATCAGGTCCGGGCGGTAGTGGCGGCGCTGCTCCATCACCTCGGCCTCGGTGAGGCCGAACAGGAAGAAGTGGTCGTCGCCCACCTCCTCGCGGATCTCGATGTTGGCGCCGTCCAGGGTGCCGATGGTCAGGGCACCGTTCATCATGAACTTCATGTTGCCGGTGCCCGAGGCCTCCTTGCCGGCGGTGGAGATCTGTTCCGACAGGTCGGTTCCGGGGGCGATCAGCTCCATGGCGGTGACGCGGTAGTTGGGCAGGAAGGCGACCTTCAGCAGTTCACCCGCCTGGCGATCCCGGTTGATCACCCGGGCCACGTTGTTGATCAGCTTGATGATCTGCTTGGCGCGGGCGTAGCCGGGGGCGGCCTTGCCGCCGATCAGCACGCAGCGAGGTGTCCAGTCGGCGGTGTCGCCGGCCTTGATGCGGTTGTAGAGATGGATCACGTGCAGGATGTTGAGCAGCTGGCGCTTGTATTCGTGGATCCGCTTCACCTGCACGTCGAACAGGGCCTGGGGGTCGAAGCGCACACCGCACTCCCGCTCCACCAGTGCGGCCAGGCGCTCCTTGTTCTCCTGCTTCACCCGGTGCCATTGGCGGCGGAACTCCGGCTCCTGCGCGAACGGGGCGATATCGCGGATGCGGGCCAGGTCACTGATCCACTCGTCGCCGATCCTGTCGCTGATCAGCTGGCGCAGACCCGGGTTGCAGTAGGCCAGCCAGCGGCGCTGGGTGACGCCGTTGGTCTTGTTGTTGAACTTCTCCGGCCACAGTTCGTGGAAGTCCCGGAACAGCCCCTGGGCCAGCAGCCGGGAGTGGAGTTCGGCCACGCCGTTGACCGAGAAGCTGCCGACGATCGCCAGGTAGGCCATGCGCACCTGGGGTTCGGGGCCGTCCTCGATGATCGACATCCGCTGCAGGCGGCCGGTGTCGCCCGGCCAGCGGCTGGCGACCTCGGCCAGGTGGCGGGCGTTGATCTCGTAGATGATGTCCAGCAGCCGCGGCAGCAGGGACTGGAACAGCCGCACCGGCCAGCGCTCCAGTGCCTCCGGCAGCAGGGTGTGGTTGGTGTAGGCCATGGTGCGGCAGGTGATCTCCCAGGCCGATTCCCAGCCCAGCCGCTCCTCGTCCACCAGCAGCCGCATCAGCTCGGCCACGGCGATGGTGGGATGGGTGTCGTTGAGCTGGAAGCAGTTCAGCTCGCCGAAGCGGGAGAGGTCGTCGCCGTGCAGCCGCTTCCACTCCCGCATCACGTCCTTCATGCTGGCGCTGGCGAGGAAGTACTGCTGCTTCAGTCGCAGCTCCTTGCCGTTCTCGCTGCTGTCGTTGGGATACAGCACCATGGTGATGTTCTCGGCGTGGTTCTTCGCCTCCACCGACTCGGTGTAGCTGCCGGCGTTGAATTCGTCCAGGTCGAACTCCTCGGTGGCGGCCGACTGCCACAGGCGCAGGGTGTTCACGGTACCGTTGCGGTAGCCGGGGACCGGAATGTCGTAGGGCACCGCCAACACGTCGTGGGTGTCGACCCAGCGGGCGCGCAGGGCGCCCTGTTCGTCATGGTAGAACTCGGTACGGCCGCCGAAGGCGACCCGCTGCTTGTACTCCGGCCGCTCCATCTCCCAGGGATTGCCGTCGCGCAGCCAGTGGTCCGGTTCCTCCACCTGGTAGCCGTTCTCGATGTGCTGGCGGAACATGCCATACTCGTAACGGATGCCGTAGCCCTTCACCGGGTACTGCAGGGTGGCGCAGCTGTCCAGGAAGCAGGCGGCCAGGCGTCCGAGGCCGCCGTTGCCGAGGCCGGCGTCCGGCTCCGCCTCGGCGATCTCCTCCAGCACCAGGCCCAGGTCGTAGAGTCCGCGTTCGGCGGCGTCGGTGATGCCCAGGTTGAGCATGGCATTGCCCAGGGAGCGGCCCATCAGGAACTCCAGCGAGAGGTAGTAGGTGCGCTTGCAGCTGCTGGCGTCGTAGGCCTCCTGGGTCCGTTTCCAGCGCTCCATCAGCCGGTCCCGCACGGTGACGGCCAGGGCCTTGTAGGGGTAGTGGGTGGAGCGGCAGTTGCCGTCCCGGCCCAGGGTATGGGCGAAGTAGTGCCGGAAGTCGCGGCTGATGGCCTCTTCGTCCAGCCCCAGGGCTGGCAGGTCCACCAGCTTCCGGTTGGGCCGGCTGCGGGTCAGGGGGATGAAATGGTTGTCGACGTAGTAGGGCATGGGAATCCGCTGCGGTGAGGGTGTGGACTGGGGCGCATTATAGAGGGATCGCCTGTGGGATTCATGGCGCCGGCCGGCGGCGTCAGTCGAACAGCAGCCGGTAGGGGCGCTCCAATCCCTGCTCGATCTGGCCTGGGGAGAAGCTGCGCACCAGCCGCAGGGTCTCCCTGTGGTCGAGGAAGACCAGCAGTACCGGGATGGTGAAGACCTGGTGTTGCGCCGCCGTTTCCGGCCGGGCGGCACAGTCGACGCCAACCCGGCGGATGCGCGGGAAGCGCCGTTCAAGCAACGCCGCCACCTTTGGCCGCAGGTCCTGGCAGACACGGCAGTCGGGGCCGCTGAACCATACCGCCAGCGCCGTTTCGGAGCCGATCAGCCGTTCCAGTTCGCCGTCATCGTGGACAGGGGGGAAGTTGTCGGGATTCATGGGGATGTGTACCGGTGGTCGGGCAGGGGGGGCGCTGCCGCGAATGGACGCAGATTGATGTGGGTGGCGGAAGAATACCCTGGATGCTTCTGGTCGGCACGCGGCTGCCGGGGAGAGCTTGCCTGATGGCCATGGTTGCAGGAACGGTGCCTGCCGTAAATGATTCCGGCCTGCCGTAAATGATTCCGGGATGATCCTCCGGCCGGGGAGCGGCCGCGGCAACGCCCCGCGCCTT
>DRKP01000072.1 GCA_011051715.1 Sedimenticola thiotaurini | reverse complement strand
GCCGAGGGCCGAGGAGTGAGGAGTGAGGAGTGAGGAGTGAGGAGTGAGGAGTGAGGAGTGAGGAGTGAGGAGTGAGGAGTGGTTGGACTGATTCCAATTTCCATGCCCGACTGCTGCGGGTTCCTGGTTCGACCCTCTCTTTTCCAGGTCCCCGTCCCAGTCAGTCATTGCCCCGGCGCCGCTTTTCCTCGGCCCTCAGCCCTGTGTTTCCTCGGCCCTGTCTTTCCTCGGCCCTGTCTTTGACTCAGCCCTCCAGCCGTCCCCCGCCCCCATCCCGAATCTATTGTACAATCCGCTCCTTCGCCAAGCCTTCCTTCACTGGAGCCCAGATGCTCGAAGTCGTGGATCTTGAGTGCGTACGGGGTGACCGCCGGTTGTTCTCCGGGGTCTCCTTCGTTCTCGCGCCGGGGGAGCTGCTGCATCTGCACGGCCACAACGGCAGCGGCAAGACCACCCTGATGCGCGCCATCTGTGGCCTGATCCGGCCGCAGGAGGGGGAGATCCGCTGGAACGGTGAGGAGTCCCGGCGCCTGGGTGACGAGTTCCACCGTGAACTCCTCTACATCGGCCACAGGAACGGCATCAAGGCGGATCTCAACGGGGTGGAGAATCTGCGTATCAGCTGTCGCCTGGGGGGGATCCCGCTGACCGGGGAGCAGGCCTGGGAGGCACTTGAGCGGATGGGGCTGCGGGGCCACGAGGACCTCCCCTGCCGGGTGCTCTCCCAGGGGCAGAAGCGGCGCGTCACCCTGGCCCGCCTGCTGGTCGATCCGGCCCCCCTGTGGATCCTGGACGAGCCCTTCACCGCCCTGGACGTGGCGGCGGTGGAGTTCCTGCAGACGGTGATCCAGGGACACCTGGACCGGGGCGGGATGGTGATCCTCACCACCCACCAGGAGGTGCGGCTGACCCGGGGCGAGGTGAAACAGCTTCGCCTCGGCTGGAAGGAGGACGGTGATGTTTGACGCCTTCCTCACCCTGGTACGGCGCGATCTGGTGCTGGCCATGCGCCGGCGCTCGGATGTTTTCTCCACCCTGTTCTTCTTCGTCATCGTGGTGAGCCTGTTCCCCCTCGGCATCGGGCCGGAGATGAACACCCTGCGGCTGATCGCGCCCGGTGTGGTGTGGGTGGCGGCACTGCTCGCCTCCATGCTGGCGCTGGAGCGGCTGTTCGCCGCCGACCACGACGACGGCACCCTGGAGCAGATGCTGCTGGCCCCCCAGCCCCTGTTCGTGCTGGTGCTGGCGAAGGTGGCCGCCCACTGGCTGGTGACCGGCCTGCCGCTGGTGCTGATCGCGCCGCTGCTCGGTCTGCAGTACGACCTGTCGGCGCAGGCACTGCAGGTGCTGGTGGTCTCGCTGCTGCTGGGCACCCCCGCCCTGAGCCTGATCGGTGCCATCGGTGCCGCCCTCACCCTGGGCCTGCGCGGTGGCGGCGTGCTGGTCTCCCTGCTGGTGCTGCCACTGTGCATTCCGGTACTGATCTTCGGTGCCGGCGCGGTGGAGGCCAACGTCTCCGGCCTGGGCGAGCAGGGGCACCTCTCCCTGCTGGGGGCGATCCTGGTGCTGGCGGCCCTGTTCGCCCCGCTCGCCACGGCGGCGGCGCTGCGGGTCTCTGCCGAGTGAGCCGCGGGGTGTGACAGCGGTCCGATTCCCGGCAAAGCGGAGGGACAAGGGAGGGAACCAACCGGCCGAATCGGACTCCAATCCGGGACCGTTCGAACCGGGAGGGCGGCAGTGTGAGCAATGGGGGGGCGGCCGTCGCGCATCCGGCGGGGTTGATAAATACTGATTGCAGTGTACCCTGCGATGCTCCGCAATCATCTTCGCGGCCGCCCCGGCGGTCGCAGCTACCACGGTCTGACATGAGCACGCGGCTGATCAACTGGTTCAAGTTCTCCTCGCCCGCCACCTTCTACCCCCTGGCCGGCAGGATTGTCACCTGGTCCGCCGTCGTCGCGGTGGTTCTGCTGGCCATCGGCCTATACATGAGCTTCTTCGTCGCCCCCACCGACTACAAGCAGGGCGAGGGCTACCGCATCATCTTCGTTCATGTGCCGGCCTCCTGGATGTCCATGTTCATCTATGTGGTGATGGCGGCCTGGTCCGGTATCGGGCTGGTGTTCAACACCCGTCTCTCCTCCATGATGGCCCAGGCGCTGGCGCCGACCGGCGCCCTGTTCGCCTTCCTCGCCCTCTGGACCGGGGCCTTCTGGGGCAAGCCCATGTGGGGTACCTGGTGGGTCTGGGACGCCCGTCTCACGTCGGAGCTGATCCTGCTGTTCCTCTACATCGGCTTCATCGCCCTGCAGGGTGCCATCGACGACCCGCGCCGGGCCGACCGGGCGGGTGCCATCCTGGCGCTGGTGGGGGTGGTCAACATCCCCATCATCTACTTCTCGGTGAAATGGTGGAACACGCTCCACCAGGGGGCCTCGGTCACCATCACCAAGGGGTCGAGCATGGGGCAGGTGATGCTGGTCACCATGCTGATCATGGTGTTCGCCTTCTGGGCCTACGCCATTGCGGTGAGCCTGGCCCGGGTGCGGGCCATCATCCTGGAGCGGGAGAAGGAGACCACCTGGGTCCGGGAACTGGTGGGGGGTGCGCGATGAACGCCGGCAGCCTGGGCGAGTTCTTCGAGATGGGGGGCTATGCCCTCTACGTCTGGGGGTCCTTCGGGGCCACCTTCCTGCTGATGGCGGTGGAGCCGATCCTGGTACGGCGGCGCCACCAGGCGATCCTGCAGCGTATCCGCCGCATGATCCGACTGGAGACCGAGGTGAAACGATGAAAGCGCGACACAAGCGACTGGGATTTCTGCTGGCCGGGCTGGTGGGGCTTGGCGTGGCCACCTGGCTGGTCCTCAACGCCCTGGACAGCAACCTCTCCTATTTCTTCTCCCCCACCGAGGTGGCCCAGAACAAGGCGCCCGCGGACCATGTGTTCCGCCTCGGCGGGCTGGTCGAGAGCGGCAGCCTGCAGCGCGGCCGGGAGATGACGGTGCGCTTCGTGGTCACCGACAACGCCAACAAGGTGAAGGTGGAGTACACTGGCATCCTGCCCGACCTGTTCCAGGAGGGGCAGGGGGTGATCGCCCAGGGCCGGCTGGGCCCGGACGGGGTGTTCGTGGCCGACGAGGTGCTGGCCAAGCACGATGAGAACTACATGCCGCCGGAGGTGGCGGATGCGCTGAAGAAGGGCCATGAAGAGGGTGTGGCCGGGATGCAGAAGCTGTGATCCCCGAGATCGGCCAGATGGCCCTGATCCTGGCGCTGGCCATGGCACTGGCCCAGTCCTTCTTCCCCATCGTCGGTGCCCACCGGGGGATCCAGCCCTGGATCGCCCTGGCCCGGCCCACGGTCTGGGCCCAGCTGCTGTTCATGCTGATCGCCTACGGCAGCCTCACCTATTCCTTCCTGACCAACGACTTCTCGGTCCGTTACGTCGCCACCAACTCCAATACCCAGCTGCCGACCCTCTACCTGATCTCCGGGGTTTGGGGTGCCCACGAGGGTTCGCTGCTGCTGTGGGCCCTGATCCTGTCGGCCTGGAGCGCCGCGGTGGCCCTGTTCAGCCGCAGCGTGCCGCGGCTGATGCTGGCCCGGGTGGTGGGGGTGATGGGCATGGTGAGCAGCGGCTTCATCCTGTTCATGCTGCTCACCTCCAATCCGTTCGACCGCCTGTTCAATCCGCCCCTGGAAGGGCGTGACCTGAATCCGCTGCTGCAGGACCCGGGGCTGGCGATCCATCCGCCCATGCTCTACATGGGATATGTGGGCTTCTCCGTCGCCTTCGCCTTCGCCATCGCCGCCATGCTGGGTGGCCGGCTGGATGCCGCCTGGGCCCGCTGGTCGCGGCCCTGGACCAATATCGCCTGGGTGTTCCTGACCCTCGGCATCACCCTCGGCAGCTGGTGGGCCTACTACGAGCTGGGCTGGGGTGGCTGGTGGTTCTGGGATCCGGTGGAGAACGCCTCCTTCATGCCCTGGCTGGTCGGCACCGCCCTGATCCACTCCCTGGCGGTGACCGAAAAGCGGGGGGCGTTCAAGGCCTGGACCGTGCTGCTGGCGATCTTCGCCTTCTCCCTCAGCCTGCTGGGGACCTTCCTGGTGCGCTCCGGCGTCCTCACCTCGGTGCACGCCTTTGCCGCCGACCCGGAGCGCGGCATCTTCATCCTGGTCTTCCTCGGCGTGGTGATCGGTGGATCGCTGCTGCTCTACTCCTGGCGTGCCTCGCAGGTGCGCAGTACCGTCAGCTTCGCCCTGGTGTCGCGGGAGACGGCCCTGCTGCTGAACAACGTGGTGCTGGTGGTGACGGCGGCGAGCGTGCTGCTGGGCACCCTCTACCCGCTGATCCTGGATGCCCTCGGCGTGGGCAAGATCTCGGTGGGGCCGCCCTACTTCAACAGCGTCTTCATCCCCCTGACGGTGCCGCTCGCGTTCCTGATGGGGATCGGCGCCCTGATGCGCTGGAAGCAGGACGATCCGAAGCGGCTGCTGCGGCGGCTGTGGCTCCCCTTCGTCATCAGCGTCGTCGCCGGTGTCGGCCTGCCGATGGTGTTGGCCCCGGCCTTCCACTGGAGTGCCGCACTGGGTCTGTCGCTGGCGATCTGGGTGGCCCTGACCACCGGTCTCTGGCTGCTGGAGCGGGCCAGGGGACGGCGCAGCCTGTGGCAGGCCCTGACCACCACGCCACGGGGCGGCTGGGGCATGGTGCTGGCCCACCTGGGTGTGGGCATCTTCATCACCGGTATCACCCTCACCTCGATCTACAGCACCGAGGAGGATATCCGGCTGGAGGTGGGACAGAGTTACAATCTGGGTGGTTACGACTTCCTGTTCAAGGGCGTGACCCCGGTCACCGGACCCAACTACACCGCGTCGCGCGGACTGGTGGAGGTCAGCAGGGACGGGGCGCTGGTTTCGGTGCTGCATCCGGAGAAGCGCAACTACCGCAGCGGCCAGCCGATGACCGAGGCGGGAATCGATGCCGGGCTCACCCGCGACCTGTTCGTGGCCCTTGGTGAACCCCTTGGCGACCAGGGTGCCTGGAGCCTGCGCATCTACCACAAGCCGTTCGTGCGCTGGATCTGGCTCGGCGGCCTGTTCATGGCCTTCGGCGGCCTGCTGGCGGCCAGCGACCGGCGCTATTTTCAGCTCGCCCGCAAGGCACGGATGGCGGCCGGTGGGGCGGAGGCGCGGGTGTGATGTGCTCTGCCCGCCATGATGGGACGGTGCCTGCCTGGGGTCGGGGCGGCTGCGGCCGCTGGATTCCGGCCTGCGCCGGAATGGCGGGTGAAGAGAGCGGACGTGCCGGTCCCGGTGGGCCGGCCCGGCCTCTGGGCCGAATCGGCATGGGGCAGGAGTGATTGGAAGCGGTGTTTCACCCGGCCTCCTGGCCCGGTGGTGAACGATACGACGACGAGGCCAGATCGAAGTGAAAGCGCGTTACCTGATCCCCCTGGGGATCTTTCTCGCACTGGTGATCCTGCTGGGGGTGGGATTGACCCTGGATCCACGGGAGGTGCCGTCCCCGTTCATCGGCAAGCCGGCGCCGGAGTTCCGCCTGCCGCGGCTGAACCAACCGGACCAGACCATCGGACCTGGGGACATGAAGGGGCAGGTGTGGCTGCTCAACGTCTGGGCCTCCTGGTGTGTCTCCTGCCGGGCCGAGCACAAGGTGGTGAATGCGCTGGCGAAGACCGGTGAGGTGACGGTGGTTGGACTCAACTACAAGGACGAACCGGACGATGCCCGCAGCTGGCTGGCGGCCCTGGGCAACCCCTACCTGGCATCGGCCATGGACCGGGAGGGGCGGGTCGGCATCGACTGGGGGGTCTACGGGGTACCGGAGACCTTCGTCATCGACAGGCAGGGGATCATCCGCTACAAGCACATCGGACCGATCACCCAGGCGTCGCTGCAGGAGAAGATCCTGCCCCTGGTGCGCAGACTGAAGGGGGAATCCTGATGCGTTATGGATGGTTGCTGCCGCTACTGCTGCTGAGCGTGTCGGCATTTGCCCGGATCGAGGTGCACAGCTTCGATTCGCCGGAGCAGGAGGCCACCTACAAGGAGCTGATCGACGAACTGCGCTGCCTGGTGTGCCAGAATCAGAACCTGGCCGACTCCAATGCCGACCTGGCCAAGGATCTGCGCCGCCAGACCTACGAGATGATCAAGGGCGGTGCCGGCAAGCAGGACGTGATCGACTACATGGTGCAGCGCTACGGCGACTTCGTGCTCTACCGGCCACCGTTGAAGCGTTCCACCCTGCTGCTCTGGGCCGGCCCCTTCATCATCCTCGGCATCGGCGTGCTGGTGCTGATGCAGTATATCCGCCGGCGCCGGCGCGAAGCGCCGCCCAACCTCTCCCGTGAAGACCACGAGCGCGCCAGCCAGCTCCTCAACGACAAGAAATCATGATGCTATTCTGGATAATCGTCGCGGCCATGATGCTGGCCGCCGTGGCCATTCTCGCCCCCGCCCTGCTGCGCAACCGCAGCGGCGACGAACTGGACCGCGACCAGCAGAACGTGGTGATCGCGCGTGAACGACTGGCGGAGCTGGAGAGCGAGCGGGACAGCGGCGCCCTCACCGGGGATCAGTACCGGCAGGCCAAGGAGGAGCTGGAACAGGCACTGCTGCAGGATCTGGAGCAGCAGGAGAGCGCCGCCCAGGCGCAGGGAGCCGCCGAGCGCCGGCTCTCCCTGATCGGCCTCGGCGCCATCGTCGTGCTGGTGCCGCTGATCGGCATCGGCCTCTACAGCCGCCTCGGTTCACCGGAACTGGCGTTGCCACCGGACCAGCGGGCAACGGCCCACCAGGGGGCGGGGTCGGGGCAGACCATGTCCCTGGAACAGATGGTCACGGCCCTGGTCGGCCGGCTCAAGGACAACCCGGACGACGCCGAGGGCTGGTTTCTGCTCGGCCGCACCTACATGGCAATGAAGAAGTTCGACAAGGCGGCGGCCACCTTCGAACGGCTGCAGCAGATGGTCGGAGACGAACCGGTGGTGCTGTTGGCCTGGGCCGATGCCCAGGCGATGAGCCAGCAGGGCGATCTCAGCGGCAGGCCCGCGGAACTGATCCGCAAGGCGGTGTCGGTGGCGCCCGACGACCCCACCGCATTGTGGCTGGCGGGGATGGTTGAGGAGCAGGCCGGCGATCACGAGCTGGCACTGACCTACTGGGAGCGGCTGGCGCCGATGGTGCAGGACGACCCGGAGTCGAAACAGCGGGTGGACTCCCTCATCGCGATGGCCAGGAAGAAGGCGGGGCTGCCGCCGAAGAGCACCGCGGCGACACCCGCGAAGGTGGCGGCAGCGGCCGGACCCGGCATCCGGGTACGGGTCGCGCTGGCCCCGGAACTGGCGGCAAAGGCAGAGCCGGAGGAGAGCCTGTTCATCTACGCCAAGGCGCTGAAGGGGCCGCGCATGCCATTGGCAGCCGCCCGCATGAAGGTGAAGGATCTGCCGGTGGAGCTGACCCTGGACGACAGCAGCGCCATGATGCCACAGATGAAACTGTCCAATTTCGACCAGGTGCTGGTGGGGGCCCGGGTCTCCCGCAGCGGCAACGCCATTACCGCCTCCGGGGATCTCAAGGGCGAGGTGTCACCGGTGCCGGTCGGGCGTGACGGCGTGGTGGAGATCCTGATCGATCAGGTGGTTCCCTAGGAGCCTGTTGGACCGGCCTCTTCCCGTCCACGGTGCTGGCCGGGATGACGCGTCGATCGAAGCGTCCCTGCGACCCCATCCATGAACAGTTGCCTCCGGCATCGGGCCGGGGAGTCGCTACAGCCGGAAACGTCCCACCATGCCGTTCAGCTCGCTGGTCATCTGCTGCATCTGGTGGCCGGCCGCGGCCAGCTGATCGGAGGTGGTCGCGGTCTGGGTGCAGAGATTGTTGGTAGCGTCGACGCTGCGGCTGATCTCCTCGGCCACGTGGCCCTGCTCCTCGGCGGCGCTGGCAATCTGGGTGTTCATGTCGTTGATGGTGCGGATCGCACCCAGGATCTGCTCCAGACTGCTGCCGCTCTGATTGGCCTGCTCGACGCTCAGGCCGACTTTCTCCTGTCCCTTGCTCATGGCCGAAACGGCGCGCCGGCTGCCATCCTGCAGGCGCTCGATCATCTCCTGGATCTCCTGGGTCGATTCCTGGGTACGCTGGGCCAGTGCCCGAACCTCGTCCGCGACCACCGCGAATCCGCGTCCCTGATCACCGGCGCGGGCCGCCTCGATGGCGGCGTTCAGCGCCAGCAGGTTGGTCTGCTCGGCGATGCCGCGGATCACGTCGAGTACGTTGCCGATGGCCTCGCTGTCGGCTTCCAGCGCGTGGATCACCTCCGCAGTACTGCTGATCTCGTCAGCCAGATCGGAGATCGAGGAGACCGCCTGCTGTACCACCTCGCTGCCCTCGTGGGCCTGCCGGTCCGCGGCCGAAGCCGCCTCGGCGGCGCCGGCGGCGTTGCGGGCGATCTCCTGCACGGTGCTGCTCATCTGGTTCATGGCGACCACCACCTGGCCGGTCTCGTTCTTCTGGTCGGCCATCGCCTGGCGCGTGCTGTCGGTCGCCTGGGCCACCTGGTCGGCCGTGCCGCCGAGCTGGCGGCTGGCGTCGGCGATCTGCCGGATCATCCCGCCCAGGCGAAGCCGGACCTGCTCGGCCTGGAGCGCCAGTGTGCCGATCTCGTCCCGGTTGCCGCTCTCGATCGGTCGGGAGAAGTCACCCTCCTCCAGCCGCTTCAGGTCGCTGACCAGGCCCCTCATCGGGCCGATGATGCCGCGTTGGGCAAACCAGGTGAACAGCATGAAACCGGCCAGGGCGGCGACCAGGATGGTGGTCAGGGAGATCAGCATGTCCCGGTGTGCCCTGCCCGCCGTCTCGTCGATGGCGCTGGCGGCATGCTCCGAGATCCGCTCCGCCGCCTGCTCCAGCAGCCGGGTCGGCTCCCGGTCGATGCCCTTCACCGCCTTGTCTCCCACCTTGCTGTCGAAGCCGGCGGTGGTGAACGCCTTCAGCCCGGCACGGTAGGCCTTGCCCATGGCCTTGTGGGATTCGATGAACCGGCCCACAAGCCGCTTCGCCTCGTCGTCCTTGAGCAGGGCCAGCAGTTCCTTGCCCTGCTGCTGCAGCCCGGCTTCCTGCTTCTCGAACTTGCCCCAGTATTTCTTCAACTGATCCGGCTTCGATCCCCTCAGCAGGACGTTCTTCCACTCCTGCACCTGTTTCTTGAACCCGGCCACCATCTCCAAGGCCATGCGTTCACTGGCCAGGTCGATCTCGATCACCTGCTGCTGGGAGGTGGCGTTTTGTTTCGCGCTGCCGTAGCCGTAGAAGGCCGCGGCGACGACGAACAGGGTGTAGATGCCAAGAAGCACCAGGAGTTTGTTGCGCAGGCTGCTGCTGATCCAGTTCATACGGAATACCTTTGTGTCCATTCATATTGCCGGGGCGCGCCGGTGTGTATCAGCAGAGCGGCCGTTACGGGGCGGAACTTTAGCCGGCCTGCGTCGCTTGCGCCGTTCCGTCCACCGGCCACCGTGTCCCGCCGCAGGTAAAGTTCCCCGGTCTGGCGTCGACAGTATGGAAAGACAGAGACCGCCGGACAGGCGGCTGCCCTTTCGGTGTATTACCCGCAATGCCGGTGAACGACCGGCGGGAACGAGGACTCATGGTATTCATTCGATCAATGCAGATTCGCCATCGGATCTGGGCCGGATTCGGCATCGTCCTGCTGATCCTGGTGGTGCTTTCCGGCCTCACCCTGCTCAACATGACGCGTATCAAGCAACAGGTGGCGGAGGTGGTGGACAGGCATCAGCCGGCTGTGCTCCTCTCCCACGAACTGGCGCTGCACGTACAGCGGGCGGTCGGCAGCCTCGGTTTCTTCGCCACCACCCGGGAGCAGGGTGATCGCGCCGTCTATCGCAGGGAGCTGCAGGAGTCGGTCCGGCTGCTGCAGCGGCTGGTGGGTCTGGATGCAGTGGCCGAGGACCCGGTCTCGCGCGAGACGGCGGAGGCGCTGAGCGGTGAACTGGCCCGCCTTGCCGTCATCGGCCGTCGCCTGGAGAAGGCGACCTCGGGCCTGGCAAGCAACTTTCCCGGCATGGCCTACGCCAACCGCGAGGTCAATCCCATCGCCCGCGAGCTGAGCCAGCTGGTCTCCCAGATGATCATGGCCGAGCAGGAGGAGGAGCCGGATCAGCGACGGCGCGAGCTGTTGCTGGAGATCGAGGAGCTGCGCTATGTCTGGAGCAACGTACTGAATGGCGTGCGCGGTTACCTGGCGTTCCGCACGCCGGAGTCACTGGCCGATATCGATACCTACCTGCAGCAGGTCCGCAAGCTGATCGGGCGCATCGCCGGTTACGAGGACGAACTGACCCTGGATCAGGCCGATTCCCTGGAGCAGTTCGGTGAACGCCTGTCTGTCTACCGCCGCAACCTGGAGCAGCTCAAGGTGATTCATGGCGGCGATCGCTGGCGCAGCGACGCCTGGCTGCTGCGCAGTGAGGCGGCCCCGCTGGTGGCGCGCATCGATCAGGGGATCACCGCCCTCGGCCAGCGGCAGAACGAGATGATCGGGCAGGTGAGTGCCGGCTTGAAGGAGGACGCCGACCACACCACGCTCATCGTCTCCGGACTGATGGGAGGCGGCCTGCTGCTGGGCATCCTGCTCTCCTGGCTGGCCGGTCGCACCATCAGCCGCCCCCTGTCCCGGGTGGCCGCGGCGATGGAGGAGATCGCCCAGGGCGATGGCGACCTGAGCCGGCGTCTCGAGTTCCGCAACCGGGATGAGATCGGGCAGCTCGCTGCCAGCTTCAACCGCTTTCTGGACAAGATCCAGGATCTGGTGCGGCATACCGCCCATGCCACCAGCGAGGTGATCTCATCGGTGGCGCAGACTACGGAGAACAATGCCGTCATCAACCGGCGCCTCCTCGGTCAACGCCAGGAGATGGAGCAAGTGGCCACCTCGGTGCACGAGATGGCGGCCACTGTTCGTGACGTGGCGGGACATGCCTCGGGAGCCGAACAGGCGGCGGGCGAGGCCCGGGGCCAGGCGGAGAAAGGACTGCAGGTGGTGGAGGCGACCCGCAACTCGATCCACGATCTCAGCACCCGGGTGCAGGAGGCGGCCACCGTGGTCTCCGGCGTCGGCGAAGAGGCGGCGGGGATCGGGACCATCCTGGACGTGATCAAGGGGATCGCCGAACAGACCAACCTGCTGGCGCTGAATGCCGCCATCGAGGCGGCCCGGGCCGGGGAGCAGGGACGGGGCTTTGCCGTGGTCGCCGACGAGGTGCGCAGTCTGGCCAACCGGACCCAGGCGTCGACGGTGGAGATCGAGTCCATGATCGGGCGCCTGCAGCAGGGTACGCAGCAGGCGGTGATGGTGATGGAGTCGGGGCAGGAGCAGGCGGTGCGCAACGTGCAGCAGGCGGAGGAGGCCCTCGACGCGCTACGCGGGATCACCGCCTCGGTTCAGGTCATCAACGAGATGAATACCCAGATTGCCACTGCCTCGGAACAGCAGAGCGTGGTGGCGGAAGAGATCAACCAGCGCATCCAGCGGGTGGACCAGGGCAGCCAGGAGGCGGTGCAGCAGTCGCAGTTGTCGATCAAGGCCACCGAACAGCTGGGTGAGCTGGCGAACCGGCTGCAGAAGGTGGTGCAGCAGTTCAAACTGGCGGATGACGAAGGCTTCGATTTCGAGGTGGCCCGGGCCGCCCACCTGGCCTGGAAGGCGCGCCTGCGCAGTTTCCTCGACGGCTCTTCGTCCCTGTCCCGGGACCAGGTGGTCTCGCACCGGCACTGTGTGCTGGGCCAGTGGTACTACGGCGAGGGGATGGAGCGGTTCGGCGAACTGCCGGAGATGCGCGAGCTGGAGGAACCCCACGAGCAGTTGCATCGGGTGATCCACGAGGTGCTGGAACGCAAGGAGCAGGGTGATGATGCGGGGGCGGAGGAGGCATTCGCCCGCATCGACGAGCTCTCCGCCCGTATCGTAGCCATCCTCGACCGGCTGGAGGCGCGCGTCAGCCCTTCAGTGCCTCGCGCTGAGCCTGCATGATCCGGCCGATGCCCTGCTCCGCCAGGGCCAGCATGGTATCCAGCTCATCGCGCCGGAAGGCGTGACCCTCGGCCGTGCCCTGGATCTCGATGAAGCCTCCGGCGTCGTTCATCACCACGTTCATGTCGGTCTCGGCGCTGGAGTCCTCGGCATAGTCCAGATCCAGCACCGCCGTTCCCTCGCAGATCCCGACCGAGACCGACGCCACCTGGCCGTGTAGCGGGTTGTGCGGGATGGCGCCCTGCCCGATCAGGCCGTTGACGGCGTCCGTGAGGGCGACCCAGGCGCCGGAGATGGAGGCGGTGCGGGTACCGCCATCGGCCTGGATCACGTCACAATCGAGGGTGATGGTGCGCTCGCCCAGGGCCTCCAGGTCGATCGCCGCCCGCAGGGAACGGCCGATCAGGCGCTGGATCTCCAGGGTGCGTCCGCCCTGCTTTCCCCGTGCCGCCTCCCGTCCCATGCGTTCACCGGTGGAGCGGGGCAGCATGCCGTATTCGGCCGTCACCCAGCCGCTCCCCCTGCCGACCAGGAAACGGGGTACCCGCTCCTCCACGCTGGCGGTGCAGATGACCCGCGTGTCGCCGAATTCCACCAGCACCGATCCCTCGGCGTGGCGGGTGAAGTGGCGGGTGAAGCGGACACTGCGCATCTCGTCGGGTCGGCGGCCGCTGGGTCTCATGGTTTCTCCTGTCAGGGTTTGGGGTCGAAGTTCTCGATGGCGTTCTGCAGTTCGGCGATGGCCCGGTCCAGGTCCTGGTCCGGTTGCCGTTCCACTGTAGCCGGCGCCGCCTGCAGGGGCACCGGCAGGGCATCGACCCGGAGGATGAGCAGGGTGACGTTGTCGCTGTCGGGGTAGGCGGTCTGGGCAGCCTCGGCCGCCAGCGCCGTGGCTGCCTCCTCCGGGGTCATGGTGCTGAACAGGGCGTCGATCATCAGCTCCTCGTCCAGGCTGCCCCAGAGGCCGTCGGAGCATAGCAGCAACCGGTCCCCCGGCGCCAGGATGCGGCGCGCCGCGTTCGCCTGCGGCAGCGATCCGTTGCCGCCCAGGCAGCGGGTGACATAGTTGCGGTGCGGGTGGTTCTCCAGCTCCTCCCGGCTGAGGATGCCCTGCTGGTGCAGCCGTTCGACGTAGGAGTGATCACGGGTACGGGCGAGCAGTTCGCCGTTGCGAAACAGGTAGAAGCGGCTGTCGCCGGCGTGGACCCAGTGCACCATCCCCTCCTGGATCAGGGCGACCACGGCGGTGGTGCGGGGATCGATCGGGGGGGTGTGCTGCAGGCCGTAGAATCGAATGGCGTCGTGGGCCTCCTTCAGGGCGCCGTTGAGGAAGGCAGCCGGGTCGGTGATCGGACGGCTGGCCCGCTCCAGTTCCAGACGACAGGTGTCGATCAGGATCTGGGCCGCCATTTCGCCACGTGGGTGGCCGCCCATACCGTCACCCAGAACCAGCAGCAGGACCCCGTCCGAATCGATCAGGGCGCAGCGGTCCTGGTTGCTGCGGCGGTTGCCCAGCTGGCTCGCCTTTCCCGCCTGGTAGCGCAGTTGTCCGTTCATTGCGATGGCCCTCCGGCACGCCGCAGCCGGCTTGGCTGACTGGGTTCGAGCAGGGCCTCGGGCCGGCCGCTCTCGCTGTTCAGTGCCTCCAGCATGCTGCCGGCGTCCTGGGGGCGCAGCAGCGGGTCCACTTCCATCGCCCAGTCGATCACCTCCAGCAGCCAGGCCGGGTAGCGCCGCCTGTGCTGGCTCACCGCCGGCTTCAGCTGCTCCCTGGCATGGCGCTCGATGGCGGAGGGGGGCGGGCGGCCGTCGATGCAGGCGCGCATGGTGGCGCCGATGGCATAGACGTCGCTCCAGGGACCGACGTAGCCGGAGGAGTAGTACTGTTCCACCGGCGAGAAGCCGGGCGTGACCACCTGGGAGGCCTGGCTGCGCCGGCTGGTGGCGATACGGTGGACGGCACCGAAATCCAGCAGCAGCGGATTGCCCCCGGGACGCAGGTGGATGTTGCCCGGCTTGATGTCCAGGTGCAGCTGGCCGGTGGAGTGGATCAGGCTGAGGGCGTCCAGGATCGGTGGGAACACGGTGAGCAGAAAGGCGGTGCTGAGCCGCCCCTTGCGGTGCTTGATGTACTTGCCCAGGTTCTTGCCCTGTTCGTAGTCCATCACCATGTAGGCGGTGTTGTTGGCCAGGAAGAAGGTGCGGACGTTGACGATGTTGGGATGGCGCAGGGTGGCCAGGGCCTTGGCCTCCTGGTAGAACAGCTTGCGGCCGTTGTTGAAGTTCTCCTGGCTGGCCTGCCGCTCCATCTCCACCCGGCAGCTGCCGACGCGACGGGCCAGGTTGCGGGGCAGGAACTCCTTGATCACCACCCGCTCCTGGGTCTCTTCGTCCTCGGCCAGGTAGATCAGGCTGAAGCCGCCGCTGCCGATCAGCTTGATGATGGCGTAGCCATCGATCACCGTTCCCGGGGGCAGTCCTTCCCTGTTCTTGCGTTTGTCGTGGTTGCTGGCCTGGGTCATGATCGGTCGGTGGCGGTTCCTTTCGGGCGTTTCTCCCGGTCCGCTGGTGGAGCCAGTTTCCCTCTCCCGGTGGTGGTGGGCGGACCTGGTTCCCTCTTTCCCCGCCCGGGCAACGACGGCGCGTCCGGTGATCGCCGGACGGATTCGGGTGAACTATTCCGGCCGGCACATTATGATACCGGTTCTTCCTCTAGGGAATGTCGGCAACCGTGACCAGGAATTTACCATGATCTGCAGTATGACCGCCTTCGCCAGGGCGCGCTCCGAAGACGAAAATGGTGAGCTGATCTGGGAGATCCGCTCGGTCAATCACCGTTTCCTGGAGCCGATGATCCGGCTGCCGGAGGAGTTGCGGTCGCTGGATCCGCTGGTGCGGGAGCAGCTGACCCGGCGTCTGGGCCGGGGCAAGGTGGATTGCACCCTGCGCTACCATCCCTCCAGCGATGCCGTCGCCGGGGTCGAGGTGAACACCCGCCTGGCGAGGCAGATCATCGATGCGGCGGAGGAGGTGGGGCACATGCTGCACGGGTCCTCTTCGGTGCGGGCCATGGATATCCTGCGCTGGCCCGGGGTGCTGGAGCAGGCGGAACGCGACATGGGGCCGGTGCAGCAGCAGGCCCTGGTCCTGCTGCAACAGGCGCTGGACGATCTGATCGCCGCCCGTCGCCGCGAGGGTGACCGCCTCGCCGGTCTGATCCGTCAGCGGGTGGAGGCGATGCGTGGTTACGTGGAACAGGCACGGGCGGCGATGCCACGGGTCCTGGAGGCGGTGAAGGAGCGGCTGCGTGCCCGCCTGGCGGAGCTGCGCGAGGGGTTGGACGAGACGCGGCTGGAGCAGGAGGTGGCGTTGCTGGCCCAGCGTCTCGACGTGGACGAGGAGATGGATCGCCTGGCCAGCCATCTGGACGAGGTGGAGCAGGTGCTGCAGCGGGAGGAGCCGGTGGGCCGGCGCCTCGATTTCCTGATGCAGGAGCTGAACCGGGAGGCCAACACCCTTGCCTCCAAGTCCAACGACGTGGAGACCACCCGCATCGGCGTGGAGCTGAAGGTGCTCATCGAGCAGATGCGGGAACAGGTGCAGAACATCGAGTAACCGGCGTTGCGTCTTCCCGCCCGCCGTCAGATTTGCCAGGAGCAGTGAACGAGATGTCCGACATCCCAGCGAGAACCAGCACCCTCTATATCGTCTCGGCCCCGTCCGGGGCGGGAAAGACCAGTCTGCTGAAGGCCCTGGTGGCGACCGATGAGCGGATCCAGGTATCGGTCTCCCACACCACCCGCCCCATGCGCCCGGGGGAGGTGGACGGGGTGGACTACCATTTCGTGGACCGGGAGTCGTTCATGGGGATGGTGGAGCGGGGCGAGTTCCTTGAGCATGCGCAGGTGTTCGACAATTTCTACGGTACTTCGGAGGCGGCGATCCGGGAGCAGCTGGGACGCGGCCTGGACGTGGTCCTGGAGATCGACTGGCAGGGCGCCCGCCAGGTGCGCAGGCGTTTCGACGATGCGGTCTCCATCTTCATCCTGCCGCCCTCGCCGGAGGCCCTGCGCCAGCGTCTCACCGGCCGCGGTCAGGACAGCGACGAGGTGATCGAGCGGCGCATGCGGGATGCCAGGTCGGAGATGTCCCACTACCCGGAGTACGACTACCTGATCATCAACGATCTGTTCGACGAGGCCCTCGAGCAGCTGCACGCCGTGGTCGAGGCCCAGCGCCTGCGCGAGCCGCTGCAGGCGGTGAAGCTGGAGGCGAAGCTGAAGGCACTGCTGGCGTAGAGGAGCGGGGGGAGGCGGCCGCTGCACCACCCCGGGCCTTCGGTGTCGGCCCTGGAGGGCCGGTGACCCGACGGGATCATGGGGGAGGGCCTCCACAGGCGGCCCGGCCCGGCGCCGCGGCCGCCTTTCGGATTCGACGGGTTTTTTCCGGGGCTTGTCTGTCGACGCATTCGGCGCGGTTTTCATGGTCTGCATGTTCGTGCTGGGGGGCGGCCGCTGCACCGCCCCGGGCCTTCGGTGTCGGCCCTGGGGGGGGGCGGTGACCCGAACTGGCGGAGGGGAGGGCCTCCACAGGCGGCCCGGTGCGGTGCCGCGGCCGCTTTTCGGGTTCGACCGGTTTTTCCGGGGCCTGCCTGTTGGCGGATTGGCCCCGGGTTTGATGGCAGGCAGCTTCGTGCGGGGGCGGCCGCTGCACCGCCCCGGGCCTTCGGTGTCGGCCCTGGGGGGGCGGTGACCCGAACTGGCGGAGGGGAGGGCCTCCACAGGCGGCCCGGTGCGGCGCCGCGGCCGCTTTTCGGGTTCAGCCGGATCGGGCTACAGTGAAGCCGCCGCCCTGGCCGCCTGGTCGTAGAGCCCGGAGAGGGAGCGCAGTACCTTGGCCGCCTCTCCCAGTTCCCGGTTGTCGATGCCGAGTACGCCGAGGGCGTCCACCAGGCACTCTTCCCGTACTTTCTTGTACTTGAGGCAGAGTTCCTCGCCCTTGGAGGTGGTGCTGAAGAAGTTCTCCTTGCCCTGTTTGCGGTTCCCGATCAGCCCCAGTTTGACCAGTTTGCGCAGGGAGTAGGTGGCGGTGTGGGTGTCCTCGATGTTGAGGTTGAAGCAGATGTCGGCCACCTTCTTCGGCCGGCTGCGGTGGTTGACGTTGTGCAGGATCAGGATGTCGATGGGATTCAGATCCGGCATCCCGGCGGCGGTCATGCAGCGCACCATCCAGCGCTGGAATGCGTTGTTGGCGATGATCAGGCCATATTCCAGCTCGCTCAGCTCGGAGCTCTTCTCCGATACCAGGTGGGCACTGGAGACGATGGGTCGTTTCGGCGATTCAGACATGGGCGTTTCGTTTCACTGCTGTGGTTGGGAAAGGGGCGATGATCACGAATCCGTCGTGCCTCACGGTCGATTGCCTGTGATGGCCAGGGTGTGGTTCCTCTTGCGGATCGCCCATTCTCCTATGGATCTCCCCTTCCCCGGCCCCCGGTCCCGTCTTTTTCCGGCTCCGGCTTTCCGTACCCCCCTCCACCCGGGGTCTGGATCACGAACAGGTCCCCGGCCGCCATTGCCACCTGGCCGCGCTCGGTCAGTTCGGTACGGCGGCCGTCCGCATGCTCCACCCAGTTGCGCCCCGGCCGGCCCGGTTCGCCGCCGGCAAGGCCGTAGGGAGGGACCTGGCGGCGGCCGGCCAGGATGCTGGCGGCCATCGGCTCCAGGAAGCGCAGCCGCCGTTCCACTCCGTTGCCGCCGCGGTGGCGGCCGCGACCGCCGGAGCCGCGGCGGATGGAGAAGGACTCCAGCCGTACCGGAAAGCGCCACTCCAGCACCTCGGGGTCGGTGAGGCGGGAGTTGGTCATGTGGGTGTGCACGGCATCGGTGCCGTCGCGCCGGGGGGTGGCGCCGGCGCCACCGCACAGGGTCTCGTAGTACTGGTAGCGGCCGTCGCCCCAGGTGAAGTTGTTCATGGTGCCCTGGGAGGCGGCCGCGGCCTGCAGGGCGCCGAGCAGGGTGTCGACGATCACCTGTGAGGTCTCCACGTTGCCGGCCACCACCGCCGCCGGGTAGCGCGGGTTGATCATGGAGCCCTCCGGGATGACGATGTCGAGCGGTTTCAGGCAGCCCTCGTTGAGGGGGATGTCGTCGTCCACCAGACAGCGGAAGACGTACAGCACCGCCGCCTTGCACACCGCAGCCGGGGCGTTGTAGTTGCCGGGGTGCTGGGGGCTGGTGCCGCTGAAGTCGATGCGTGCCCGGCGCGCCTCCCGGTCCAGGGTGATGGCGACGCAGACCTGGCTGCCGTCGTCCATCCGGTAGCAGAACGAGCCCTCGTCGAGCACGTCCAGGACCCGCCGTACCGACTCCTCGGCGTTGTCCTGGACGTGCTGCATGTAGGCGTGGACCACCTCCAGGCCGAAGTGATCGACCATGCGCAGCAGTTCGCGCATGCCCTTCTCGCAGGCGGCCAGCTGGGCCTGGAAGTCGGCGATGTTGGTGTCGATGTTGCGGGCCGGCCAGGGGCCGCTGGCCAGCAGTTCGCGGATCTCCCGCTCGCGGAAGCGGCCGGCGTCCACCAGCTTGATGTTGTCCAGCAGGATTCCCTCCTCCTCCACGCTGGTGGAGTCGGGTGGCATGGAGCCTGGGGTCCTGCCGCCGATGTCGGCGTGGTGGCCGCGGGCGGCGACGTAGAAGATGACGGTGCGGTCGTCCGGCCCGAAGACCGGCTTGATGACGGTGACGTCCGGCAGGTGGGTGCCGCCGTTGTAGGGGGCGTTGAGGATGTAGGCGTCGCCCCGGCGCATGCGTCCGCCGTGTTCCCGGATCACGGTCTTGATGCTCTCGCTCATGGAGCCCAGGTGCACCGGCATGTGTGGCGCGTTGGCGATCAGGTCGCCGCGCTGGTCGAACAGGGCGCAGGAGAAGTCGAGCCGCTCCTTGATGTTGACCGAGGCGGCGGTGTTCTCAAGCACCACGCCCATCTGTTCGGCGATGGACATGAACAGGTTGTTGAAGATCTCCAGCATCACCGGGTCCACGCGGGTGCCGATGGCGACCCGCTCCGGCAGCGGCTGGTAGCGTTCCAGCAGCATGTCGCCGCCGGGCCGCAGCCGTGCGCGCCAGCCCGGCTCCACCACGATAGTGGAGGTGGGTTCCAGGATCACCGCCGGGCCGTTCACGGGGTGGTCGGCGGGCAGCCGGTGGCGCTGGTAGAAGGGGGTCTCCAGATACTCCCCGTTCATCACCGTGGTGTGGCTGGCGATGGGTTCCGGCGTGCCCCCGGGGGTGTGGGTCGGGCCGGTGGCCCGGGGTGTCTCGCCGCTGCCGATCACCTCCACCTGGGCCGCTTCCACCAGCAGCGGCTTGTCCGGCGAGACGAAACCGAAGCGCTGCCGGTGGGCCCGGTCGAAGCGGTCGCGGATCTGTTCCAGGCTGCCGTGGTCCAGGGTCAGGGCGGTGTCGGAACCGCGGTAGCGGACGTGCAGCTGGCGGCGGCTGTGGATCCGCTGCCGCTCCACCCCCTGCCCCGCCATCTCCGTCTCACCCTGCTGCTGCAGCCGGTCCAGGGTCTGCTCCAGCCGCTCCATCAGGCCCGGTCCCAGTTCCTCCTCGATCGCCTGCTCCTTCATGATGCGCAGATCGGCCAGGCCCATGCCGAAGGCGGAGAGGACGCCGGCGTAGGGGTGCAGGAACACCCGCTTGACGCCCAGGGCGTCCGCCACCAGGCAGGCGTGCTGGGCGCCGGCGCCGCCGAAGCAGCAGAGGGTGTACTCCGAGATGTCGTAGCCGCGCTGTACCGAGATCTTCTTGATCGCGTTGGCCATGTTCTCCACCGCGATGGAGAGGAAGCCTGCGGCCACCTGTGCCGGGGTGTGCGGCCGCCCGGTGGCGGCGGTGATGCGCCCCGCCAGTTCGGCGAACTTCCGTTCCACGATGTCCCGGTCCAGGGGCTGGTCGGCATCGGGCCCGAATACGGCGGGGAAGTGATCCGGCTGCAGCTTGCCCAGCATCAGGTTGCAGTCGGTGACGGTGAGGGGGCCGCCGTTGCGGTAGCAGGCGGGGCCGGGGTCGGCCCCGGCCGACTCCGGGCCGACCCGGAAACGGGCGCCGTCGAACTGGAGGATGGAGCCGCCACCGGCGGCCACGGTGTGGATCAGCATCATCGGGGCGCGGATGCGCACCCCGGCCACCTCGGTCTCGAAGGCACGTTCGTAGTCGCCGGCGAAGTGGCTGACGTCGGTGGAGGTACCGCCCATGTCGAATCCGATCAGCCGCTCGAAGCCGGCCGCGAGGGCGGTGCGCACCATCCCCACCACGCCGCCGGCCGGCCCGGAGAGGATGGCGTCCTTGCCCTGGAAGCGGTGGGCGTCGGTGAGACCGCCGTTGGACTGCATGAACATCAGCCGGCCGCCGTTCTCCTCCATGCCCCGCAGCTGCTCCGACACCCGCGCCACGTAGCGGCGCAGGATCGGGGAGAGGTAGGCGTCCACCACCGTGGTGTCGCCGCGACTCACCAGCTTCATCAGCGGACTGACCCGGTTGCTGACGGAGATCTGGGTGAAGCCGATTTCGCCGGCGATGCCGGCCACCGTCTCCTCGTCCTCCGGATGGCGGTAGCCGTGCATGAACAGGATCGCCACCGAGCGCAGGCCGCGGTCGAACGCCGCCTGCAGTCCGGCCCGGGCCTGCTCCCGGTCCAGTGGCCGCACCCGCTCGCCGCGGGGGCCGATGCGTTGCGCCACCTCCAGCACCTCGGTGTAGAGCATCTCCGGCAGCTCGATGTCGAGGGCGAACAGGTCGGGGCGGGTCTGGTAGCCGATGCGCAGGGCGTCGCCGAATCCCCCGGTGGTGACCAGCAGGGTGGGTTCGCCCTGGCGCTCCAGCAGGGCGTTGGTGGCCACCGTGGTGCCCATCTTGACCGCGCCGATCTCCCCGGCCGGCAGCGGATCGGTCGCTCCGACACCGAGCAGGTCGCGGATCCCCTGGATGGCGGCATCCGGATACTGGCGCGGGTTCTCCGACAGCAGCTTGTGGGTCAGGATGCGGCCGTCCGGGGTCCTTGCCACCACGTCGGTGAAGGTGCCTCCACGGTCGATCCAGAACTGCCATTTGCGACTGCTGTCGTTCATTGTCGGCCTGTTCCCTCCAGTCAGTTCGAGGTCATCTGTGCCGGCAGCCAGGTGGCGATGTCCGGGAATGCCGTCACCAGAACCACCGCCACCAGCAGCAGCAGGAAGAAAGGGAAGGCGTAGCTGGCGATGCGCAGGATGTTGCGCCCGGTGAGCCCCTGCAGCACGAACAGGTTGAATCCCACCGGCGGGGTGATCTGGGCCATCTCCACCACCAGCACCAGGTAGATGCCGAACCAGAGCAGGTCGATGCCCGCCTGCTGCACCATCGGCAGTACCACCGAGGTGGTCAGCACCACCACCGAGATGCCGTCCAGGAAGCAACCCATCAGCACGAAGAAGAAGGTGAGGGCCACGATCAGCCCCAACGGCGAGAGCTGCATCGCGGCGATCTGTTCCGCCAGCACCCGGGGGATGCCGGTGAAGCCCATGGCGATGGTGAGAAAGGCGGCGCCGGCGAGGATGAAGGCGATCATGCAGGAGGTGCGCGTGGCCCCCATCAGGCTGGCCATGAATGTGCGCCGGTCCAGGTTGCCCGACAGCAGTGACAGCAGCAGTGCCCCCACCACCCCGAACACCGCCGCCTCGGTGGCGGTGGCGAGTCCGCCGTAGATGGAGCCGAGCACGAACAGGATCAGGCCGATCACCGGGAACAGCCGCAGCGAGGCACGCAGCTTGCGGCCGAACGGCAGCTGTGGGTCCGGCGGTGGCATGCGCTCTTTGTGCAGCAGCGACCAGACGATGGTGTAGCCCATGAACAGCAGTACCAGCATCAGACCCGGCAGGGCGCCGGCGATGAACAGGCGGGCGATGGAGAGCTCCGCCGAGACGCCATAGACGATGAGAATGATGGAGGGTGGTATCAGCAGCCCCAGGGTTCCGGAACCGGCCAGGGTGCCCAGGGCCATGCGCTCGTCGTAGCCGCGTCGTTCCAGCTCCGGGGCGGTCATGCGCCCGATAGTGGCGGCGGTGGCCGCCGACGAGCCGGAGACGGCGGCGAAGATGCCGCAGCCGAGGATGTTGACGTGCAGCAGCCTCCCCGGCAGATGGTTGAGCCAGGGGGCCAGTCCTTCGAACAGGTCCTCGGACAGGCGGGTGCGAAACAGGATCTCCCCCATCCAGATGAACAGGGGCAGGGCGGTGAGGGTCCAGCTCGCCGACGATCCCCAGGTGGTGGTCGCCATGATCATGCCGATGTTGCCGGTATCGTTCAGCCACAGGCCGACGAAGGCGACCATGAACAGGGTCATGGCGACCCAGAACCCGGCCGCCAGCAGGCCGAACAGGGTCAGGGTCAGCAGCAGCATCAGGGGCAGCTGGTCCATGGCTATGGGATTTTTTCCGGCAGAGGTGAAGAGGAGGCAAAGATCACGGGGAAACCGTATTGCCCGCCCGCATACGGGTTGAATGACGACCTTGCGCTGTTGGCGTTCTTCGCGCCTTGGCGGGAAAACCGTTCAGCTTCCCGCTTCATGGCTCCCGGTCTCCGTCTGCGGCAGGCGCCACGGCGGCACCCTCGTCGTGGGCCAGGTAGGCGGGACGGCCGCCCCGCAGCAGCTGTACCAGCTCGTCCAGCAGGGCGATGCAGAGGATCACCAGGCCCAGGGCCATGGGCAGCTGGGGGATCCACAGCGGCACCGGGATGTAGCCCTGGCTCAATTCCTGGAACTGCCAGGATTCGTACACCAGGTAGGCGCAGGCCCAGGCGGTGAAGCCGGCCAGGCCCAGGGCCAGCAGCAGGATCGTTCCTTCCAGCAGGCGGCGTGGCAGGCCCTGGATATGTCCGATCACCAGGGTGACGCGGATGTGGCCGCCGCTGCGCAGGGTGTAGGCCAGCGCGAGGAAGCTGGCGGCGGCCAGCAGGAAACCGGAGAAGTCCTCGGTGGAGGGGATGACGATGCCGAACCAGCGGCCCACGATCTGGGCCAGGATCAGCAGGGTCATCAGTACGATACAGGCACCGGCGGCGATGCCGGCGCCCTGGTAGAGGTGATCGAGGAACCTGCGCATGGGAATGTCGTCACCGGTAGGAGCGGCGCCCCCGCCGCGAATGCCGCCGTCTTCGATGGGAGGATGTATCCCTTCGCGGCGGGGCGCCGCTCCTGCTGGCTATTGCATCGCCTTCAGGATCGCCTGGCCCTCGGCCCCGGCCTCCCTGGCCCACTCGCTGGCCATCTCCTTGCCGATGGCCTGCAGCTCACGCTTGAACTGCTCGGTGGGGGCCGAGACCTCCATCCCCTTCTCGCGCAGGATCTGGGTCTTCTCCGCAGTCTCCCGCCTGGCCATCTCCCAGCCCCGCGCCTCGGCCCGGCTGGCCGCCTCCAGCAACGCCTTGCGCTGGGCCTCCGGCAGGCGCTTCAGGGCCCGGGTGTTGATCACCACCATGTTCTTCGGGATCCAGGCCTGGGTGTCGGTGTAGTACTTGACGAAGTCCCAGGCCTGGCTGCTGACGCCGGTGGTGGGCGAGGTGACCATGGCGTCGATGATGCCGGTGCTGAAGGCCTGGGGGATCTCGGGGGTCTGCACCGTGGTGGGGGAGGCGCCGAGCAACACCGCCAGGCGCGATGTGGTGGGGCTGTAGGCGCGCATCTTCATGCCCTTGAAGTCCGCCACCGAGGAGACCGGCTTCTTGGTGTAGAAGCCCTGGGGCGGCCAGGGAACGGCGTAGAGCAGGGTGACGCCCTGCTTCGCCAGGCTCTTCTCCACGTAGGGGCGACTGGCGTCCCACAGCCTCTTCGCCGATGCGAAATCACTGGCCAGGAAGGGGATGTTGTCGACCTTGAAGACCGGGTCCTGGTTGCCCAGCAGCCCCATGAACAGTTCGCCGATGGGTACCTGACCGGTACGCACGGCGCGGAAGATCTCCGGATGCTTGAACAGGGAGGCACCGGAGTGGACGGTGATCTTCAGCTCGCCGTTGGTCGCCTTGCTCACGTCGGCGGCGAATTCACGCACGTTCTTCGTGTGGTGCACGCCGTCGCCGTAGGGCGTGGGCATGTCCCACTTGGTGGCGGCCAGGGTGGTTGCGCTGAATGCCCCCAGACACAGGGCGGTAGCCAGCAGTCGGGCACTGAATCGCTTGAGTTTCATGATCTTCCCCCTCCGAACATTTGCGTACGGAATGTTTGTAAATTATCGATAAAACGACTTTATGACTGTAGCAGTGGACCGTTCGGTGTCAAGGCGGGCGGTTGGATGAGGGGGAGCCGGGTTCCCCGGGACCGGCCCGAATCCCGGGGTATCCGGGGCGGTCTTCGCCTTTGGCGCCCCATTGGTATAGTATTGGGCTCCATCATCCGTTGAGGGCCGCCTGCGATGGCACGGCCCATCGGTACCAGTCCCCCGGCCAAGGGGGCTTTTCGTCTGGAGAATAGAGATACATGGCACGCGTTACCGTAGAAGACTGCCTGGAACACGTAGACAACCGCTTCGATCTGGTCCTGCTCGCTGCGAAGCGGGCCCGCCAGCTGACCAATGGGGTCGATCCCCTGGTGCCCTGGGAGAACGACAAGGCGACGGTGGTGGCCCTGCGCGAGATCGCCGAGGGTCTGGTCGACGACGAGACGGTGAATCCGCCGCCGCAGCCGGAGATGATCGTCGACACCGCCGTGTTCGAGAGCGACGAGCAACCCCCTGCCGGCTGAGGAATGGCCGGCGATCGCCCTCTTCCGCCATCCCTGTCACGCGCCCCGGTACCCGGGGCGCACCTGCCGCGCCGCCCGGTGAGGTAGAGCGGTGCCCACGGCGGTGAACACCTCCGACAGCAACGCCAAGCCGCGTTTCCTGATCAGCGATCTCTGCGCCTACCTGGAGTCCTACCTCAACCCGGACCAGATCCAGGAGGTGTACCGCGCCTATCTGTTCAGCGCCGAGGCCCACGAGGGCCAGCAGCGCATGACCGGCGAGCCCTATATCTACCATCCACTGGCGGTGGCCCGGATCCTGGCCGACATCCAGATGGATCACAAGTGCCTGATGGCTGCCATCCTGCACGACGTGATCGAGGACACGGCGGTGGGCAAGGAACAGGTGATCGAGACCTTCGACGAGGAGATCGCCGAGCTGGTGGACGGGGTCAGCAAGCTGACCCAGATCGACTTCCGTTCCAAGGCCGAGGCCCAGGCCGCCAGTCTGCGCAAGATGCTGCTGGCCATGACCCGGGACATCCGGGTGATCCTGATCAAGCTGGCCGACCGGCTGCACAACATGCGCACCCTGGGGGTGATGCGGCCGGAGAAGCGGCGCCGCATCGCCCGCGAGACGCTGGATATCTACGCTCCCATCGCCAACCGGCTGGGCATCAACAGCTGGCGCATCGAGCTGGAGGACCTCGGCTTCGCCGCCTACTGGCCGATGCGTTACCGGGTGCTGAAGGAGGCGGTGAAGCGCGCGCGGGGCAATCGCCGCGAGGTGTTGAGCAATATCCATGCCGCCATCGAGAGCCGGCTCAGGGAGGAGGGGGTGCGGGGCGAGGTGGAGGGCCGGCAGAAGCATCTCTACAGCATCTACAAGAAGATGCGGGACAAGAAGCTCTCCTTTTCCGAGGTGGTGGACGTCTACGCCTTCCGCGTGGTGGTGGACCGGATCGACACCTGCTACCGGGTGCTGGGCGTGGTGCACAATCTGTACAAACCGGTGCCGGGGCGGTTCAAGGACTATATCGCCATTCCCAAGGCCAATGGCTACCAGTCCCTGCACACGGTGCTGTTCGGCCCCCACGGCATCCCCATCGAGATCCAGATCCGCACCCAGGAGATGGATCGCCTGGCCGAGTCCGGCATCGCCGCCCACTGGCTCTACAAGGCGGGTGGCGAAGAGGGGACCCTGACCGACGCCGGTGCCTCCGAGTGGCTGAAGAACCTGCTCGAGCTGCAGAAGGGGGCGGGCGATTCGATGGAGTTCCTGGAACACGTCAAGGTGGACCTGTTCCCGGACGAGGTCTACGTCTTCACCCCGCGTGGCAGGATCATGGTGTTGCCCAAGGGGAGCACGGTGATCGACTTCGCCTACGCGGTGCACACCGATGTCGGCAACCAGTGCGTGGCGGCGCGCATCGACCGCCGCATGGTGCCCCTGCGCACCCGTCTCTACAGCGGCCAGACGGTGGAGGTGATCACTTCGCCGAACGGCAACCCGAGCCCGGCCTGGCTCAATTTCGTGGTCACCGGCAAGGCGCGGGCCAATATCCGCAGCTACCTGAAGAATCTGCAGGGGCGCGAGGCCCTGGAGCTGGGCCGGCGCCTGCTGGACCAGGCCCTGGTTCCCTATGGCGCCGGCGTGGACCAGCTGGATCAGGCACGCCTGGCGCTGTTGCTGGAGGAGTTCAAGCTGGAGGGCCTGGACGATCTGCTGCGGGAGATCGGACTTGGCAACCGGATGCCGCTGCTGGTGGCGCGGCGCCTGGTGGACGATATGGAGCCGGATCAGGAGGAGGATGGCGAGGGCGAAGGCGAGGTGCCGGCACCGTCCGCGCCCCTGGTGATCAAGGGCAGCGAGGGGATGGTGGTGAAACTGGCGAAGTGCTGCCGCCCGATCCCGGGGGACGACATCGTCGGCACCTTCAGTCCCGGCAAGGGGATCGTGGTGCACCGCCAGGAGTGTCACAATATCGCCGATTTCCGCAAGCATGGTGACCGCTGGCTCGACGTGGAGTGGGCGCGGGAGCCGAGCGGCGACTTCAGCACCGAGATCAAGGTGGAGGTGGGCAACAAGCGCGGCGTCCTGGCCACGGTGGCGGCGGCGATCTCGGAGATGGGTTCCAATATCGAGAACGTCTCCATGGAGGAGCGCGATGGTCTCACCTCCACCCTGCGCTTCGTGATGACCGTCAGCGGCCGCAAGCACCTGGCCCACATCATGCGTCGCCTGCGCGCGATCCCGTCGGTACTGCGCATTGCGCGTATCGTGGGGTAGTTTTTTTTCGCCACAGAGTCACAGGGGGCACAGAGGTGGTCGATCCCCGGTGCCCCTGCCCGCGGGAAGACCCTCTGTACCCCCTGTGTCGCTGTGGCCGTCCATGACTCATCAGGAGAATACGACGATGGCGAGAGAGATCATCCGCACCGATCAGGCCCCCCAGGCGATCGGCACCTATTCCCAGGCGGTGAAGGTGGGGGAGACGGTCTACCTGTCGGGCCAGATCCCGCTGGTCCCCGAGACGATGGAGATGGTGGACGGGGGGATCGAGGTCCAGATCCGGCGGGTGTTCGACAATCTGCAGGCGGTGGCCAGGGCCGCAGGCGGTGATCTGAAGGACATCGTCAAGCTGAACGTGTTCCTCGTCGACCTGGGCGATTTTCCGGTGGTGAACCAGGTGATGGCCGACTATTTCAGCGAGCCCTATCCCGCCCGCGCCGCCATCGGCGTCTCTGCCCTGCCCAGGGGTGCGGGCGTGGAGATGGACGCGGTCATGCACCTGTCGTAGCAGCGTCCCCACCGCGAACGAATCGGCCCCGGTGCTCCGTCGGAAGCGGCCGTCGCAACGCCCCAGGCCTTCGGTGTCGGCCCTGGTGGTCGGGCGATCCCATCGGCTGGAAGGGGAGGGCCTCCACAGGCGGCCCGGCGCGTCACGACGCCCGCATCACCGGTAGGAGATTCTATGTCTCTACGCAAGCGGATTTTGTAATTCTTGGCTGATAATTGCTTCCGTTACGGAGAATGGCAAAAGCCACTCGGGCGAGCTTTCTGGCGAGGATGACCAGCGCCTGGACAGGGGCCAACCCCCGTTCGAG
>DRKP01000071.1 GCA_011051715.1 Sedimenticola thiotaurini | reverse complement strand
TTTCTTCGCTGACTGGGTCGATGGGGTGCTGTTCGCCGCGGCGGATGCCATGGGGGCGGTGGCCGGCGCCCGCGCCCTGGAGCGCCTGGGCCTGTGCCTGGTCGGACTCGGCGGCGCACTCACCGCCTCGCCCCTGGCCATTCGCGAGGCCGAGACCGCGGCCGGCGCGCCGGTGTTCACCAGCGAGGCCCTGGCGTCACCCGGCATCTTCGAGCGGCTGCAGCAGCGGATCGACAACCCCCTGCCCCGGGCGGCTGCCGGTGGATAGCCCGGCGTCGATGCTTCCCTCCCTGTTCGCACCCGGGCGCAGCGGCCGCTTCGCCCTGCTGCTCGGCATCGGGGCCGGCCAGGCGGTCTGTGTCATCGCGGCAGCGCTGGCGGTCCGGCAGATCTTTCACCTGCTGTCGCAGGAGGGTACGGAAAGCGGCAGCGCCCTCGCCCTGGCCGCCACCTCCCTGCTGGCCGCCTCGATCCTGCTCGGCGGTCTGCGCATGGCGGAGCGGGTGGTCTCGGAACGACTGGGGCAGTCCTACATCGGCGACCTGCGCCTGTCCCTGTTCGACCGTCTCGCCGCCCTGGCACCGCGCTCCCTGTTCCGGCGCAGTCGCGGTGCAGTGATGCTGCGCTTCGTCGGCGACCTTACCGCCCTGCGTCAGTGGGTCAGCCTTGGCCTGGCCCGCCTGCTGGTGGCCGGCGCCACCTGCACCATCCTGCTGACCGTGCTGCTGGTCATCGACTGGCGCCTGGGCACCGCAGCGGGTCTGGTCCTGCTGGCGGGCGGGATCCTGGCCATGCGGGTGGGCGAACGGCTGCATGCGGTGATCGGTGAGGCGCGTCGCCACCGGTCGCGGCTGGCCGCCAACGTCAACGAGAAGATCGCCTCCATGCCGGTGGTGCAGATCTTCGGGCAGGTGCAGCGGGAGCGCCGGCGCCTGCGACAGCAGAGTCGGAACCTGGCGGGTTCGATGGTGGAGCGGGCACGCATGACCGGCGCCCTGCGCGCCATCACCGAGACCACCGGCGCCGTGGTCATGGGGCTGGTGCTGATCGTCGGCAGCCGGGAGGTGGCAGCCGGACGTATCACCGTGGCCACCCTGGTGGCAGTGATCGCCATCATCGGCCTGATGATCCCTCCCCTGCGGGACCTGGGCCGGGTCCACGAGTACTGGAAGGGCGCGCAGGTGGCGCGGGACAAGATCAGCCGTTTCCTGGAACTGCCGACCCTGGTCCCGGAATCACCCGGTGCCCGCCGCCTGCGCCAGGGCGAGGGAAGGCTGCGCTTCCAGCGCGTCACCCTGTACGGCTCCCTGCAGCAGGTCTCCGCCACCGCCGGGGCCGGCCGCCTGGTGGTGGTGACCGGGGCCAACGGGGCCGGCAAGTCCACCCTGCTGGCGCTGGCCGCGCGCCTGATCGATCCGGACCGGGGGCGGGTGATTCTGGACGGCCGCAACATCGCCGATGTCCGGCTCTCCTCCCTGCGCCGGGCCATCGGCATGGTGGGCCCGGACCTGCCGCTGCTGCGTGGCAGCCTGATGCGCAATCTCTGCTACCGCCATCCGCGGGCCGATGCCACCGAGCTGCAGCGGATCATCGAGCTGTGCGGCGTCGACCACATCCTGGAGCAACTGCCGGAGGGGCTCGGCACCCGTATCCAGGAGGGGGGGCTGAATCTCTCCACCGGACAGCGCCAGCGTATCGCCCTGGCCCGCGCCATGCTGGGCCAGCCGAGGCTGTTGTTGCTGGACGAGGTGGACGCCTTCCTGGATCCGGCCGGAACCGCGATCCTGGAGCGGGTGCTGGAGCAGTTCGAAGGCACCGTCCTGATGGTGACCCAGCGTCCGGAACGGATGGCCCGGGCCGACGACATCTGGGTGCTGGAACAGGGCATCCTGCGGCGGCGCCCTCCTGCTGGCCCGGTCTCCGGGCGGGTGGGAATCGCCGCATCTGCAGACACGGGCCGATTTCCCCGCCACGTCGATGACAGGGATCGGCCACGGCGGACCGGGGCCTGGCGGTGAAGCCGGCATCGAATACCGCTGCGGTAGCGGCACCATGCGCGGCGGGCGACGGCCATGTGCTGCCCCGTGGCGTGGTGCTGGAACGCACTCTCGGCCGTAATCCGGAGCAGCGCTACTGGCTCTACCTGCCGGCCGGCCCGCTGCGTCGCGACGAACTGCTGGTGGCCGTGCACGGCATCTCCCGCAACGCGCGGGAACAGGCCGACCACTTTGCCCGCCTGGCGGAACGACAGGGGGTGGTCCTGGCGGCCCCCCTGTTCAACCGTGGAGGCAACCGGGGCTACCAGCGGCTCGCCGGCGGCGCCGGAGTCCGGGCCGACCGGATCCTGCTGCAGATCGTCGACGAGGTGGCCCGTCTGCGCCACCGTCCGGTCACCCGGCTGGCCCTGTTCGGTTACTCCGCCGGCGGCCAGTTCGTTCACCGTTTCGCCCTGCTCCATCCCCGCCTGGTGAGCCGCTACGCCATCGGCGCCGCCGGCTGGTACACGCTGCCGGACGAAGGTATTCCCTTTCCCCGCGGCATCGGGGCCGGGCGTGAGCACCCGGCACCCGAGATCGACCTGCCGGCATTCCTGGAGATCCCCTCCCTGGTGCTGGTCGGCGACCGGGACACCCGGCGTGACGGCAGCCTGAACACCGCCCCCGGAATCGACCGCTGCCAGGGGCGAAACCGGGTCGAGCGCGCGGTGCGCTGGGTCGGGGCGATGAATGCCCGCTGCCAGGACCTCGGCATGCCGGCGAAGCACCGGCTGCAGACGCTGGCGGGAATCGGCCACGACTTTCGCCAGTGCATGCTGTTCGGCCGAATGGGCGAACGGGTGATGCAGCACCTGTTCCCGGCAGATGCAGCAGCCGCCCGGACGGCCGTAACCAACTGCACCCGCGTCAACGGCGGCCCCATTCCTCCACGAAACGAGGTGACATCGACATGAAGAGTGGCACCGCGAGCCTGTTCCTGACCCTGCTGCTGATGACGATTCTGACCGCCTGCATCAGCGCGCCATCCCGCATCCAGCTGGCATCCCCCTGGCTAGACTCGGATGCGCTGACCCGGCTGTTCCGCGACCACACCGTGGAATCGGTCAACGTCAAGAGTGGTGTCGTCAGCCGCACCTACTACGCCCCGGACGGCAGCCTCGTCCAGTGGCGGGAGGGAACCTGGCGCAACGGTCGCTGGCGCGTGCGGAACGGGCGCATCTGTCTGCAGATGGAGGACCGCCGGGAGAAGTGCCGCGCCGTGATCAAGGAGGACGGGCAGTACCGGAAATATGTCATCCGGCGCGACGGCCGGCACCGGCTGGTAGTGACCTACCGCTGGTTCGAACCGGGCAACCGGTTGCGCCAGCCCTGACCACCGATGCTGTTGGGAGACTGAATGCCGCAGCCGGCCTGATAGGATTGCTGGCCTGCGGCGCTGGTCGAACACCCTTTTGAGTCGGAGGTTCGAATCCGGCGAGCCCGTGCATCGAAAAGGCCCGCCACTGCGGCAGGCCTGGGAGGATGTATGGCGCGCCCGGAAGGATTGCCGGCCTGCGGCCGGCCTGCGCGCCTGCGGCGCTGGTCGAACACCCTTTTGAGTCGGAGGTTCGAATCCGGCGAGCCCGTGCATCGAAAAGGCCCGCCACTGCGGCAGGCCTGGGAGGATGTATGGCGCGCCCGGAAGGATTCGAACCTCCGACCACCTGGTTCGTAGCCAGGTACTCTATCCAACTGAGCTACGGGCGCGGGATGGAAGCGCGCATTTTGCGGATTTCGCCCCACCTTGTCAATACGATCACCCCCCGGCACGGGCGCGGAGGCCCGACCGCGGATACATTCAGAGAAGCCCCTTCCAATTCCTTCTCCATGGTCTATCTTCAGCTCCGTGGAAGGCGCTTCCCCGGCGCCCGCCACTCTCTTCAACCGCCACTCTGCACGAGATCCGGACATGACCCAGCAGGCCCAGCAGATCCCCGATATCAACCTCAATCTCAACGTACGCGGACTGAGCCAGTCCGCCACCCTGGCGATCAACGAGCGCTGTGCGCGAATGCACCGGGAGGGCAAGGACGTCTACCGTCTCGGCCTCGGCCAGTCGCCGTTCCCGGTGGCGGAACCGGTGGTGGCGGAGCTGCGGAGCAACGCCCATCAGAAGGACTATCTGCCGGTGAAGGGGCTGCCCCGGCTGCGCGAGGCGGTGGCCAGCTACCACTGTCGGCAGGAGGGGGTGGAGTATTCGGCCGATGACGTTCTGATCGGTCCCGGCTCCAAGGAGCTGATGTTCCTGGTGCAGCTGGTCTACTACGGCGACCTGGTGATCCCGACGCCGAGCTGGGTCTCCTATGCACCCCAGGCCAACATCATCGGACGTCATATCCGCTGGGTGCCGACCCGTGCCC
>DRKP01000070.1 GCA_011051715.1 Sedimenticola thiotaurini | reverse complement strand
GGGGGTTGGCCCCTGTCCAGGCGCTGGTCATCCTCGCCAGAAAGCTCGCCCGAGTGGCTTTTGCCATTCTCCGTAACGGAAGCAATTATCAGCCAAGAATTACAAAATCCGCTTGCGTAGAGACATAGAATCTCCTACAGGGGGATCGCGGTGCAGGAGCGGCGCCCCGCCGCGAACGGACGGAGCACTGGTCCGATCCCTTGGGAGGTACGGCCAAACCACTTCCTTCATTCCGGCGCAGGCCGGGATCCAGCGGGGGCTTTGATCGCCTCGATACCGTCCTGCGGAATGGCGAGCCGTCCAGAGGCCCCTTCAGAACGGCAGCGACGCGTCAGATCGGAAACTGGTCGGTGACCAGCAGATAGCCGAGGACGCCGATGAGTGCTGCGAGTGCCGCATACTGCACGAGGATACAGATTCCCGGCAGGCTGTTGCAGACCTTGCTGAAGCCACAGAGCTTGCAGTTCTTCACGATATCGTACCCGGCTAATTATTTAGATAATAATTATATTCTTATATTTTCCTCCCGTCCACAGCCCGTCGACAGGCCAGGTGATCGCCGCCATCGAAGGGCTGCCCGGTGGCTGTCATTCCCGGCCCCGGTCGTTATACTCTTGGCCCCAGCGGCGGGCCGAAGGCGGCCAGTCCACCACTGGAGATCTATTCCATGCTGATAGAAGGTCCGCTGAAGATCGCCATCGCCGAGCCCGAAGACGGCCAGGGCAAGATACTGGTGATGGGGTTCACACCGGAGTTCCAGGCCCTCGACCTGGAACGCCAGGGGACGGTGTTTCGCGACTATCTCGCCAGCCTGACCGAGGCCGTCGAGGGCGATGCCAATCTGGACCAGCGCAACCGTGCCGGCATGTTGATCGTGCAGCAGGTGGTGGAACAGCTGCTGCCTCACGTGGTGGCCGGGGAACTGGCGCTGGAGGAGACGATGACGGTCCAGATCCGCCAGGAGGAGCAGGCCGGCGCCCTGTCCGGACTGCTGCAGGACTAGGGAATGCCGGCGAAGCCCCCTTTTCGCCACTCCATCGCCGGCCGGCACCCGGCCCGGACCGCCGCTTGAACACCGACACCGCCAGCCCACCGCGGGTCGGCTTCGTCAGCCTGGGCTGCCCCAAGAACCTGGTGGACGCGGAGCGCATCCTCACCCAGTTGCGGGCGGAGGGCTACCTGATCTCCCCATCCTATGAAGAGGCCGAGCTGGTGGTGGTCAACACCTGTGGCTTCATCGACGAGGCGGTCGCCGAGTCCCTGCAGGCCATCGGCGAGGCGCTGGAGGAGAACGGCCGGGTGGTGGTGACCGGCTGCCTGGGGATGCGCGAGGAGGAGATCCGCTCGGTGCATCCCTCCGTGCTGGCGGTCACCGGCCCCCACGACTACGAGGCGGTGATGCATGCGGTGCACCGGGTCTTGCCACCACCCCACGACCCGTTCACCAGCCTGGTGCCGCCCCAGGGGGTCCGGCTGACTCCCCGTCACTACGCCTACCTGAAGATCTCGGAAGGCTGCAATCACCGGTGCAGTTTCTGCATCATTCCCAGCCTGCGCGGCCCGCTGCAGAGCCGGCCGGCGGGGGAGATCCTGGCCGAGGCGGAGCGGCTGGCCGCCGCTGGCGTGCGTGAACTGCTGGTGGTGTCCCAGGATACCTCGGCCTATGGCCTGGACCTGCGCTATCGCTCCGACCTGTGGCGGGGGCGACTGCTGAAGAGCCGTCTGCCGGAACTGGCGGCTGCCCTTGGCGAGCTCGGTATCTGGGTCCGGCTGCACTATGTCTATCCCTACCCCAGTGTGGACGAGCTGATCCCGCTGATGGCCTCCGGCCAGTTGCTCCCCTACCTGGACATGCCGTTGCAGCACGGCAGTGGGCGGATCCTGCGTGCCATGCAACGGCCCGCGGCCACCGAGCGGGTGCTGGAGCGGATCGCACGCTGGCGGGAGATCTGCCCGGAGCTGACCCTGCGCAGCACCTTCATCGTCGGCTTCCCCGGCGAGACCGAGGAGGATTTCGGGCAGTTGCTGGAGTTTCTGCAGCAGGCGCAACTGGACCGGGTCGGTTGCTTTGCCTACTCGGCGGTGGCGGGGGCCGCCGCCAACGAGCTGCCCGGAGCGGTCCCGGAGGAGGTCAAGCAGGAGCGTCTGGCCCGCTTCATGGCGCTGCAGGCCCGGATCAGTGCCGAGCGGCTGCAGCGCCGTGTCGGTCAGCGGATCCTGGTGCTGGTGGACGAGGTGGAATCAGGGCGGGTGCTCGGCCGCAGCAGCGCCGGTGCGCCGGAGATCGACGGCCGCGTCGTCATCGAGGGGGCGTGGGAGCTGGACCCCGGCGATTTCATCGAGGCCGATGTGCTCGCCGCCGACGAGCACGACCTCTATGCCACGCCAGTGGTCTGAGCCGGATCAGAAGGCGGCGCCGCTCTGCTTGCCCATCTTTTTCAGCATGGTGGCCAGGGGGCAGAAACCGGTGAAGGCCGACTGGAACAGGTTGGCGCCGACAAAGGCGGTGAGCCAGAGCCAGTTGATGTTGACATAGACGGCCAGCCCCAGGCTGATCAGGATGACGGAGCCGGCGAAGGCCAGTACGATGCGGTCGATGGACATGATTGAATCTCCTCGGAAAGTAGTGTCAGGGGTAATCTATGGAAGCTGATCAGACCTGTCAACGAAGCGGAGGTTCCGGCCCTGCGGGAGGCGATTGCGGTTGAACCTGCAACAGCACCGGGAGTTGGTGAAAGGGCTGCAGGCATGGCTGGAGCGCCGGGCGGGGGAGTGCGAGCGGGTCGAGACCCATATCTCGTCGGTCCTGCTGGCCGGTGACTCCGCCTGGAAACTGAAGAAGCCGCTGGACCTGGGGTTTCTCGATTTCTCCACCCTGGAGCGCAGACTCCACTTCTGCCGGGAGGAGATCCGGCTCAACCGCCGGCTGGAGCCCGATATCTATCTGGATGTGCAACCGGTCACCGGCACCCCGGCGGAGCCCCGCCTCGGAGGCGAAGGGGACGCCATCGAATACGCGGTGCACATGCGCCGCTTCGACCAGGACGGTCTGCTGTCGCGGCATCCGGCGCTGCTGACACCGCAGCGGGTGGACCGGCTGGCGTTGCGCCTGGCCCGGTTCCACGCGGAGATCGACCGGTGCGGCCCGGACCAGCCCTGGGGGACAGCGGGGAAGGTACTGGCACCGATGCTGGAGAACTTCCGCCAGATCCGCGCCCTGCGCCCGGGCGTGGACAGCGCCACCAGACTCGACCCGCTGGAGGGCTGGACCCGGCAGCGGCACCGGGTCCTGGCACCGTTCATCGACCGGCGCCGGGATGCGGGCCATGTGCGCGAGTGCCATGGCGACCTGCACCTGGGCAATATCGCCGTCGACGGGGAGCGGCTGATCATCTTCGACGGCATCGAATTCAACCCCGAACTGCGCTGGATCGACACCGTCAGCGAACTCGCCTTCCTGCTCATGGACCTGGACGAGAAACGGTATCCGTCCCTGGGTTGGCGCCTGCTCAACCGCTACCTGGAGCTGAGCGGCGACTACGGTGGCTTGCGGCTGCTGCGTTTCTACCAGTGTTACCGGGCGATGGTCCGGGCCAAGGTGGCAGCCATCGGCCTGCAGCAGGGCTTCTCGGAGCGGCTGGAGCAGGAGTTTCTCGACTATCTGGAGCTGGCCGCCGGTTATACGGCACCCCTGCAACCGGCGCTGTTCATCACCCATGGCTTCTCCGGGTCCGGCAAGAGCACGGAGACCGACCGGCTGATGGCCGGGCTGCCCGCCATCCGTCTTCGCTCCGATATCGAGCGCAAGCGGCTCGCCGGGCTGGCCGGGGACGAGCGCAGCGGGGCGGCCCCCGACCAGGGTATCTACAGCGTGGAGTTCACCCGGAGGACCTACGCCCGCCTGCTGGATCTGGCCAGGGACCTGCTGCAGGCGGGTTTCCCTGTCATCGTCGACGCCACCTTCCTGCAGCGGCAGCAGCGTGAGCCGTTCTACCGGCTGGCCGGTCGGCTGGATGTCCCCTGCGTGATCCTCGACTTCCGGGTGCCGGAGGCGGAGCTGAGACGACGGGTGGTCGCGCGGGCACGACGGGGGGGGGATGCATCGGAGGCGGATCTGACGATCCTGGAACGACAACTGGCCTCCGCCGTGCCCCTGGCCGATGGTGAGCGGGAGATGGCCTGGGAAACGGCCCACCCGCATCGATTGGACGTGGATGGACTACGGGAGTACCTGTCGGGGCTGCGGCGGGAGGCCGGGTGGACGCCGGGGTGAGCCCAGCGCAACTCAGCCGGGAAACAGGGGCGAGAGCAGCAGGTAGGCTGCGTTGGCTGCGATCAGAGTGACGATGATCAGGGCCTGACTGATTCTTTTCCTGGTCTTGGCGGACACGATTTCCCTCCTTAGAAAATTGTGGACTGCTTGTCGCTGGACCGGTCACAGAGAATGATCCACGGGGGTGGGGCCGTGAAGTGGTATCCGTGGAAATCCGTGTAGGGCCTTTCCTACAAGGATCTCCTCTCCGCCCTCACGTCGGTCCCGGCCTCGCCGGCGGAGACCGCCCTGGTCTGCGCTCAGCCGGGGAACAGCGGTGAAAACGCCAGGTAGACAGTGGTGGCGATGAACAGGACAAGGACGATCAGATAGTCGGAAAACTTCTTGTGGCTGCGGGTCGACACCTCTTTGGTTGCCTCCTTCCGGTCTGGAGTGTACTTCAATAAAGTGTGATGTAGTTCACAAATTCAATTATGTCCTAACTCGCCGGCTTTGCTAATAGAAAAATGTGATCCATGGATAGAATCTCTATTGGGACTCCGGCACCAGCGCTGCCGCCCGGGCGACGAGCGAGCTGCCGGCATCCCGCCTGTGCGCCTCCTGGCTGAGCAGGCGACGCCAGGCCCGGGCGTTGGGACAGCCATGGAACAGCCCCAGCAGATGGCGGGTGATGCGCTGCAGGGGAGTGCCACGGGCCCGTTCCCGGTCGATATAGGGCAACAGGCGATCGATCACCTGATGCCGGGTCGGTGCCGTCCCCGGTTCGCCGAAGATGCGCCGGTCGGCCTGTGCCAGGACCCAGGGCTGGTGGTAGGCCTGGCGCCCGATCATCACTCCGTCCACCCGCTGCAGCTGCTCCAGGCTCTGATCCAGGCTGGTGATACCGCCGTTGATGACGATCTCCAGCTCCGGGAAGTCCCGCTTCAGACGATGCACCGTCTGGTACTGCAGCGGGGGTACCTCCCGGTTCTCCTTCGGGCTGAGACCCTGCAGCCACGCCTTGCGGGCGTGGACGATGAAGATGGTGCAGCCTGCCCCGGCGAGGGTGCCGACGAAGTCCCGCAGGGCTCCGTAGCTGTCCCGGTGGTCGACACCGGTACGGTGCTTGACGCTTACCGGCAGACCGGTGGCGTCGCGCATGGCCCGGATGCAGTCGGCCACCACTTCGGGCTCCAGCATCAGGCAGGCGCCGAAACGGCCGGACTGGACCCGATCCGACGGGCAGCCCACATTGAGATCGATCTCGTCGTATCCCCACTGCTCACCCAGGCGGCAGCAGGCCGCCAGTTCAGCCGGTTCGCTGCCCCCGAGCTGCAGCGCCAGCGGATGCTCAGCGGGATCGAAGTCGAGGAACCGGGCCCGGTCCCCGTGCAGCAGGGCGCCGGTGGTGACCATCTCGGTGTAGAGCAGGGTGCGGCGGGTGATCTGGCGGACGAAGTAGCGGAAGTGGCGGTCGGTCCAGTCCAGCATCGGGGCGATGCTCAGGCGTCGGTCGATGATGGGCACGGCAGGCGGGTCGGTGTGATCGACAGCTCGTCGGGGAGCGGGTATTGTACCGCTTTCCCGACCGTCCTGTAGGCGCCCCGCTGTGAATCCGACTGGCAGGAGCGGTTCCGCCGGGACCGCCATCACGAATTGATCCGGTCATCCAACAATCCGGGAATGCCGGGACCGATGGACAGTCCGTGCCGGATTGGCGGCATGCCGGCCGAGGAGGCTCCGGTCGAGAGCTGAACGCCATGCTCGAGTCCGCCATCATCGCTTTCGCCACCTTCTTCGCCACCATCGGTCCGGTCGACGTCTCATTCATGTATGCTGCCCTCACCGCCGGCAACAGCCCGCGCCAGCGGCGCTCCATGGCGTTGCGCGGGGTCGCCATCGCCACCGTCATCCTGTGCGCCTTCGCCTTTCTCGGCGAGGGCCTGCTCTCCACCATGGGGATCTCCCTCGCCGCGCTGCGTACCGCTGGCGGGATCCTGCTGCTGCTGATCGGCATCGAGATGGTGTTTGCGCGTAGCTCCGGCGCAACCAGCGCCATTGACGACGAGACCGAGGAGGCGGAATCACGGCCCGATCTCTCCGTGTTCCCCCTGGCCACCCCTCTGATCGCCGGTCCCGGTGCCATGGGTGCGGCCACCCTGCTGATGGCCAATGCCGAGGGCAACCCCCTGCAGGAGGCGGCGGTGATCGCCGGCCTGCTGGCGGTGCTGCTGCTGACGCTGGTGCTGCTGCTGATGGCGACCCAGGTACAGCGGTTGCTGGGAGTCACCGGAATGCATGTGGTGAGCCGGGTCTTCGGCGTCCTGCTGTCGGCGCTGGCGGTGCAGTTCATTTTCGACGGCATCGCCCAGAGCGGCCTGCTGATGCGGTGAGCATCGGCGGAGGGGGGTACGCTCTGCGGGGAACATCCAGGTACCGCCACCCGCCATCGCGACCAACGGCATCGCCAGTTCAAGCCCGGACGATGGCCGGCCGAAACAGGGGGGACACCCCGACGGAGGCTAAGATGAACGAGCGCCGCTCCCTGTTGCGTCTTCCTGCCCTGATGCTGCTCCTCCTGTTTCTGGCCAACGGCTGTGCCTACCTTCCCGGCCAGCCGGACAATGACGCCGTGGCACGGGTACGCGGTGCCGCGGAGCAGGGTGATCCGCGGAGCCAGTATCGCCTGGGGCTGCTCTACACCAACGGCACCCGCCTGCCACAGGACCATGCGAAGGCGGTGAAGTGGTTCGGGAAGGCGGCCCGAAATGGCCACCGGGAGGCCCAGTACATGCTGGGTATCGCCTACTACGCGGGAAGGGGGGTGGCCGGGGATCCCGGCCGGGCCCGGCACTGGTTGCTGCAGGCCGCCGACCAGGGCCATGCCCGGGCCCAGTTTCAGCTGGGAGAGATCTACATGAACGGGCACGGTGTACCGAGAGAACCGACCTGGGCGGCGCGCTGGTACGGCAAGGCTGCGGAGCAGGGCCATGTGAAGGCCCAGTTCGCACTGGGCGTCGCCTTCGCCAGTGGCCTGGGGTTGCCGGTCAACCGGGTGCGTGCATGTCAGTGGCTGACCCTGGCGCAGCGCGCGGGACACGACCGGGCCGGCCAGGTGGCGGAAAAGGTCTGTGGCCAACTCTCCGGGGGACAGCGGAAGAGGGCATTGGGACTCGCCGATGACTGGCATCCTGCTGCCGATTTGCCTCTGTGGAAGGACCGGCCGACGAACCGGTACATCCAGTACCGCCTGATGCACCTGGGATTCGATCCCGGCCCGGTGGACGGGATCTACGGCAGACAGACCGGTCGCGCCGTGAAACGCTATCTGTCCGAGTCGGACGCCGACGACGGGTTGGTGACCCGGCAGCAGCTGGTCGAGCGTCTTCGCAGGCAGTCGGTTGTGTCACAGCACCCGTAGGCGCTCCGCCATGAACGAATCTGCCGGTTTTGTGCGCCCTCCGCCCCGACAGGTCTTTTCTGACCTATCGGGAACAAACATACAAGCGCCGCCCCCGGCGCGAACGAACCTGCTGTACCGGCTTGGTTTGCGCCGTCGGTGGCGCTCCTGCCGAGAGAGCGAATGGGTTTGCAATCTACCCATGGTCCGGCAGCGGGCAGACGGTCTGCCTCGGCACGGGCCCGACCGGGTTCACCGGGTGGCGGTTCGTCACAGCCGGCCGCCGGCCCACGGACCGGCACTGTGCCCCCCTATTTCGGCTCCGCCACGGGTTCTTCGCCGGGGGCCTTCTCGGGTGTGTCGTTCGGGATACCGAGCAGGTCGTTGACCGCGGCCACCACCTCGTCGGTCACCTCCTTGTTGGCCGCAGCGGCCAGGGCCTCGGCGGCGGTCTCGGCCGCCTCTTCGGCCTCTTGGGCCGCCTGTTCGGCCGCCCCCGCCAGCCCGGCCAGTTCCTCCTCGCTGATATCGGGATCGTTCAGGGCCTCCTGGTAGGCCTGCTCGGCATCTGCCGCCTTCTCCGCCGCGTAACGGCTGGCGTACTCGGCCCGTTCGTACTCGGCGATCATCCCCACTGCCGAATTGGGTGCCGCATGGGCCCGGGCCGTGGCCGATGCGTGGGCGGCGTTGAGTCGGCCCAGGGAGCTGGCCGTGGCGCCGTGGTCCCTGCCGCTATCGGTGTCGCTGTCGTTGTCGCTCAGATCGGACACCGGTGCGCCCTTGCCCGGCCTGTCATGACCGAAGCCAAAACCGTGGCCACCTTTGTCGCCCTTGCTGCTGCCGGTGGTCCCGGCCATCTCACTGCCGCGTCCCCGATCGCCGGACTTGCCGGCACCCTGGCTGCGGCCAGGACCGGTGTCGCCGCTGCTGCCGGCAAAACCGCCACCGAAACCGCCGCCTTTGCCACCGCCGTGACCACCCCCACTGCCGCCTCCATTACCGCCGCCGTTGCCGCCCCCATTACCACCGCCGTTGCCACCGCCCTTGGCGAGGGCGCTGCTGTACCCCAAGCTGAGGTCGCCGCTGTCAAAGGCGATTGGAGCGACCACCAGGGCGGCTGCAACCAGGCTGGCGGAACCGTAGCGGATACATGCTGTTGCGAGGTCTTTCCTGTTCATTGCCGACTCCGGGGGGATGAGGTGATTGGGGAAAAATATCTTATTGAAATTAGTAACTTAGTATCGATAAAACCATAGCACAGAACGGACCGAACAGCGGTGGCCCGTGTTCCCTTTTATCATGCTGTTCGTCAGATATTCTGGCGCGGAAGTCATGCCAGGATATTGTTGCCGCGAATGAACGCGAATTACTGCTATCTCGCGCTGCAAAGCCATGTCGCACGATGGCTGAAAAAGATCGTGGGTAGTCAGAATATCTTGTTGAGGATGGTCCGGGTGAGCCTCTGAATAACCCATCATCCCGGCCCGAATAACCTGTCATCCCGGCGAAGGCCCGGATCCAGCCGATTGAATAGCTGGATTCCGGCCTTCGCCGGAATGACGAAAGGGGATTTGTTCAGACATTCGCAAGCGATCGATCAGTGGTGTTCATTCGTCTTAGAATACCTCGCCGCTGAACATTCGTGCAGGCACCACGCCGGGATGCGCTCAGCAACGGCCCTTTTTCCTCTGGCCGGGTGGGCAGAGGTAGCCGCGGGGAGGGGCAACCCACTCTTTCATTACTGGTGCCGGAGCTGTTGGAGACGGCGTTCCAGCCATCCATTTTGTCATCAGGTGCGAGGGCGGGAGATCCAATGGAAAACGGGGGCAACGTGACCGGGGTACCGGTCTGGCTGTCGTTCCCGGGGCAACGTGGCGGGAAAGGAACCCGGTTCATAAGGATTGCCCGGATGCGGGCGCCGGGGTCTATGCGGGTGGCTCCGGCGGCGAGGCGATGCCCTGGATCTCCAGGGTGACGTGACTCACCCGGGGCATCCGCTGCTTGATGGCGGTGACCAGCTCGTCGATGATCAGTTCGGTGCGGGTCAGGGTGGCCTGGGCGGCGGCGCGGGTGGCGGCGTAGCAGCGCACCTCCTCCAGCTGGCGGCGCTGCTCCGGCAACGGCGCCAGGATCCTCTCCTGCTCGGCGTCGATCTGCTCCTTCAGGCCCGGGATCAGGGCCTCCTCCCGGATCTCGATCTCGGCCACCAGCAGGGTGTGCCGCTCGTCCAGGATGATGGAGCGCAGATCGTGGCACTGCTCCACCTCGGGATGCTCTTCCACCAGGTTGCGAAATGCCGCTTCGGCCTCACGGTCACGCATGTCCGCCAGGAAGCGCATGTTGGTGAAGCCGAGGTAGAAGGCGATCAGACCCAGCATCACGGCGATGAGTGCGGAGAAGGCGATGTCCCAGCGGTGATCGCCGGTGGCGGCGGTGAGGCCGACGCCGACGGCGGCGAACACCAGGCCGAGCATGGCGACGCTGTCCTCCAGTACCACCGCCACCAGGGTGGGGTCGTCGGCATGCAGCAGGTAGCGGAACGGGTTGCGCTGGCCATCGCGGCGCATCTTTCCCAGGTACTGGCGGCCGGCCACCAGGAAGGAGTAACCCTCCAGCAGAAAGGCGATGGCCAGTACCGCCAGATTGAGGAACAGGGGGTCGATGGTCCGGCCCAGCAGAACGAACGGTTCCAGCTCCTCGATCCGGTCGAGCTTCTGCCAGCTGTGCCAGGCGTGGGACAGGCCGAGGCCGGCCCCGATGGAAAACAGGCCGATGGCGCTCCACAGGTTCCACAGGTACTTCTTCTGGCCGTGGCCGAAGGCGTAGAGCCGGTCCGGCCGGCGTTCGCTCTCGCGCAGGCCGAGAAACAGGAATCCCTGGTTGAGGGTGTCCATCAGGGAGTGGATCGCCTCGTTCATCATCGCCGCCGAGCCGCTGACCAGGGCGGCAACCGTCTTGATCACGGTGACGATGGCGTTGGAGGCGATGGCGGTCAGTACCGCCCTGCGGGAGCTGTGGGCCATGGTTGCTCTCCGGTCCCTGTATGCGAAGGGTGCCGAGACCCCACCGGGGTCAGGCCAGCACCTTCACGAACACCTTGGAGTTGCGTTTGAAGTTGTACAGGCGGCGCCTGGCCACGGGCAGGCGTGCCACCGGCAGCGGCTCGAAACCCCGCTCCAGGAACCAGTGGGCGGTCTGGGTGGTGAGCACGAACAGCCGTTCGATCCCCTGTTCCAGGGCGCGCTGTTCCATCTGCTGCAGCAGGATGTCGCCCCGTTGGCCGTTGCGGTAGTCGGGATGTACCGCGACGCAGGCCAGCTCGGCCATCCGCTCCTCCGGATAGGGGTAGAGGGCGGCGCAGCCGATCACCATGCCGTCGAGTTCGATCACGGCGAAATGGTCGATCTCCGCCTCCAGCCGCTCGCGGGAGCGGCGCACCAGCACTCCCTGCTCCTCCAGTGGCGCCAGCAGGCCGAGGATGCCGCCCACGTCCTCCAGGCGGGCGTCACGGACCCCCTCGTAGTGCGAGGCGGTGAGCATGGTGCCGGCACCGTCCCGGGTGAACAGCTCCTTCAGCAGGGCGCCGTCGAGCCGCCGGTTCAGCAGGTGGATGCGCCGGACGCCCCGGCGGCAGGCATCGACCGCCGCCAGCAGCTGTTGGCGCAGCTCTTCCGGCATGCGCCGGCGGCGCCGCATCAGCGCCTCCAGTTCGGCCGGGATCACGTTGGTCGGGGCGCTGCCGCGGCGATCCTTCAGGCCCGGCTCCTCCAGCAGCAGGATCAGCTTGTCGGCGTGCAGGGCGGCGGCCACCGAACCGGCCACGTCGGCGGCGCTGAGATTGAACACCTCACCGGTGGGGGAGTAGCCGAGGGGCGGGATCAGGGTGATGGCGCCGGCATCCAGCACCTTGCGGATCGCCTCCGCGTCCACCCGCCGCACCCGGCCGGTATGACAGAAGTCGACGCCGTCGCGCACGCCGATGGGGCGGGCGGTGACGAAGTTGCCGGAGGCGACGCGGATCCTGGCCCCGGCCATCGGCGAGTTGGCCAGCCCCATGGAGAGCAGGGCCTCGATCTCCACCCGCACCGCGCCTGCCGCCTCCTTGACGCAGGCCAGGGCGGCGTCGTCGGTGATGCGCAGTCCGCCCACCACCTGCATCTCGGCCCCGCGCAGCCGCAGCCGCTCCTCGATCTGGGGCCGCGCGCCGTGCACCAGCACCAGGCGGATGCCGAGCCCCTGCAGCAGGGCGATGTCGTGGATCAGGCCGGCGAAGGCCGCGTCGGCGACGGCTTCACCACCAAAGGCGATGACGAAGGTGCGGCCCCGGTGGGCGTGGATGTAGGGCGACGAGTTGCGGAACCAGTCGACAAAGGGGTCCCGCGAGCTTTTTTTGTTTTTTGCCACGTCTTGGTATCCTGATCGGCCACGCCCGTTCCGGGCATTCTATTGAGGCCGGCCACCGTTGGGCAACAGATTCCGCTGCCTGCTGCTTCTGTTTCTTCTGCTGCCAGGCTGCTCGGGGGACGGGCTGGTGGGAATCCGGGTGGGCAATTCAACCGCCCGGGTGGAGTTGTCGATCACCCCGGAGGCGCGTCGGGAAGGGCTCATGGGCCGCACCTCGCTGGGCGCGGACGAGGGCCTGCTGATGGTGTTCCCGCAGGAGCAGACGATCGAGATCTGGATGCTGAACATGCGGATCCCGCTGGACGTCGCCTTCTTCGATCGGGATGGCGTGCTGCTGGAGTGGTCCTCCATGGAACCCGATGGTGGCCGGCGCATCTATGCCTCGCCGCGACCCGCCCGCTATGTGCTGGAGATGAACAGGGGCTGGTTCGGCCGCCACCGGCTGCAGCCGGGCGCCCGCCTGCAGATCGCCGATGCGGGTGGTGATCCTGTCGCACCCCGATAGGCGCTGCCAGTCACCGTTCAAAAACAGAAGCGCCGCACCAGCGACCGGATCAGCTCCACCATCGGCCGGATCCGTTCCAGTGCCAGATACTCGTCCGGCTGGTGCGCCTGGTCGATGTCCCCCGGCCCCAGGATGACGGTCTCCACACCGAGCCGGTCCAGGTAGGGGCCCTCGGTACCGAAGGCGACCGCCCCGGCATCCACTCCCGTCAGTCGCTCCGTCTCCCGCACGATGGCGGCGTCGGCGGCGGTCTCCAGGGGCGGGATGCCGGAGAAGGGCGAGGTCAGCTCCAGGGTCAGGCCGCTGCCCTGCAGCAGTCGCTCCAGCCGCTGCCGCAGCTCCAGGCGCAGCTCCTCCAGCACCATCCCCGGCAGGGGGCGGATGTCGATCTGCAGTTCGCATTCGCCGCAGATGCGGTTGGGATTGTCGCCGCCGTGGATGTGGCCCAGGTTGAGGGTCGGTACCGGGACCCGGAACAGGGGGTCGTGCCAGCGCTGCTGCAGCTCGTCGCGCCAGCGCAGGATCTCTCCCATCACCCGCTGCATCCCCTCCAGGGCGCTGACCCCGAGGGCGGGGTCGCTGGAGTGGCCGGAGCGGCCGGTGAGACGGATGCTCTCCATGGCGATCCCCTTGTGCATCCGGATCGGCCGCAGCCCGGTCGGTTCGCCGATCAGGGCGTGGCGGCCGAGCCGGCGCTGGGTGTCGACCAGGGACTGGGCACCGCACATGTTGCTCTCCTCGTCGGCGGTGGCCAGGATCACCAGCGGCTGGCGCAGTCGCGCCAGGTCCAGCTCCCGCACCGCCTCGATCACCAGGGCGAAGAAGGCCTTCATGTCCGAGGTGCCAAGGCCGTAGAGGCGCTGGTCCCGCTCCGTCAGGGTGAAGGGGTCGCTGCTCCAGCGGGCCGCGTCGAAGGGGACCGTGTCGCTGTGGCCCGACAGTACCAGCCCCTGGTCGCCGCGGCCGGCACTGGCCACCAGGTTGTACTTGCCGTCGTGGCCGGCTACCGGCAGTACCTCGGTGCGGAAGCCGAGGGCGGCGAGCCAGCCGGCGAGGCGGTCGATCACCGTTTCGTTGGACTGGTCCCAGCCGGGCTGGATGCTGCTCACCGAGGGGATGGCCACCAGCTCCCGGATCATGGCCACCAGGCCTGGCGGGGCGTCAGGCATAGCGGGCCAGCTCCTCCAGCCAGCGGTTCAGTTCCCGCGTGCCGCGCTCCAGGAAGCCGGGATCCTGGTACACCTGGGCAACCACGATCAGCCCCTGGCCGCGGGCCATCAGCTGCAGCGAGAGCTCGCGCGCCTCGTCCGGGTAGCCGAGATCGGTGAACTGCCGTGCCAGCCAGGTCTGGAACTGGTCGAACAGCTGTTTCGCCTCCAGCTGCAGTTCCGGCTGATCCTTGGCCAGTTCGGTGTTGAGTGATCCCATGGGACAGCCGGAGCGCAGCAGCACGGGGGTGCTGTCGTACATGATGCGCACGAACCGCTCCAGCCGGTCCAGCGGTTCGGCAATGGTGCGGTCCCACTCCGCCAGCATGTTGCGGATGGTCTCCAGCCGGCTGCGGATCACCGCCCGCAGGATCTCGTCCTTGGTCTTGAAGTAGTAGTAGATGTTGCCGCGCGGCACCTCGGCCGCCTCCACCACGTCGCTGAACGAGGTGCGGTTGTAACCCTTGCGGTAGAACAGCTGGTTGGCGGCATCGACGATGCGCTGCCGGGTGCGTTCGCTCTTGGACGCCATGGACCACCTCCCGTTCGTTCCCGGTTCCGCAAAGGGCATCGTATCTCCCGGCGGACCGGCCCGGCGACGGTTGCCGGGGGTCCCGGGATTATAGTCCCATTCAGGAATCCGGCGGACGCCGCGAGGGAATCGTCTATCCTCAGGGCATGGAGAGAGTCCTGCTGTCCCTGCTTCTGCTGCTGGCCGTCGCCGGCTGCGTCGCGGCCCCGGCGCGGATCGATCTGCCGCCGGGTTTTCGCATCGACCTGTTCGCCGGTGACCTGCCCGACGCCCGCTCCATGGCCCTGGGGGCGGAAGGGACCCTGTTCGTGGGCAGCCGGCGCGAGGGGCGTCTCTATGCCCTGCGTGACCTGGATGGTGACGGCCGCGCCGACCGGCGCTGGACCCTGGCCACGGGACTGAACATGCCCAACGGCATCGCCTTCGCCGATGGTGCCCTGTTCGTCGCCGAGAACCATCGTGTCGTGCGCTACGACGACATCGAGCGTCGCCTCGACTCCCCCCCGCAGCCGCGCCTGCTGGCATCGCTGCCGGCGCGGAAGTGGCATGGCTGGCGTTACCTGGCGGTGGGACCGGACGGCTGGCTCTACCTCTCCATCGGCGCCCCCTGCAACGTCTGTGACGAGCCCGGCTTCGGTATCATCGCGCGCCTGCCCCGGGAGGGTGGCCGGCTGCAGACGGTGGCCCGCGGCGTGCGCAACTCGGTTGGATTCGACTGGGATCCGGCCGGTGGTGAACTCTGGTTCAGCGACAACGGCCGCGACTGGCTGGGGGACGACGCCCCGCCGGATGAGATCAACCGGCTGCAGCGGCCCGGCCAGCACTTCGGTTTTCCCTTCTGTCACGGCGGCGACATCCCCGATCCGGAGTTCGGTGCGCTGCGCTCCTGCACCGAATTCACACCGCCGGCATGGCGCCTGCAGGCCCACGTGGCGCCGCTGGGGATCCGTTTCTACCGCGGCGACCGGTTTCCGCCGCCCTGGCGCGGGCGACTGTTCGTGGCTGAGCACGGTTCCTGGAACCGCAGCGTGCCGGTGGGCTACCGCGTGGTGGCCCTGCGGATCGAGGATGGCCGGGTGACGGACGAGAAGGTGTTCGCGCGCGGCTGGCTTGACGCCGGTGGCCGTGTCAGCGGCCGTCCGGTGGACCTGCTGGAGCTGCCGGACGGTTCCCTGCTGGTATCCGACGACAAGACCGGGGCGATCTACCGCATCCACTACCAGCCCTGATCCCGTCAGGCCGGCCCGGTGGCGGGTTGTTTCGCGCCGGGGGCGGCCCTCCTGCGGGGTGGATCGTGGGGGTAGGGGCGGCGCCCCGCCGCGAACCAATGAGGTGATCGCCGGGCCTCATTGGGAGTTCTCGACCAACCCCTTCCCGTCATTCCGGCGCAGGCCGGAATCCAGGGGGTACAACCGCAGGGATGCGGGCTTTTGCCGGAAGGTGGCCATTCGGATCTCTCTTCGCGCCGGGGGCGGCGCTCCTGCAGGATGGATCGCGGGGCAGGAGCGGCGCTCTTCCGCGAACCCCGGGAGCAGGTGCCGGAATCACCCAAATGGTGGATAATCGCCCGATTCAGCCCATCACCAGCGGAGCCAGATCATGCCCGAGTACCGTTCCCGCACCACCACCCACGGCCGCAACATGGCCGGTGCCCGCGCCCTGTGGCGCGCCACCGGCATGCAGGACGACGATTTCGACAAGCCGATCATCGCGGTGGTCAACTCCTTTACCCAGTTCGTACCGGGTCACGTGCATCTGAAGGACATGGGCCAGCTGGTGGCGCGCGAGATCGAGGCTGCCGGCGGCGTGGCCAGGGAGTTCGACACCATCGCCATCGACGACGGCATCGCCATGGGCCATGGCGGCATGCTCTACTCGCTGCCGTCGCGCGACCTGATCGCCGACTCGGTGGAGTACATGGTCAATGCCCACTGCGCCGATGCCATGGTCTGCATCTCCAACTGCGACAAGATCACCCCCGGCATGCTGATGGCGGCCCTGCGCCTCGACATCCCCACGGTGTTCGTCTCGGGCGGACCGATGGAGTCGGGCCGGACCTCGCTGCACGGCAGGGAACTGCGGCTGGACCTGGTGGACGCCATGATCAGCGCCGCCGATCCGGACGAGAGCGACGAGGACGTGGCCGCGATCGAGCGCTCCGCCTGTCCCACCTGCGGCTCCTGCTCCGGCATGTTCACCGCCAACTCGATGAACTGCCTGACCGAGGCCCTGGGTCTGAGCCTGCCCGGCAACGGCTCCCTGGTGGCCACCCATGCCGACCGCCGGGAGCTGTTCCTGGAGGCGGGGCGGCTGATCGTGGAGATC
>DRKP01000069.1 GCA_011051715.1 Sedimenticola thiotaurini | reverse complement strand
GTACTAGGTACTAGGTACTAGGTACTAGGTACTAGGTACTAGGTACTAGGTACTAGGTACTAGGTACTAGGTACTAGGTACTAGGTACTAGGTACTAGGTACTAGGTACTAGGTACTAGGTACTAGGTGGTCAGATGGTGTAGCCTCGGTGGGGGGAGTCAACGTGGATCCGTGGTCCCGCTCATGCAGGGTGAAATCGGTTCGGCCATGCGCCATCCGGCCCTGTCTTTCCGGACCTGTGGGCAGGGTTTAGGGATCCCGTCGAACCGCATTTCCCGGAACCCCGCAGCTCGAATCGAGTACCAGAAAATGACCAAGCACATCGGAATTCTCACTGCCGGCGGCGACAGCCCCGGTCTGAACGCGGCCATCCGCGGTGTCGGCAAGGCGGCCCAGGGCCACTACGGGATGCAGGTTATCGGCTTCCGCGATGGCTTTCGCGGGCTGGTGGACAACCGCACCGCGCGCCTCGACGGCGGCACCCTCTCCGGCATCCTCACCACCGGCGGCACCATCCTCGGCACCAGCCGCGACAAGCCCCACCGCATGCTGTTCGGCGGCAAGAAGCAGGACATGACCGATGTCATCGTCGAGAACTACCGGGCCAACCACCTGGACGCGCTGGTCTGCCTCGGCGGGGGCGGCACCCAGAAGAATGCCCTGCAACTGATGCAGAAGGGGCTCAACATCATCACCCTGCCGAAGACCATCGACAACGACGTGGCCATGACCGACACCACCTTCGGCTTCGATACCGCCCTCGGTATCGCCACCGACGCCATCGACCGGCTGCACAGCACCGCCCACAGCCACCACCGCATCATCGTGGTGGAGATCATGGGCCACCGCGCCGGCTGGCTGGCCCTGGGGGCCGGCATCGCCGGTGGCGCCGACGTGATCCTGCTGCCCGAGATCCCCTACGACCTGGAGACCGTCGCCGAGGCGATCCGCAAGCGGGTGCGCAGCGGCAAGAACTTCAGCATCGTGGCGGTGGCGGAGGGGGCCCTGCCCACGGAGCAGGCCCTGCTCACCCGTGCCGCCGAGGGACGCAAGGCGGCGGCGGAGAGCAAGAAGGCGCGCAAGCGGGCGAAGGCGGAGCTGGCCAGTCTCAGCATCGCCAATGCCAATCACACCGTCTGGCTGTCGCAGAAGCTGGAGGAGATGACCGGACTGGAATCGCGCGTCACCATCCTCGGCCACCTGCAGCGCGGCGGCACGCCGTCGGCGGCCGACCGGCTGCTGGCCACCCGCCTGGGCACCGCCTGCGCCGACCTGATCGCCGAGGGTCGTTACGGCGTGATGGTGGCGTCCCGCGGCGAGGAGGCGGTGCCGGTGCCGCTGGAGGAGGTGGCGGGGAAAAAGAAGCTGGTACCGCCGGACCATCCCTGGGTGATCAGCGCCAAGCGGGTGGGGACCAGTTTCGGCGATTGAACCGGGCCGGAGTGCCGGTGGCGGGGCACCGCCCCTTTCAGGCCCGCACCAGGCCCTTTTCCACCTCGTCCCTCTTCTCCCTGCCGAGCAGCAGCCCGATCAGCTCCAGGGCGAAGTCCATCGCCGTGCCGGGGCCGCGGGAGGTGACCACCCGCCCGTCCCGCACCACCGGCTGCAGATCGACCTCCACCCGCGGCAGATCCATGCCGTCGAGCACGCCCGGATAGCTGGTGGCGCGGCGGCCGTCGAGCAGACCGGCGCTTGCCAGGACCCTGGGGGCGGCACAGATGGCGGCGCTGTAGCCCCCGGTCTCCTCCTGGCGGCGCAGCAGCTGGCGAATGCGGGGATCCTGTTCCAGGTGATCGGCGCCGGGCAGTCCGCCCGGCAGCACGATCAGGTCGAACTGCCGCTCCATCACCTGGTCGAGAACGGTGTCCGGGAGCAGGGTGACGCCACGGCTGGCGGTCACCGGACCGGGTTCGAGACCGGCGACGACGACCTCGACGCCGGCGCGGCGCAGCAGATCGATGACGGTGACGGCCTCGAGTTCTTCGCAACCCTGAGCCAGGGGGACGAGGGCTGTTGCCATACTGAATTCCTCCGTTGCTGCAGCTGGATCATCTCCGACGCCCGCAGCAGCCGGATCCCGCGTCGCTCCAGGGTCGGCAGCAGCCGCTGCAGGGCGGCCACCGTCTCCGGGTAGGGGTGGCCGATGGCCACCGCCGAGCCCTCGCGGCGGGCCAGGGCGACGGTGCGTTCGAACTGGGCCCGGATGGCCTCCGGGTCCCGCTCGTTGTCGAGAAACACGTTGCGCCGGGTTGCGGGTACCCCCAGCTCCAGCGCCACGTCCAGGGCCACCGTCTCCGGCGCGGTGCGGCTGTCGACGAAGAACAGCCCGGGCCGGCGCCGCCGCAGCGTCCGCATCAACCAGTCCATGGCACCGGGGTGGCGCGTCAGCAGGCTGCCCATGTGATTGTTGATGCCGGCCACGTGGGGCACCGCCGCCAGGTCGCCGGCCAGGACCTCCTGGAACTCGGTCTCATCCATCTCCAGGGTCAGGGCCCCCGGCCCCAGCGGCTTGTCTCCGGTCGATGCCATCGGCAGGTGCAGCATCACCTGCCGCCCCCGCGCGTGGGCCAGCCGCGCCAGCTCCCCGGCGTGGGGGGTGAAGGGCAGGAAGGCGTAGGTGACCTGCCCCGGCAGGGAGAGGGCGGCCAGGCCCCAGTCCCGCTGGTTGCCCATGTCGTCGATGATCACCGTGACCGCGACCGGTTCCGCCGCCGCCGGCAGGCCCCACAGCAGGAGCCAGAAGCAGAGGCCCCGCCACCGGCGGGGAGCCGCTGCGCTCAGAGTGACGCCGATGCCTGCCACGGTCCGGTCACCGCGCCGCCGCCTTTCTCCGCTCCAGGATATAGAGGCCCCGGAGCAGATTCAGCGCCTCGCTCAACTGGTAGTCCCGTTCCGCCAGCGGCTTCGTGGCGTCCGCCGCCTCCTTCTCCTGGCTCCGGCGCTTCTGCTCCCTGGCGTCGTTCTCCAGGTGACCGGAGAGATCCGCCTCCTTGAGCCGTTCCGTGGGCGCCGATTCCACCTGCGTGATCCTGACGTTGGGCAGCGGGATGTCGGGCTCGATCCCCTCGGCCTGGATGGAGCGGCCGGAGGGGGTGTAGTAGCGGGCGGTGGTAAGCTTCACCGCCGCGTTGCCGTTGACCGGGACGATGGTCTGCACCGAGCCCTTGCCGAAGGTGCGCGAGCCCATGATCACCGCCCGCCGGTGATCCTGCAGGGCGCCGGCGACGATCTCCGAGGCGGAGGCCGAGCCGCCATTGACCAGTACCACCATGGGGGCGCCGTCGAGCACATCGTCCGGCGCCGCGGTGAAGTCGAGCCGCGAACTGTCGGTGCGGCCCTTGGTATAGACGATCACCCCCTTGGTCAGAAAGGCGTCACTGACCGATACCGCGCCGTTCAGCACACCGCCGGGGTTGTTGCGCAGATCCAGGATCAGTCCCTTGAGACGGCCGCCACTCTTGCTCTTCAGCGCGGCGATCGCCTTCAGCATGTCCTGGGTGGTGCGGGACTGGAAATGGGTCAGCCGCACGTAGCCGAAGCCCTCTTCCAGCATCCGGCTCTTGACGCTGGCCACCTTGATCACCGCCCGCTCGATCTCGATCTTCAGCGGCTTCTCCTCACCCTCGCGCACGATGGTGAGGGTGATGCGGGTACCGGGCTTGCCGCGCATCCGCTTCACCGCCTCGTCCAGCCCCATGCCCTTCACCGGCTCGTCGTCGAGCCGGACGATGATGTCGCCCGCCTTGACCCCGGCGCGCTGGGCCGGGGTGTCGTCGATCGGGGCGATCACCTTGATGAAGCCGTTCTCCATGCCGACCTCGATGCCGAGGCCGCCGAACTCGCCGCGGGTACCCACCTGCAGCTCTTTGAACTCCTCCGGGTTGAGATAGGCGGAATGGGGATCGAGCCCCGCCAGCATGCCGCGAATGGCGTACTCCAGCAGCTGCCGGTCGTCCACCGGCTCGACGTAGTCCTTCTTGATCCGGCCGAAGATCTCGGCGAAGGCGCGCAGCTGCTGCATCGGCACGGTCCGTTCACCGCTGCCCCCGTCGTCGTCCGCGCCGATCCCCGGCAATGGCAGCAGTGCCGTCGCCAGCGCCAGCCCCAGGGTCAGAATGCGGATCGGTCCTTGCCGTCTCTTCATAGAATGGTCATTGCCTCGTCGAATCTGTCACCGGCAGCGGTCGCCGCCGTGCGGCCGACCGATCCGGGCGCCCGCGCCCTCCGCTGCCCTACCCGGTTGCCCTTGCCGCGCCGGCACCAGGCGCGGGGGTTCACCGCCGTTCCCCGCACCCGGATGCCGAAATAGATGCCGCTGCTGCGGCGTCCGCCACTGTTTCCGGCACGGGCCACCGGTTCTCCCGTCTCCACCCACTCCCCGGTCTCCTTGTACAGACTCTGGTTGTTGCCGTACAGGGTCATGTAACCGTCGCCGTGGTCGATGATCAGCAGCAGGCCATAGCCACGCAGCCAGTCGGCAAAGGCGACACGCCCGCGGTGCACCGCCTTCACCTCACGCCCCTCGGGGGCGGCGATCATCACCCCGTCCCAGCGCAGATTGCCCGCCTTTGGAGTGCCGAAGCGGGCCGTGAGACGCCCTTTCAGGGGCCAGGGCAGTCTGCCCTTCAGCGCCTTCAGCGGTTTCTCCGCCGCCACCTGGGGCAGCTCCTCGAGCGACCGCTGCAGCCGGTCGATCAGGGTCTGCAGCCGCTGTTCGTTCTGCTTCAGGGTCTTCAGCCGCTCGCCCTTGTCGGTCAGCTCCCGCTCCAGCGCCGCCAGCACCTTCTCCCGCTGCTGCCGGGTCTGGTTCAGCCGCCGCTGCTCCGCCTGCTCCCGCTCCCGCAGGCCGGTCAGGCGCTCCGTCTCGGTGTCGATCTCCTGCTCTGTCCGGCCCAGCTCTGCCAGCAGCCCGCGGATCTCCCTGATGCGGGCGAGACGGGCGGAATTGAGGTAATCGTAATACACCAGCATGCGACTGACCATCGCCGGATCCTGCTGGTTGAGCAGGATCTTCATGCGCTGTTGCCGGCCCATGGCGTAGGCGGCACGGATCTGCCGGGCGAGGGCCTCCCGCTGCTGCGCCAGTGCCTCCTGCTGCCGGTGGCGCCGGCGCTCCAGCTCCTGCAGCCGCTGCCGCTGCTGCCCGATCTCCCGGTCCAGCCGGTGCAGGCGGCGACCGGAGTCGCCGATCAGGCGTTCACTCTGCTCCAGCTGCGCCTGCAGCTCCTGGTAGCGGGCGCCGGTGCTGGCCAGGTCGCCGGTGAGACGCTCGATGTCCTGACGCAGGCGCTGCAGCGCCTGCTGCGGGTCTTCCGCGACACCGGCACCGGCCTGGGTCAGGGCCAGCAGCAGCAGACCGATCCACCAGCGCCGGCGGACGGCAGTCATGGTGTGATGGCGTCAGGCCGCCCGCTCGCCATCGCGGGTCAGCTGCAGCAGGCTGTGGCCCTTCATCTCCTCCGGGATCGGCAGGCCCATGATGTCGAGCAGGGTGGGGGCGATGTCGCACAGGGCGCCGTTCTCCTTCAGCTGCGCCGGCCGCCCGACGTAGACCAGGGGGACCGGGTCCTGGGTATGGGCGGTATGGGGCTGGCCCGTGGTGGGGTCCCGCATCAGCTCGGCGTTGCCGTGATCGGCGGTGACCAGCATCTCGCCGCCACTGGCGTGGATCGCCGACAGCACCCGTCCCAGGCACAGGTCCAGCGCCTCGATCGCCGCCACCGCGGCATCGAAATTGCCGGTGTGGCCCACCATGTCGGCGTTGGCATAGTTGCAGACGATGGCATCGTAGTGGCCGCCCTTGATCGCCTCCACCAGATGGTCGGTCACCTCCGGGGCGCTCATCTCCGGCTGCCTGTCGTAGGTGGCGACCTTGGGTGAGGGGACCAGGATCCGGTCCTCGCCCTCGAACGGCTCCTCGCGGCCGCCGTTGAAGAAGAAGGTGACGTGGGCGTACTTCTCGGTCTCGGCCAGGCGCAGCTGGTGCAGCCCCAGCTTGGAGATGTACTCGCCGAAGATGTTGTTCAGCCGCTCCGGCGGAAAGGCGACCGGGATGTCGAACGCCTTGTTGTACTCGGTCAGGCTGACGAAGGTGGCCAGTTGCGGCACCCTCCAGCGCCGGAAACCGTCGAACCCGGGCTCGATGAAGGCCCGGGTCAGCTGCCGCGCCCGGTCCGAGCGGTAGTTCATGAACAGCACCGCGTCGCCATCCTCGATCCGCACCGGCCGGCCGCCGGGCGGCACCACGATGGTGGGTTGGACGAATTCGTCGGTCTCGCCGCGATCGTAGGCCATCTGCAGTCCGCGGGCGGCGCTCTGTGCCTGGAATTCGCCCTGCCCGAGGGTGAGCAGATCGTAGGCCCGCTCGATCCGTTCCCAGCGGTTGTCCCGGTCCATGGCATAGAAGCGGCCGACCAGGCTGGCGATGCGGCCGGAGCCGAGTTCGGCGAAGACCCGCTCCATCGCCGCGATGGAGTCCGCCGCGCTCTTCGGCGGCATGTCGCGGCCATCGAGAAAGGCGTGGACATACACCCGCCGCGCCCCGCGCTCCACCGCCAGCCGGGCCATGGCGTGGATGTGCTCCTCATGGCTGTGGACGCCCCCCGGCGAGAGCAGTCCGAGGATGTGCACCGCGCCGTCGTTGGCCAGCGCCCGGTCCACGGCATCGGTCAGGGTGCGGTTGCTGAAGAAGGAGCCGGTGCGTACCGAGCGGCTGATGCGGGTGAACTCCTGGTACACCACCCGTCCGGCCCCCAGGTTCAGGTGCCCCACCTCCGAGTTGCCCATCTGGCCTGCCGGCAGGCCCACCTCGGCGCCCGAGGTACCGATCAGGGTATGGGGATACTCGCCCCAGAGGCGGTCCCAGACCGGGGTCCTGGCGACGTTGATGGCGTTGTACTCGCTCTCTTCCCGGTAGCCCCAGCCATCGAGGATCACCAGTACGGCCGGTTTCACTGTGGTCGACATCGGTTGCTGGACCCCTTCGGCGCCTGTACGCCCCGGTGATTTCTAACTCATTGAAAAACGTGATATTAGACCATTTTACTACGGGCAGGGGCAAGAACAATCGAACGCTTTCCCCGGTCCTGTCTCAACTGGATGCCACATAATGATTGAAAAATGGACGGTTTTCTCGTAAAAACAGCTTATTATTCTATTAGAGCTTGCTGCACAAGGGCGCGCGCTGTATGGAACACAAATTCGGTAGCACGAAAACACCGCTCCTGGATACGGAACCGGGCTTCGATGACGACATGGGTGAACTGCTGACCAACGACGAGGACATCGAGCGCGCCTCGCGGTCGCTGAAGGCCATGTCCCACCCGCTGCGACTGAAGATCCTCTGTACCCTGGGCGACCAGGAGGTGAGCGTCCAGGACATCGTGGAACAGGTGGGAACCTCCCAGAGCAACATCTCCCAGCACCTGGCCATCCTCCGCGACAAGGGCATCCTCGCCTCCCGCAAGGATGCCAACCGCGTGTTCTACCGGGTCAGTGACTCGCGCACCCTGCAGCTGATCGGCATGATGCGGCAGGTATTCTGCACCCACGGCCAGTAGCCGGACATCCACCCGACCGCCGGACCACGGGGATCGACGATCCCCGTTTTCAATTCCGGCCCCGCTGTGGGTTAGAATGCGGCACCCACGGCACAGCCACCCACAGGGCCTCCATGCAACAGCTCTTCGAATTCGTCTCCAACCACCTCTACCTGTTCGGCGCCCTCGTGCTGGTCAGCGTCCTGCTGGCGCAGAACCTGCTGAGCGGCATGGACAAGTCCTCGATCACGCCGCAGCGGGCCACCGAGCTGATCAACCGGGAGGACGCGGTGGTGGTGGACGTACGGCCGATGAACGACTTCGCCGACGGCCACATCCTGCACTCCCTCAACATCCCGATGAACGGCTTCGGCAAACAGCTCGGGCAACTGGAGAAATACCGCAACCGGCCGATCATCGTCGCATGCCGTTCCGGTGCCCAGTCGTCGGCCGCCTGCAAGCAGTTGCGCAAGGCCGGCTTCGACCAGGTCTACAATCTCCGCGGCGGCATCATGGCCTGGCAGAACGCCAACCTTCCGGTGAGCCGGAAGAAGAGATGACCTGCATCGGCAGGCCCGGGACCGAATCCCTCAGACCACAGGAAACCACAGCATGGCCGAGAACAGCTCCAGCAACCAGGAGGCCCGTGAATTCGCCCTCCAGCGTATCTATGTCAAGGATGTCTCCTTCGAGACCCCCTCTTCCCCCGCCATCTTCACCGAGGAGTGGAAACCGGAGTCCAATCTCAACCTGAACAGCGGCGTGTCGCGGCTGGCGGACGACACCTACGAGGTGGTGCTGACCGTCACCGTCACCACCAAGGTGGGCGACAGGACCGCCTTCCTGGTGGAGGTGCAGCAGGCCGGCGTCTTCCACGTCAAGGGCTTTCCGGAGAACGAGATGGGCGCGATGATGGGTGCCTACTGCCCCAACATCCTGTTCCCCTACGCCCGCGAAGTGGTGTCGGACCTGGTCAGCAAGGGGAGCTTCCCCCAGCTGCTGCTGACACCGGTCAACTTCGACGCCCTCTACGCCCAGCACATGCAGGAGCAGCAGGCGCGCCAGGGGGCGGGGGAAGGCACCGCTTCCCACTGAGGCGGCGATGATGGCGGGCCCGCAGCCGGACAAACTGGGTGTCCTCGGCGCCGGCTCCTGGGGTACCGCCCTGGCCATCCTGCTGGCCCGCAACGGGCTGCGGGTGCACCTCTGGTCCCATCTGCCGGAACAGGCCCGGCGGCTGGCGGACGAGCGCTGCAACGCCGACTATCTCCCCGGCATCGAACTGCCGGACGGCCTCGAGCCCAGCGCCGACCTGGCCGCCACCCTGGCCGGTGCCAGGGAGGTGCTGGTGGTGGTTCCCAGCCATGCCTTCCGCCAGGTGCTGACGGCGGTGGCGCCCCTGCTGCCGCCGGAGGCCACCCTCAGCTGGGCCACCAAGGGGCTGGAGCCGGGCACGGGCAGGCTGCTGCACCAGGTCGCCCGGGAAGTGCTGGGCCCGGTGTCCCTGGCCGTCGTCTCCGGCCCCAGCTTCGCCGGCGAGGTGGCACGGGGGCTGCCGACCGCCATCACGGTCGCCTCGCGGGAGGCCGAACACGCCAGCCGCCTGGCCGGCTATCTCCACTCCGACAGCTTCCGGCCCTATACCAGTGACGACCTGGTGGGGCTGGAGGTGGGCGGCGCGGTGAAGAACGTGATGGCGATCGCCGCCGGCATCTCCGACGGTCTCGGTTTCGGCGCCAACAGCCGGGCCGCCCTGATCACCCGCGGCCTGGCGGAGATCATGCGCCTGGGACGGGCCCTCGGGGCGCGGCCGGAGACCCTGATGGGCCTCGGCGGGCTCGGTGACCTGGTGCTCACCTGCACCGACGACCAGTCCCGCAACCGGCGCATGGGCCTGGCCCTGGCGCGGGGACTGGGCGTGGCCGCGGCGCGGGAGGAGATCGGGCAGGAGGTGGAGGGGGTGATGACAGCACGCGAGATCCACCGCCTGGCCCGGGAGCACGGGGTGGAGATGCCCATCACCGAACAGACCTACCGGGTGCTGTACCAGGGCCTGGAACCGGAGGCGGCGGTGCGCAACCTGCTGCGCCGCGCCTTCAGGGCGGAGATCGGCTGACCCCGGCGGCACCGCTGAAACCGAGCTGGCGCCAGGCCTCGTACAGGACCACCGCCACCGCGTTGGACAGGTTGAGGCTGCGGTTGCCGGGGTACATGGGGATGCGAAGCAGGCGGGATGGCGGGATCTCCTGCAGCAGCTCCCGCGGCAGTCCGCGGGTCTCGGGACCGAACAGCAGCCGGTCGCCGGAACGGTACCGCACCGTGCTGTAGTCGATGCCGCCACGGGTGGTGCAGGCCAGCAGCCGCCCGTCGCCGCTGGCGGCGAGGAACGCCTCCAGGTCGGCGTGCTCCCGCACCACTGCGAGATCGTGGTAGTCGAGACCGGCACGCCGAAGCTGCTTCTGCGCCAGGCTGAATCCCAGGGGATGGATCAGGTGCAGGGTGCTGCCGGTGTTGGCACAGAGGCGTATGATATTGCCCGTGTTCGGCGGGATCTCCGGCTGGTAGAGTGCGACGTGAAACACGGCGGTGGATCCTTCGGCAGGCTGTGTCGGGACGAACTCCCGCCGTGCACACCAGGGCTCCCGGTCACAGGGCGGACGAGCATGCCCGGACGGAGCAGGAAAACGAAACCCGGCCCGGCCGCTAGCCCGAATGTTTCACCCGGGAACGCGATGATCGCGCCGGGATCGGCGTTCAGGTGCGGATTTGCGATTGAATCAACAGCCGAAGCTATTGATGATTGAGCAAATACCGCAGATGGACGGCGAGACCGGTGCGAGGGCGCGTTCAGCGATGCCCG
>DRKP01000068.1 GCA_011051715.1 Sedimenticola thiotaurini | reverse complement strand
TGAAGGCGCGCAATATCTCGATCCTGGACAGCGCTTTCGCCACGCCGATCGATCGCGAGGACATCTACCGGGCCATCGTCAGCATCGACCACATCCTGAACTATGCCAAGACCACGGTGCGGGAGATCGAGGTACTGCAGTGCAGCCCCGATTCCTACATGCTCGAGATGGCGCTACTGCTGCAGCAGGGGGCCGTGGCGCTGCAGCAGGGGTACGCCAGGCTCTCCACCAATCCCTCTGAGGGTGAGCCCTTCGCCACCCAGGCGCGCAAGTCCGAGCGCCAGACGGAGAAGGTCTACCGCCGCGCCCTCGCCCACCTGTTCGACGTCGAGGAGATCACCAGGGAGCTGGACGAGAACGCACCCGGCGCAACCCGCAAGGCAATGCTGACGGTGATCGACATCTTCAAGTGCCGGGAGCTCTACCGCCATATGTCCAATGGCGCCGACCGGCTGGCCCACGCCGGTGACAACCTGCACAACATCATCGTCAAGATCGCCTGAGGTATGATTCAGCGGGGTTCATACCGGAAAACGCGCAGAAGGGAATGCGATGATCGCGCCGGGATCGGCGTTCAGTGCGGATTTGCGATTGAGTAAACAAACCACCGGCTGCGCCCGGTGGCATGAAGATTACGCACTGCAAGTGCGGTTCCGGATAACGCCGGCTTCAAACCGCCGGCCCAGGCCGGTTCATGACGACCCGAAGTCTCTGGGGTCAACCACCTTGAATTGCTCTTCGGTCTCGCTGTGATGCCCGATACAAGCGGTGATCATCTCGTCCGAGACATTCCCCGTACTACAAGCGAAATACTCTCTCGCTCACATCCTTCGACCCCAGTACACTTTCTGGAGTGAACAATACTCCCGCTGTAGCATGTACGAGGTCTTCCCTTTCGGCTTTTGAACCGACTTGCTCACGGAAAGCTGGAGTGCCATCAATACCAGCAGGTGGATGAGCTCCTTCGCCACTACTCCTTTCAGGATCTCAATCCCCGTATCCGGGCACATCTGCCTTACCAGATCCCGAAACCGGTATCCTATTTCTCCTATCAGTACCGGCCGCCGGTACTTCGTGCACCACACCGGATGCACGTGTAGCCCAAATACCGAATGCGTCCCGTGTCTGTACTCGCCCATGCCCCCCTGCGTTAAACCAGGAGACTGAAAGCTTCCAGTTGAAGCTGGGGGGTTGGACTCTCCCATATTGGGACGGTCAAGCGCTTGGCCCCTCCCTCAGCAACACCGCCAGTGGGCCGGTAACCCCTTCTGGCGGGTGCAATATGACTACGTTATCTTTGCTCATGACGGCATACCTCTTGTGCTGTCTATCAGTTCTTTGCAAAACCGTTTTCAGCAGGGTACGCCGCCTGCTTCAATCACTGCCCGTACACCAGACTCAGTTGTAACCTCCCTGCTCCGGAGGAAGGCCCTAGTGTTACAGGCCTTCCCCGAGGCTTCGCAGTTGCTCCATGAAGCCAGGCTATTGTTAACCCGGCAACCTAATATGTCGTATTCAGAGCCTCAGGCATCTTCCCTGTCAAGGCGCGTGCTGCAGGCAAGGGTGGTTCCCTTGGCAAGGCACGCAACGCCGGGAGGGGAGATGCCTGAGGCTCCAAACCTATTGAAATCGAATGACAGGCCGTGCTGTGCGCGCCCGCGGACTGCGTTGTCGAAACTGGCTGTAGAAGTGCTACAGCGGCGTTTCGACGCCTTGCCGCGAACGCACACAGCACGGCTGAACACGATATATTAGGTTGCCGGGTTAATAGTCATAACAACCCTGGCAGTACTGAGTCCGGGAAACTCTCTTGTACCGAGCGATACCAGCTAGACCAATACCGAACAGCAGCAGCAGAAGCGGTGCAGGTTCAGGAACAGAGCCGGTCGGAGGCTGCCCCTTTCTGGCCAGGCGGGCGATTTCATCGCTATCGAGCGCCCGGTCGTAGATTGCTGCTTCGTCGATCGCACCCTTCCAGAAATTGATGTCGTTATGGCTGTGTCTTCCAATGACAAGGGGGCCGCTACCATCCGGTGGAGATGGCGCATCAGTTGCGGCAATCTCTACGCCATCGACATAGAGACGCATCTTGGTTCCATCCCAGGTACCGGCCAGATGTACCCACTTGTTCAGCTCCGCCAACCCGCCAAAGGCATAGTTAAAGCCGGAACCTTGACGTAATTTCAGCATGTAATGTCCATCGTTGTCCCCGGGCGCGGAACTGTCTGCCAGACCAAACTGCATGTTATCCCAATGCTCAAAAATGAGATTGAGCCGATTGAACCCGGTGTCATATTGGTCAATATTGATCCATGCCGCCATGGTTCCCTGCGGTAGATCGAGGGTCAGGCTAGTGCTGAGCCAATCGTTCCCATCGAACAGGTATGCGCCATTGGCTGTTCCATCGTATCCAGTGGTGTATCCGCCGCCGTTTGCTGTCGCGTCATGGCCATTGCCGGAACCATCTGTTGTCGCTCCGTCAAAGGCGTAGTAGGCGACCAATCCATCGGTAACCGGAATGGACATTGCCACATTGGGAACCAATAGGGTGGAAAGAACCGTGCCAAGGGCCAGAACTCGGGATTTCTTCATCTTCATGCCTCCTCGCAATCGCATCGGGCTGGAATCATGCCAACCTCCAACTACCACCTCAGTTGGCAAACCCACGGAAAGGTGGATCGATTATTCAGTTTCCAGGGTGGGTCAATACTGCTTTTCCGTTAACGATATTCCCCACCCCTTCTTCCCTCAGCCCCGCTGTCTGCGGCGCCTGTTGGAAAAAGCAGTCAGGCCCAAAGTAGCTATCCCCAGTCCCAGTAGACTGGTGACACTGGGCTCCGGTACCTGGGATACCTCATCCAGTCGAACATTGTCGACATAGGGGGATCCGGACCCCCCCAAGCCGTTCGGTGTGGAGAAGATGAGTTCGTAGGTGCCGCTGGAAGGGGCGGTGAAAATCACCGATCGGGTCTGCCAGGGAGTAGTAGGCCCATTGTCAGCATAAACATTCAGATCGTCTACGTTCATCGACCCGGTCACGATTGAACCGAGTGAATACTCGAGTATGCGGCCGTTGGTCTGCGAGCCATCGACATAACGCCCCCCGTTGTAGTCGAACGCCAGTTGATAGGTGACACCACCCAGAAGGTCGACAGATTGCTTCAGGCCGCTGGGGAAGGTGGAGTTGCTGATCAGATCGACGAACTGGACTCCGTCGGAGGCGAAGGCCCCATAGAACCCGTTGTGGATGATATCAACCGTGCTTCCGTTGCCCAGGCTTTGCCATGAGCTCGGAATGACACCGACCTGGGTGCCATTCGCCGGGGACTCGAAACTGCCATTTTGAATCAGGTTGGCATGAGCAACAGGGACTACCGCATTGGCAAACAGGAGGCCTGCTACAAGGAGACTGTATCTTGCTCTGAATGCCGGCATGCCAACCTTGGGTTTCCCCCCGCTACCCGCAAGGTCAATGGATTGAAGTCCGGTACGTCTTTTCATTGCGATAACTCCCTACTTTCTGACTCGTGAAATCTTTTTTCTCCTGGTTTGCGAGCCTCTGGAAATTCGGAGTTTTTCAGAAGAGGAGAGGCGTTATGCAATCGGTCATGCCCTGCCAACACCGATCCAGTAGACTGCCCCTGCTTTTCGCCACTATCTCCTGGCTCCATTCATGTGCAGAGCAAAAAGCACGCCAATTGAAGGATATCGTGCAACCTGTTGAAATAAGTGGCGTTATTATTGTCTTAAGTGCTGCTTCAGCAGATTCTGTAAAAATTTTCGACTAGGGAATTTTTACGCCGGTTACGGGGAACATCCGTCACTTCTTGTCGCTGACGAGTATCGAAGGCGATTTCTGGCGATTGTTTCTGCAGTTAGCATGAACCGCCAGTACGACATATGACGCTGAATGTGTCGCAGATACCGCTATGGGAGTGCAATGTCTTTGTAAAATATTCTGATACCTGAGGGGTGCCCCCGAAACAGAGAGGGTCCGCCTATGACCGCTCACCACTCTTTATCTTGTGTCCTTGGAATGAGACAACCCTATAAGAATCAATAAATTGTGCGTATTATCGGAAAATCAGAGCGGCTCCTCTGAAAACTCAGTGCCAGCGAAATCCTGACGGGCCTTTGAGAGACGAGAAACCAGGTGGGCATGAGTGTAAGAAATTCTGACACTGCTCATACCCTGAAAGAACCTGCAGGGGTTTACCGAATCGTTGCCATGTTTGTGCCTCTGTTGCGCCGGGACGGATCAAGAGGCATGAAAAAAGGGTTCCTGAGAAAACCCAGGAACCCTTTTATAAATCATATAGTTAGACTATCTGAAGGCGTTTGGTAGCAGGGGCAGGATTGATTCGCTCCGCTCATGCTGCGCGCCTCCGGCGCTTGTGAGCCTGCTTCTTGATGTCGTAGGTTCAAATCCTGCCCAAAACGAAAAAAGGCCGCATTTCTGCGGCCTTTTTGCTGTTGGTAGCGGGGGCAGGATTTGAACCTACGACCTTCGGGTTATGAGCCCGACGAGCTGCCAGACTGCTCCACCCCGCATCTGTGAGTGCGCATACTACACATCCCGGGGCGACTTGGCAACCCCCCTGGCCGGAGCTGGGAGCCTGGTTTGGCAGCCTCCCCAATCCCCCCCGCTCAGGCGAAGGCGCTGCCGCACAGGGTCAGCAGGCCGCCGGGGAACATCCCCAGAACCAGCATCGCCAGGCCGTTCACCGAGAGGGCCACCCGGGTATCCAGGCTGGCGCTGAGGGGGGCCTCATCGACGGGCTTGTCGAAATACATCAGCTTGACGATGCGCAGGTAGTAAAAGGCGCCGATGATGGAGAAGAAGACGCCGACCAGGGCCAGCCAGGTCATGTCCACGTCCACCACCGCCTGCAGCACCACCAGTTTGGCGAAGAAGCCCACCGTCGGTGGCACCCCGGCCATGGAGAACATCACCAGCATCATCATGGCGGCGAACCAGGGGCTGCGGTCGTGCAGGCCCTTGTAGTCCTCCAGGTTCTCCGCCTCGAACCCGCGGCGGCTGAGCAGGACCACGATACCGAAGGCACCGATCGCCATCAGGGCATAGACGATGCTGTAGAACATGGCTGCGGTATAACCCGCACTGGTTCCCGCCAGGATACCGAGCAGGATGAAACCCACGTGGGAGATGGTCGAATAGGCCAGCATGCGCTTGATGTTGGCCTGGGCGATGGCCACCAGGTTGCCGAGACCCATGGAGAGCACGGCCAGGATCACCAGCATCCCCTGCCAGTCCCCGTGCAGGCTGCCCATGCCGTCCACCAGCAGACGCATGGCCATGGCGAACGCCGCCATCTTGGGGGCACTGCTGATCAGCAGCACCACCGCGGTCGGGGCGCCATGGTAGACGTCGGGGGCCCACATGTGGAACGGCACCGCGCCGAACTTGAAGGCGATGCCGATCACCACGAACACCACCCCGAACACCAGCACCAGGTCGTCCATGCCGCTGGCCGCCACCGCCTTGGCCACGGTGCCGAATTCGATGGCGCCGGTGGCGCCGTAGATCATGGAGATGCCGTACAGCAGCATGCCGGAGGCCAGGGCGCCGAGCACGAAATACTTCATCGCCGCCTCGGAGCCGCCGATGGAGTCCCGGTCGAAGGCGACCAGGGCGTAGAGGGAGAGCGCCAGCAGCTCCAGTCCCAGGTAGAGGGTGAGGAAGCCGTTGGCGGAGACCATCACCAGCATGCCCAGCACCGCGAACAGGCCGAGCACGTAGTATTCGCCCTTGAACAGGTCCCGGTCCCTGAGATAGTCGCGGGAATAGAGAAACACCCCGCTGGTGATCACCAGGATACTGATCTTGAGGATGTCGCCCATGCGGTCCCGGATCACGCTGCCGTCGAACAGCACCCGCGCCTCCCCCTGGCCGGTGAGCAGGACCACGCCCACGGCCAGCCACAGGGTGACCTGTACCATGCCGTAACTGATCATGCGCTGTTCCTGCTTCAGGAACAGGTCGGTCACCAGGACCACCGAGGTCATGGTCAGCAGGAAGATCTCGGGCAGCACCGGTATCAGGTTGGAGGTATCGAATTGCATGGATGGTTACCAGTTCCGTAGGGCGTTCACAGCTTGGAGACCGCGAGGTGCTTGAGCAGGTTGACGATGGAGGCGTCCATCACCTCCACCAGGGGGGCGGGCCACAACCCGAGCGCCAGCACCGCCAGGGCGAGGGAGCCGAGGACGAAGAACTCGCGACTGCCGATATCCTTCAGCGCCGCCACCCGCTCGTTGGCGACCACGCCGAAGATCACCCGCTTCACCATCCACAGGGTATAGGCGGCGCCCAGGATCAGGGTGGTGGCGGCCAGGAAGGCGAACCAGAAATCGGCCTGGAAGCTGGCCAGGATGACCATGAACTCACCGACGAAGCCGGACGTGCCCGGCAGCCCGGCATTGGCCATGGCGAAGAAGACCATGAGGCCGGCGAACAGGGGCATGGTGTTGGCCACCCCGCCGTAGTCGGCGATCTGGCGGCTGTGCATGCGATCGTAGAGGACGCCGACACAGAGGAACATGGCGGCGGAGATGAAGCCGTGGGAAACCATCTGCACCATGCCTCCCTCGACACCGAGAGTGGCCCCGCCGGAGGCCGAATCGCCGGCGAATATCATGAACACGATGAAGAAGCCGAGCGTGACGAACCCCATGTGGGCGATCGAGGAATAGGCGATCAGCTTCTTCATGTCCTGCTGCACCAGGGCGACGAAGCCGATATAGACCACGGCGATCAGCGACATGGTGATGATGAGCCAGTCCAGCTGCTGGCTTGCATCGGGGGTGATCGGCAGGCTGAAGCGCAGGAAGCCGTAACCGCCGATCTTCAGCATGATCGCCGCCAGGATCACCGAGCCGCCGGTGGGCGCCTCGACATGGGCATCCGGCAACCAGGTATGCACCGGCCACATCGGCACCTTCACCGCGAACGCGAGCAGGAAGGCGACGAAGATCAGGATCTGCTCGGTGAGGCCCAGTTTCAGGTCGTGGAACGCCAGGATATCGAAGCTGCCGGCCTGGAAGTACATGTAGATCAACGCCACCAGCATGAACACCGAGCCAAAGAAGGTGTAGAGAAAGAACTTGATGGTGGCATAGACGCGGTTCGGGCCACCCCAGATGCCGATGATCAGGAACATCGGGATCAGCATCGCCTCCCAGAACACGTAGAACAGCATGGCATCGAGGGCGGAGAAGACCCCCACCATCACCCCCTCCATGATCAGGAAGGCGGCCATGTAGCTGGCCGGCCTGTACTGGACCACCTCCCAGCCGGCGATGATCACGAAGATGCTGATGAAGGTGGTCAGGATGATCAGTGGCATGGAGATGCCGTCCACCCCCAGGTAGTACTCGATGTCGAACAGGGCGATCCAGCTGGTCCGCTCCACGAACTGCATCTGGGCGGTGGAGGTGTCGAACCCGGCCCACAGCGCCAGACTCACGACGAAGGTCAGGATCGCCACGGTCAGGGCCGTCCAGCGCGAGGCGTTGGCGGCCTGATTGCCGCTGGCGAAGACCAGCATGCCGCCGATGATCGGCAGCCAGATGGTCAGGCTTAGAATGGGCAGATCAGCAAACATGCGTAGCGTCCTAACTTATACGATCACGTACCAGGTCAACAGCACGAGCAGACCCAGGATCATGGCGATGGCGTAGTGGAACAGGTACCCGGTCTGGATGGTGCGCACCCAGTCGGCCATGCGGCCGACCGCCCGGGCGGAGCCGTTGATGATCACGCCGTCGATGACGAAGCGATCGCCCAGGGACCAGAACAGTCTGCCGATGGCACGTCCACCACCGGCGAAGACCAGCTGGTAGAGCTCGTCGAACCAGTACTTCCGGTCCAGTGCGAGGTAGAGCAGGTCGAACCGGGTCTTGATGTCATGGGCAATGGAGGGCCTCTTCAGGTAGATGAAGGCAGCGGTCGCCAGGCCGGCCATGGCCAGGATGAACGGCAGGCCGGTCATGCCATGGAGCATGAAGGTCCAGGCACCGTGGAACTCCTCACCCATGATCTCCAGCACCGCATGGGCCGGCGCCACATAGAGCACGTCCTTGAACCAGTCGCCGAACAGCATGTCGCCGATGGTGAAGTAGCCGATGCCGATGGAGGGGATCGCCAGCAGGATCAGCGGAATGGTCACCACCTTGGGCGATTCCTTGACGTGCCCCTTCGCATGGGCGTCGCGCGGTCCCTCGCCATGGAACACCAGGAAGAACATGCGGAAGGTGTAGAGGGCGGTGACGAAGACCCCGGCCACCACCATCAGGTAGGCATAGCCGGACCCCGCGATCGAGGAGGCGTGCACCGATTCGATGATCGCATCCTTGGAGAAGAAACCGGAGAAGCCGGGGAAGCCGATCAGGGCGAGAGAGCCGATCAGGGAGGTCCAGTAGGTGACCGGCATGTATTTTTTCAACCCCCCCATGTTGCGGATGTCCTGGTCGTGGTGCATGCCGATGATCACCGAGCCGGCGGCCAGGAACAGCAGCGCCTTGAAGAAGGCGTGGGTCATCAGGTGGAAGATGCCGGCGGCATAGGCGGAGACGCCGAGGGCCACCATCATGTAGCCGAGCTGGGACAGGGTGGAATAGGCCACCACCCGCTTGATGTCGTTCTGCACGATGCCGATCAGCCCCATGAAGAAGGCGGTGGTGGCGCCGATCACCAGCACGAAGCTGAGCGCCGTCTCCGACAGCTCGTACAGCGGCGACATGCGCGCCACCATGAAGACGCCGGCGGTGACCATGGTGGCGGCATGGATCAGGGCGGAGATCGGGGTCGGGCCCTCCATCGAATCGGGCAGCCAGACGTGCAGCGGCACCTGGGCCGATTTGCCCATGGCCCCGATGAACAGCAGGATGCCGATCAGCGACATCAGCGACCACTGGCTGTCGCCCCAGACGGCGACCTGGACGTCGGCCAGCTGCGGCGCCCTGGCGAAGACCTGGGCATAGTCCAGGCTGCCGAAATACATGGCCACCGCGGCGATGCCGAGGATGAAGCCAAAGTCGCCGACGCGGTTGACCAGAAACGCCTTCAGGTTGGCGAAGACCGCGGTCGGGCGTACCGACCAGAAACCGATCAGCAGGTAGGAGACCAGCCCCACCGCCTCCCAGCCGAAGAACAGCTGGACGAAGTTGTTGGCCATCACCAGCATCAGCATGGAGAAGGTGAACAGGGAGATGTAACTGAAGAAGCGCTGGTAGCTGTTGCGCCCCGCCAGGCTGTCGTCGGGCCAGTTCTCCTCGTCGTGGGCCATGTAGCCGATGGTGTAGACATGGACGCAGAAGGAGACGAAGGTGACGACGCTGATCATCACCGCGGTGAGCTGATCCACCAGGAAGCCCACCTCGAAGCGGAAGCCGCCGCTTACCATCCAGCTGTAGACGGTGGCGTTGTAGACCTCGGTGCTGCCGGCGAGGAAGCGGTAGAGCACGTAGAACGACAGCAGGGTGGAGAGACCGACGCCTGCGGTGGTGACCCAGTGGGACCAGGCGCGGCCGATACGGCCACCCCAGAATCCGGCGATGATGGAACCGACGAGCGGTGCCAGGACGATGATCAGATAGATGGTATCCATGGGTCTCTTTGCCGTTCAGGTTCCAGCCGTCACCCTTTCAGGGTGTCCAGATCCTCCACGTTGATGGTGCGCCGGTTGCGGAACAGCACCACCAGGATCGCCAGGCCGATGGCCGCCTCGGCCGCCGCCACGGTGAGGATGAAGAAGACGAACACCTGTCCCAGCGTGTCTCCGCGGAAGTGGGAGAAGGCGACGAAATTCATGTTCACCGCCAGCAGCATCAGCTCCACGCACATCAGCAGTACGATCACGTTCTTGCGGTTGAGGAAGATCCCCGCCACGCTGAGGGAGAACAGGACCGCGCCCAGCATCAGGTATTCGGTGAGGGTGATCATGTCACTTCTCCGCCTCCATCTTGACGACCCGGATGCGATCCGGTCCCTTGTGCACCCGCACCTGCCGCGACGGATCCTGGTACCTGGTCTCCGGCCGTTTGCGCAGGGTCAGGCCGATGGCGGCGATGATCGCCACCAACAGGATCACCGCGGCGATCTCGAACGGGTACATGTAGGTGGTGTAGAGCAGGCTGCCCAGCTCCGCCGTGTTGTTGTAGTCGGCACCGTGGCCGGCCGGGGCCGGGAAGTTGTCGGGGCCGAAGGTGCCGGAGCCGATCACCAGGAAGATCTCCAGCGCCATCGCAACCGCCACCAGCAGCGCCAGCGGCAGGTGGCGGACGAAACCCGCCTTCAGCGTCGCCACGTCGATGTCCAGCATCATCACCACGAACAGGAACAGCACCATCACCGCGCCGACGTAGACCAGCACCAGCACGATGGCGAGGAACTCCGCCTCGGCCAGCAGCCAGATGCCGGCGCTGGTGAAGAAGGCGAGCACCAGGAACAGGGCGGCCTGCACCGGGTTGCGGCGGGTGATCACCATCGTCGCGGCGAATACCAGGACGGCGGCAAACAGGTAAAAGACGAACCTTTCGAATGTCATCAGCTCTTTCCGTTCAGATCGGGGTGGTGCCCCCTCAGCGGTAGCGTTCCTGGGCGGCGATGTCCGCCGCCAGCTGCTTCTCGTACTTGTCACCGATGGCCAGCAGTTTGTCCTTGGTCAGGATCGCGTCCTCCCGGTTCTCGAAGTGGTACTCGTAGACCCGGGTCTCGACGATGGCATCCACCGGGCACGACTCCTGGCAGTAACCGCAGAAGATGCACTTGAACAGATCGATGTCGTAGCGGGTGGTGCGGCGCGAACCGTCCGCCCGCGGCTCCGCCTCGATGGTGATCGCCAGGGCCGGACAGACCGCCTCGCACAGCTTGCAGGCGATGCAGCGCTCCTCCCCGTTTTCGTAGCGACGCTGGGCATGCAGGCCACGGAAGCGGGGTGACACCGGCGCCTTCTCCTCCGGGTACTGGACGGTGAACTTGCGGCGGAACAGGTAGCGCCCGGTGACGCCGAGGCCACGCCACAACTCCAGCAGGAACAGGCTCTTGATGTAGTCAGTCAGTGCTTTCATCGGTCATTCGCCTCAGTCGAACCACCAGGGCAACTGGTACACCACCGCCAGTCCCACCACCAGGATCCAGACGATGGTGATGGGGATGAACACCTTCCAGCCGAGGCGCATGATCTGGTCATAGCGGTAACGGGGGAAGGTGGCGCGCAGCCAGAGAAAAAAGAAGCCCACCAGGGCGGTCTTGGCGAACAGCCAGACGAAGCCGGGAACCCAGTCGAACAGGGGGCCGAGCAGCGGCCAGCCGTGGAACGGGGAGAGCCAGCCACCCAGGAACAGCAGCGCGGTCAGGGCCGAGATCAGGATCATGTTGGCGTATTCGCCGAGGAAGAAGACGGCGAACGGCATGCCCGAATACTCGACATGGAAGCCCGCGACGATCTCCGACTCGCCCTCGGCGACATCGAACGGGGCGCGGTTGGTCTCGGCCACACCGGAGACGAAGTAGATCACGAACAGGGGCATCAGCGGCAGCCAGAACCAGTTGAACAGCCCGCCGTCGCCCTTCTGGGCATTGACGATCTCGGTCAGGTTGAGGCTGCCCGCCGCCACCAGCACCCCGACCAGGGCGAATCCCATGGCGATCTCGTAGGAGACGATCTGGGCCGCCGAGCGCATGGCGCCGAGGAAGGCATACTTGGAGTTGGAGGCCCAGCCGGCGATGATCACGCCGTAGACCCCCACCGAGGTGAGGGCGATCAGGTAGAGCAGGCCGGCGTTGATGTCGGAGACCACCAGCCCGTCGCCGAAGGGGAACACCGCCCAGGCCGCCAGGGCCGGACCCAGGGTGAGCATGGGGGCGATCAGGAACAGGGTCTTGTTGGCGCCGCTGGGGATGACGATCTCCTTCATCATCAGCTTCAGCGCGTCCGCGATCGGCTGCAGCCAGCCCTTGGGTCCCACCCGGTTGGGGCCGATGCGCACCTGCATGTAGCCGATGATCTTGCGCTCGGCATAGGTGAAGTAGGCCACGCAGAGCATCAGCGGCGCCACGATCGCGACGATCTTGATCAGGATCTGGACGATGATCAGGTTCTCGCCGAGCCATTCCCAGAGATTCATCAGTGCGTCCATCGGTCTATGCCTTCTCCAGGGTCACTTCACCAAACTGTCCGCCCAGCATCTCGGTACCGTCCACTCCGGCGGGCAGGCGCACGCAGTCGTCCGGCACCCCCGCTTCCAGGATCACCGGCAGGGTGATGCTGGCGCCGTCCTGGGCCAGCCGGGCCGAATCCCCCTCTCCCAGGCCAAGGCGCCCGGCCAGGGCCGGTGAGATGCGGATCGCCGCCCCCAGGGCATCCCGGGTCTTCTGCAGAGGCGCGGCCCGCCGCACCAGCGGATCGACACCATACAGGGGCACCTCGCCGATCCGCACCAGCGCCGCCTGCGCCAGGGTGCTGCTGGTATCGTCGAAGGTGCAGCCGGCGTTGTCCGGGCGACGCTCCCCGATCTGCGCCCGCGCCTGCGCCAGCACCTCGCCGCTGCTCTCCTGGTCGAATCCGTCCAGGTCCAGCAGATTGCCCAATACCCGCAGCACCTTCCAGGCGGGGCGCGCCTCGCCCGGAGGCGTGGCGGCGCCACCGAAGGACTGCCAGCTTCCCCCGGCGTTCACATAGGTGCCCGAAGTCTCGGCGAAGGCGGCAACCGGCAGCATCACGTCTGCCACCTGCTCCAGGCAGGGGCTGCGCCAGGAGGTCAGGGCGACCACGCACTCGGCCTTCTCCAGCGCGGCGTTGGCCAGGGCCGGGTTCCAGAAGTCGCGGCCGGGCTCGGCCCCCAGCAGCAGGTAGCCCTTGCGTGGATTGCGCAGCAGGGAGAGGGCATCCTCCCCCTGGTCGATGCCGAGCAGGGCGGCGCCGGTAGCATTCGCTCCCTGCGGCAGGAAACCGAGTACCGCGCCACTGGCCTCGGCCACGGCGGCCGCCAGTCCGCGTAGCATGGAATAGTCGGGATGGGCGCAGGCCATCGCCCCCAGCAGCACGGTGGCCCGCTGCGCCTGGCGGAGCGCCTCCGCCACCTCCTCATGGGCCGGCCCCGCCGTGGCGTCATCGATCAGCGGGCCGCTGGCGCCCAGGGCGCGGGCGATGGCCGCCAGCTCGCCGGCCATGGCCGCCGGCCCGACCACCAGCTGCCCGGCCGGATAGTTGAGATCCAGTTCCAGCGGGTTGAGGCAGTGGATGCGGGCGCCGTTCATCGCCGCCTTGCGCAGGCGGTGGCCCAGGATCGGTTGCTCCTTGCGGATATTGGCGCCCACCAGAAGGGCCGCCCCGACGCCCTCCAGTTCCTCCACCGGCTGCCCCAGCCAGGCCACCGCCGGACCGGTGCCGCGAAAATCGCCCTGCCGCAGGCGGACATCGATGTTGTCGCTCTCCAGACCCCTCATCAACCGCTGGGCCAGGTACATCTCCTCCAGGGTGCTGGAGGGCGAGATCAGGGCCGCCAGCCGGTCACCGCTGCTGCCGCGGGCCTGTTGCAGCCTCAGTGCCGCCTGCTCCAGCGCCTGTTCCCAGTCCGTCTCCTGCCACTCGCCGTTGCTGCGGACCAGGGGCCTGGTCAGGCGGTCGGCGCTGTACAGCCCCTCGTAGCTGAACCGGTCCCGGTCCGAGATCCAGCACTCGTTGATCGCCTCATTCTCCTTCGGGTGCACCCGCATCACCCGGCCCCGGCGCACATGGATGTGCAGGTTGGAGCCGGCCGCGTCATGAGGCGAGACGCCGTCGTGCTGCACCAGCTCCCAGGCCCGGGCGCGGTACTGGAACGGCTTCGAGGTCAGTGCACCGACCGGGCAGACGTCGATGATGTTGCCGGACAGCTCGGAGTCGACGCTCTTCTCCACGTAGGTGCCGATCTGCATGTGTTCGCCACGGCCGACCGCGCCCAGCTCGCGGATGCCGGCGATCTCGGCACCGAAGCGGATGCAGCGGGTGCAGTGGATGCAGCGGGTGAAACAGGTGCTGATGAGGGGGCCGATGTCCCGCTCCGGCACCACCCGCTTGCCCTCGACGTAACGGGAGACGTCGCTGCCGTAGCCGAGGGAGAGATCCTGCAGCTCGCACTCACCGCCCTGGTCGCAGATCGGGCAGTCCAGGGGATGGTTGATGAGCAGGAACTCCATGGTCCCCTTCTGCGCCGCCAGCGCCAGCGGCGAGCGGGTGTGCACCTTCATGCCGTCGGTGACCGGGGTGGCGCAGGCCGGCAGCGGCTTGGGCACCTTCTCCACCTCCACCAGGCACATGCGGCAGTTGGCGGCGACCGAGAGCTTCTTGTGGTAACAGAAGCGGGGAATGTCCACCCCCGCCGCATCGGTCACTTCGATGAGCAGGCTGCCGGCCTTCGCCTGCAGCTCGCGACCATCGACTTCGATCGTTACCATCTGGTCATCGGACATTGATGTTGCTCTCTCAACCCGTACTCAAGTGTCTGTCGTTGCGGGCCCCGGCCCGGCAGCGCTCAATCGACCATGCAGCGCTTGTGTTCGATGTGGTACTCGAACTCGTCGCGGAAGTGTCGCAGCATCCCCTGCACCGGCATCGCCGCGGCGTCACCCAGGGCACAGATGGTGCGGCCGGCGATCTTGGTCGTCATGTCGTCCAGCAACTCCAGGTCCTCGGGACGCCCCTGACCGCTCTCGATCCGGTGCACCACCCGGTAGAGCCAGCCGGTGCCCTCACGGCACGGCGTGCACTGGCCACACGACTCCTCGGCGTAGAACCAGGACATCCGCTCCAGGATCCTGACCATGCAGTTGCTGTCGTCCAGCACGATCACCGCGCCGGAACCGAGCATGGAGCCCGCCCCGGCGATGGCGTCGTAGTCCATGGTCAGCTCCATCATCTGCTCGCCCGGGATCACCGGTGACGAGGAGCCGCCCGGGATCACCGCCTTCAGCCGGCGGCCCTCCTTCATGCCGCCGGCCATCTCCAGCAGCTCGGAGAACGGTGTCCCCATGGGGATCTCGAACACCCCGGGGTTGTTGATGTTGCCGGAGATGGAGAACAGCTTGGAACCGCCGCTGTTCTCCACACCCAGGTTCCTGAACCACTCGCCCCCCTTCTCCAGGATCACCGGGATGGAGGCCAGGGACTCGGTGTTGTTGATGATGGTGGGACGGCCGTAGAGGCCGAAATGGGCCGGGAACGGCGGCTTGTAGCGCGGCTGCCCCTTCTTGCCCTCGATCGACTCCAGCAGGGCGGTCTCCTCGCCACAGACGTAGGCGCCGCCGCCCAGGTGGCTGTGGAGCTCGAAGTCGAAGCCGGAGCCGAGCAGGTCACGGCCCAGGAAACCGGCTGCGCGCGCCTCCTCCAGCGCCGCCTCGAAGCGCTCGTAGGGCTCCCAGAACTCGCCGCGTATGTAGTTGAAACCGACCGTCGCGCCGATGGCGTAGCCGGCGATGACCATGCCCTCGATCAGCTGGTGCGGGTTGTAGCGCAGGATGTCGCGGTCCTTGAAGGTGCCGGGCTCGCCCTCGTCCGAGTTGCACACCACGTACTTCTGGCCCGGGGCATTGCGTGAGATGAAACTCCACTTCAGCCCGGTGGGGAAACCGGCGCCGCCGCGCCCCCGCAGTCCCGAGGCCTTGACCTCCTCGATGATCTGCTCCGGCGGTCTCTTCTCCTGCAGGATCCGGGTCAGCACCTCGTAACCGCCGCGACTGCGATACTGCTCCAGCAGCCAGGGGCGCTCCTGGTCCATGTTGCGGAAACAGACTTCGTTGGCCATGGTCGCTACTCCAGCCCGTCGAGGATCGAGTCGACCAGCTCGGGGGTGAGGTTCTCGTAGTACTTGTTGCCGATCTGGAACATGGGCGCGCCGCCACAGGCCCCCAGGCACTCCACCTCCTTGAGGGTGAAGCGGCCGTCCCCGGTGGTCTCCCCGAGGCGGATGCCGAGGCGCTTCTCCATGTGCTCGACGATGCGGTCGGAGCCGTTGATCATGCAGGAGACGTTGGTGCAGACGCAGATCTTGTGCCGCCCCACCGGCTTCAGCTCGTACATCGAGTAGAAGGTGGCCACCTCGTAGACCGCGATCGGCGGCATGTCCAGGTAGGCCGCCACCCGGTCCATCAGCTCCTCGGTGAGGAAGCCGCCGTTGTCCTCCTGCACCACCCGCAGGGCGGCCATCACCGCCGACTGCCTCCACTCCGGCGGATACTTGGCGATCCAGCGGTCGATCTCGGCCCGCACCTCTGGCGGGAACAGATCCTCCTTCGCCTGGTACGGCTTGAGGGTTACCATCGGTGCGTTCTTGAAACCCATCAGCGGTCGATCTCCCCGAACACGACGTCCATGGTGCCGATCACCGCCACCACGTCCGCCAGCATATGCCCCTTCACCATCTCGTCCATGGCCGCCAGGTGGGCGAAGCCCGGCGCCCGGATCTTGAGCCGGTAGGGCTTGTTGGCGCCGTCGGAGATGATGTAGCAGCCGAACTCCCCCTTGGGCGCCTCCACCGCTGCGTAGGCCTCCCCCGGAGGCGGGCAGTAGCCCTCGGTGAACAGCTTGAAGTGGTGGATCAGGCTCTCCATGTCGTCCTTCATCTGCGCCCGCGATGGCGGTGCCACCTTGTGGTCCTGGACGATCACCGGCCCCGGGTTGTCACGCAGCCACTGCACGCACTGCTTGATGATGCGGGTCGACTGGCGGAGCTCCTCGACCCGTACCAGGTAGCGGTCGTAGCAGTCGCCGTTGACGCCCACCGGGATGTCGAAGTCGACCCGGTCGTAGGCGGCATACGGCTGTTTCTTGCGCAGATCCCACTCCACCCCGGAGCCCCGCAGCATGGGGCCGGTGAAGCCCATCTGCAGCGCCCGCTCCGGCGACACCACGCCGATGCCGACGGTGCGCTGCTTCCAGATCCGGTTGTCGGTGAGCAGGGTCTCGTACTCGTCGACGAGACCGGGAAAGCGGTTGGCGAAATCGTCGATGAAATCGAGCAGGGAACCCTGGCGCGCCTCGTTGCGCTGGGCGATCTCCTGCTCGCTGCGAAAGCCGTTGGCCTCATACCTGGGCATCTCATCGGGCAGGTCGCGGTAGACCCCTCCGACCCGGTAGTAGGCCGCGTGCATGCGCGCGCCGGAGACCGCCTCATAGCAGTCCATCAGATCCTCGCGCTCCCGGAAGGCGTAGAGGAAGACGGTCATGGCGCCCACGTCCAGGGCATGGGTCCCCAGCCACATCAGGTGGTTGAGGATGCGGGTGATCTCGTCGAACAGGGTGCGGATGTAGCGCGCCCGCTCCGGCACCTCCACGCCGAGCAGCTTCTCGATCGCCATCACGTAGCCGTGCTCGTTGCACATCATGGAGACGTAGTCGAGCCGGTCCATGTAGGGGATGGACTGATTGTAGGGCTTGGACTCGGCCAGCTTCTCGGTGGCGCGGTGCAGCAGGCCGATGTGGGGATCGGCCCGTTCGATCACCTCGCCGTCCATCTCCAGCACCAGGCGCAACACGCCGTGGGCGGCGGGATGCTGGGGACCGAAATTGAGAGTGTAGTTGCGGATCTCAGGCATCGCCGGCGTCCTGTGTCTCGTTGGCCTCGTCCAGATAACGGTTGTCGTGGCGGATCACCCTGGGCCCGAGCAGGCGCGGCTCGATACTGACCGGCTCGTAGACCACCCGCTGACGCTCGGCGTCGTAGCGCATCTCCACCTCCCCGCTGAGCGGGAAGTCCTTGCGGAAGGGGTGACCGACGAAGCCGTAGTCGGTGAGGATGCGGCGCAGATCCGGATGGCCGTCGAACAGGATACCGAAGAGATCGAAGGCCTCGCGCTCGAACCAGTTGGCGGAATTCCAGATGCCGACCACCGAATCCACCAGCGGATGCTCGCTGTCGACGAAGACACGCAGACGCAGGCGCTGATTGCGGCTCACCGAGAGCAGATGGTAGACCGCCGCGAAGCGCCTCTCCCGCTCCTCCCCGGCCGCGGCCGCCTCCACGTCGATGCCGCGACCGAAGCCGCAGGCGGTCTCGGTCCCGGTGGCCCACTGGTCGCGACCATACTGGGAGTAGTCGACGCCGCAGACGTCGATCAGCTCCTCGAAGCGGAACGCCTCCCCGTCGCGCAGCTCGGTGGCGACACGAATCAGTTCCGCTGCCGGGATCACCAGCGTAACTTCCGCCGGCCCCTCGATCACCTCGCAGCCGTTGCCGGCAAACCGCTGCCGCAGTGTGTCGGCGAGCTGCCGGTGGCGTTCCGCGTACTCGTTCATGGATTGGATGACCTATCGCGCGATGGTACAGGTGCGTCTGATCTTGTCCTGCAACTGCAGGATGCCGTACAGCAGCGCCTCCGCAGTGGGCGGACAGCCCGGCACGTAGATGTCGACCGGCACCACCCGGTCACAGCCCCGCACCACCGAGTAGGAGTAGTGGTAGTAACCACCGCCGTTGGCGCAGGAGCCCATGGAGATGACCCAGCGCGGTTCGGCCATCTGGTCGTACACCTTGCGCAGGGCCGGGGCCATCTTGTTGACCAGGGTGCCGGCGACGATCATGACGTCGGACTGGCGCGGGCTGGGACGGAAGATGATCCCGAAGCGGTCCATGTCGTAGCGCGCCGCGGCGGCGTGCATCATCTCCACCGCGCAGCAGGCGAGGCCGAAGGTCATCGGCCAGAGCGAGCCGGTGCGGGCCCAGTTGATCAGCTTGTCGGCGTTGGTGGTGATGACGCCCTTTTCCAGGATTCCCTCTATTCCCATTCCAGCGCCCCCTTCTTCCATTCATAGACGAAGCCGATCACCAGGATGCCCAGGAAGATGGTCATGGCGACCAGGCCGACACCCCCGATCCGGTCCAGCACCACGGCCCAGGGGAAGAGGAAGGCGATCTCGAGATCGAAGATGATGAAAAGGATGGCGACGAGATAGAAACGGACGTCGAATTTCATGCGGGCGTCTTCGAAGGCCTCGAAGCCGCATTCGTAGGGGGAGAGTTTCTCGCTGTCGGGGCGGCGGGTTCCGAGGACGAACCCGAGGGCGATCATGACTACGCCCATGGCCAGGCCGACTGCCACGAACACCAGGATGGGCAGATAGTTCTGAAGCATGTCCCTCCCCTTGGTTCCAGGGCATCACGAGCGTGAGGCCGAGTCTGGATACGAAGCCGGCAGTCTAGTTCAGCGGCCGCCTCCGTGTCAAGCCCGATCCAGACGACTATTTTCTTCTATATCAAATAGTTATCTTCATTTTTGCAGAAAAAAACGGCCCCGGCCATTCCGGCGGTGCCGTTCCCGAAAAATGGTGCCGATGGCCGGATTTGAACCGGCACGGCTTGCGCCACTACCCCCTCAAGATAGCGTGTCTACCAATTCCACCACATCGGCTTGTCAGATTGTCCTTTCCTACTGTTGCGCCGGCGCATCGGGCGGCGGCACCACCGGAACCGGGGATTCGTCCGCCGCCGGCGCCGTCGTGTCCGTCTGACCGGGGATCGCAGGTACCTCGCTCACCGGTGCCGGGGCGGATGGTACCGCCTCCTTCTGCTCCACACCACGCATCAGTCCGGGCTGATCGGTCACCTGCATGGCGTACCAGGCCAACGTCAGACTGGTGATGAAGAACAGGGTCGCCAGCACGGCAGTGGCCCGGCTGAGAAAGTTGGCCGCCCCGGTGGCACCGAATACGGTCCCGGAGGCGCCGGAACCAAAGGCGGCGCCGGCATCCGCCCCCTTGCCGTGCTGCATCAGCACCAGGCCGATCAGGCCGAGGGAGAGGAACAGGTGAAATACGATCAGGATTGTATGCATGGATCCAGTGTGTTCGCGGTTTCGGTAATGGGCAGCGGCCCGGGGCCCCCGCGCCTGCAGGATGCGGCCCTCAGTTGGCCGCCGTACAGATACCCAGAAAGTCCTCGGCCTGCAGCGAGGCGCCGCCGATCAGACCGCCGTCGATATCGGGCTTGGCCAGAAGCTCGGCCGCGTTTCCGGGCTTCATGCTGCCACCGTACAGGATGCGCAGACCCTCGGCCACTGCACTGTCCTGCTGCGCCACCCGGCCACGGATGAAAGCGTGCACCTCCTGGGCCTGCTCGGGAGTGGCGGTCCTGCCGGTGCCGATGGCCCAGACCGGCTCGTAGGCGATCACGCCGCCGGCCAGGGCCGAAACCCCCTCCAGATCGATCACCGCATCGAGCTGCCGGGCCACCACCTGTTCGGTGACACCACCCTCGCGCTCCTCCAGGGTCTCGCCGACACAGAGGATGGGGATCAGTCCTGCGGCACGGGCAGCGGCATACTTCTTCGCCACCAGTTGGTCGCTCTCTCCATGGTAGGAGCGGCGCTCGGAATGGCCGACGATCACGTAACGGCAGCCGAAATCGAGCAGCATGGCCGTGGAGATCTCACCGGTGTAGGCGCCGGAGGCCTCGGTGGAGACGTCCTGGCCACCCCAGGCGATGGCGGTGCCCTGCAACTGCTCCTGCACATCGGGGATGTAGATGAAGGGGGGGCAGACCGCTACCTCGGCCACCTCGACCTGCCCGATACCCTGCTTCAGCCCGTCCAGGAGCGCCCGGATGCTCTCCCGGGAACCATTCATCTTCCAGTTGCCTGCCACCAGCGGCTGCCGCATGTCCCTCTCCCGATACTGCCTGAAAGTCAGCGCGCTAGTTTAGCGGCAGGGCACGGCTAAATCAATCGCTGTCGTCCCCGCATGTCGTCACCATTCGATTCGCTCGACGCCGTCGAACACCAGTTGGCTGCCATCGTCGAGGGTGATGACCCCCGATGTATCGGGATCGAGTTCAAGGGCATGGGCGGCCAGGTCGTATTCGACCACCTCGCCGTTGATCTCGATGGTCCAGGGATTGTCGGGGTCTGCGGCCGGATCGGCATCGGCATCCAACTGGACGGCGTCGGTCCAGCCCCCCGATCCACCGTCGAAGGTATCGACACCGTCGAATGGATCGAACAGGTAGGTGTCGTTGCCTTCACCGCCGAAGGCTGCATCGTTGCCGCTGCCGCCGGAGAGGAGATCGTCACCGGCGCCTCCATCGAGGCGGTCGTTGCCGGAGTCACCATGGATGACATCGTCACCAGCACTCCCGGTGATGGTGTCGCGACCACCGCCGCCGCGGATCTCGTCCACGTCCGTCAGCCGGGTCTGGCTGAAGTCCAGGCTCTGGTTCTGGTAGGTCCCCTCGATGTGACCGCCGGCGGCGTCGATCTCCTCGATCGAGTTGCCACTGC
>DRKP01000067.1 GCA_011051715.1 Sedimenticola thiotaurini | reverse complement strand
TGCCGGCCGAGGCGGTGATGCTGGGCTGGCGCTTCTCCCTGTGGCGCAACCTGATCGCCTTCCTGCTGTCACTGCTGATCGCCTGGCTGACGGTGGTGACCCTCCGTGTCTGAGCCGAAGACCACAGCGGGCACCAGCCAGCGGCGGAACGGAAAACCGGGTCACGGCGGCTGGTGGTTCCTGCTGGGGGTGCTGCTGCTCTACCTGGTGATCGCCTGGTTCGACCTGGAATACGCCCGCAGCAGCATGGAGCGCTTCCTGAAGATGGGCCTGGACCTGCTTCCGGTACTGATCCTGGTGTTCCTGTTCCTGTGGCTGTTCAACCTGAGCAGCGGCATGAAGGAGCGGCTGGTCCACCTCTCCGGACGCGACAGCGGCGCCCGCGGCTGGCTGGTGGCGGTGACCGGCGGCATCCTCTCCCATGGCCCGATCTATCCCTGGTACCCGATGCTGAAGGAGCTGAAGGAGCACGGCGTGCGCCCGGCCCTGATCGCCGCCTTTCTCTATGCGCGCTCGATCAAACTCCCCTGGCTGCCGCTGATGGCTCACTATTTCGGCATCGCCTACACCGTGATCCTCACCCTCTACATCGCCCTGTTCTCCCTGCTCAACGGCTGGCTGGTGGAGAGACTGGTGGGCAGCGGCGATGACTGAATCCGACCTCTTTCTGCCCGGCAGCATCTGCATCCTCCACTCCCTGGGCGACGACAGGCAGGTCGCCCGGCGCCTGGCACAGATGGGGATACTGCCGGGCTCACGGCTGCGGATCGTCCGCGCGGCACCCCTGGGCGGGACCCTGGAGGTGGCCTCCGACCAGGGCGAGCTGTTCGCGCTGCGGCGGGAGGAGATGGCGGGCCTGGACTGCCGGCTGGTCGCCGCCCCCCTCACCTCCCCCGCCATTCGGCCCGGACAGACCTGCACGGTGCTCTCCCTGGAAGGGGGCAGGGCCTTCCGGCAGCGAATGACGGAGAAATCCCTGCGGCCGGGCAGCCGGATCCGCATCGGGGAACCGGGAACCCATGGTCTGCTGGTCTCCGACGCCGCCACCGGAGCCACCATTGCGCTGGGTCGCGGTGAGGCCGCCAGGATCATCGTCGGGTTGACCCCCGGGGGGACGCCGGAATGACCCCGGGGAGGGACGGGATCGTCATCGCCCTCGGCGCCATCCCCAATACCGGCAAGACCACCCTGTTCAACCGTCTCACCGGATCCAGCCAGAGTACCGGCAACTGGCCCGGCGTCTCCATCGAGCGGAAGAGCGGCCACTTCACCCTCGGCGAATACCCGATCGAGCTGGTCGATCTGCCCGGTGCCTACTCCCTGTCGCCGGTCACCGAGGAGGAGAGGGTGGTGCGGGATTTCTTCCTGCGCACGCCACCGGACCTGGTACTCAACGTACTGGACGCGCGCAACCTCTACCGCGGGCTGGGCCTGACCCTGCAGCTGGCCATGAGCGGACTGCCGATGGTGGTCGCCGTCAACATGATCGACGAGGCGCGACGCCAGGGAGCCGAACCCGACCTGGAGATCCTCTCCAGCCACCTGGGCGTGCCGGCGGTGGCGGTCTCGGCCCGCACCGGCGAGGGCATTCCGGAACTGAAGCAGGCCCTCTACCGGCTGATCCGGAACCCGGTCCAGGCGCGCCCGCCCCACATCGCCTGCCCGGCGGTACTGGAAGAGGCGGTCAAGGCCCTGTCGCGGGAGATCGAGCGCACCGCCCCCGACAGTCGCTTCCAGCCCAACTTCCTGGCGATGCGGCTGCTGGAGGAGAAGGGTGCCTCCGTACCGCCCCCCGCACCGGCGCTGCGGCAGGCCGCCCGCAGCTGGGGCGAACGGGTGGAACAGGCGACCGGACAGCCGCTGCCGATTCTCTGCGCCGGCTGCCGCTTCAACGCCGCCCGGGGCCTGGCGCTGGAGGCGACCCGCCGGTCGCCGCCGCTGCCGGACCGCCTGAGCGAGCGCCTGGACCGGATCCTGCTGCACCGCTGGCTGGGGTTGCCCCTGTTCCTGCTGGTCATGCTGCTGCTGTTCCAGGGAATCTATGGCCTGGGCACCCCCCTGCAGGCCTGGCTGGGCCACTGGTTCGACGACGGCGGGGCCTGGCTGCGCCTGCAGCCGGCGCTGACCGCCCTGCCCGGCTGGGCCCGGAGTTTTCTGCTGGACGGCATCTGGCAGGGCGTCGGCGTGGTGGCCTCCTTCTTCCCCGTCATCGCCCTGTTCTTCGTCTTCATGTCACTGATCGAGGACAGCGGCTACATGGCCCGGGCCGCCTTTCTCATGGACCGCCTGATGCACCGGCTCGGCCTCGACGGCAAGGCCTTCATCAGCCTGTTGCTGGGCTACGGCTGCAACGTGCCGGCGGTGATGGGGACGCGCATCCTCTCCAGCCGGCACAGCCGCGTCCTCACCATGCTGCTGATCCCCTTCAGCCTGTGCAGTGCCCGGCTGCAGGTGTTCGTGTTCCTCAGCGGTATCCTGTTCGGCGCCGCGCTGGCGCCGTGGATCCTGTTCGGCCTCTACCTGGGCAGCTTCGCCGCCATCCTCGTCATGGGGCTGCTGCTGCGCCCCTGGCAGCAGGTGCTGGGGGAGCCGGAGCCCTTCATCATGGAGATCCCGCCCTACCGGCTGCCGACCCTGCGCAGCATTGCCCTGCGCACCGGCCAGGAGCTTAAGGACTTCCTCTACCGCGCCGCCACCCTGATCGTGGCCGGGGTGATCCTGGTCTGGATCCTGACCCACTTTCCGACCGGGGTCGCCCCGGCCAGCGCCGAAAGCTGGGCCGGCCGGCTGGGGCAGACCCTCGCCCCCCTGTTCCATCCCATCGGCATCCAGTGGCAGGAGACGGTGGCCCTGCTGTTCGGCTTCATCGCCAAGGAGATCGTCATCGGCGCCCTGGCGGTGATCTACGGCGGCGCCGACCTGCAGCGGCAGATCGCCACCCACATCACCCCCCTGCAGGGCCTCGGCTTCATGGTCTTCACCCTGCTCTACACCCCCTGCATCGCCACCCTGGCGGCGATCCGTGCCGAATCCCGCTCCTGGCGCATCACCGGGCTGGGCCTGCTGCTGGGCCTGGTATCGGCCTGGCTGGCGAGCCTGCTGCTCTATCGGGCCGGACTCCTGCTGGGGTTTTCCTGAGACCGCCTGCTTCGTTCCACGACCCGCAACCGCCGCACTCTGATGGCCTGCTTCGCCTTTGGATACAGCCGAAGGTAGTAGTCTCCCGCGGTCCCTGTCTCGAACGGGATGACAATCCTGCCAGTGCTGCTGTCATGGCAGCCGTCGACGATCAGATCGAAATCCTGGGACAGCAGCTCGACCCTGACCGATCCTGGCCGTTCCAGTTCCAACTCGATCCGATGCCGCCCCGCCTCGAGGTGGCCGAGGGGAATGAAATAGAACCGTTTTTCCGGCGTCACCAACCGATCCAGCAGTCGCTCGTCCCAGATTCCGTCCCGGGGCACCGGCTCCCGCATCGGGTAATAGGCACAGTGCTCCTTCATGTAGTCGATGATCCGCACCAGATCCCGCTGCAGATCCGGGGCTTCGGAGGCCGCCGGATAGTGCCTCATGATATGGCCGCGGGCGATCGTATCCACATTGTCGAAACTCAGTCGCCCGCTGCACTCCCCTTCATGGCACCTGGCGCAGATCGTGTTGAAGACAACGATCGACGTCGTGGTCGCTGCCTCCGCGGCATCGAGAGCGGTGGACGATGCCACAAGAACCAGGCATGCGGCAGAACGAAACAGTGCCGGGTATCTCATCCGCTTCATCGGTGGAATATTCTGATGCCCAGACGGTGGAATGGAACCGGTCCAAACACGATCATGATGTGATCCCTCTACCCATCAGGGATGTTCCGATCATATATCATTGAGCACGATCGGGTTGCCGTATACACTGCCGGCAGCGTTGCCGTTCCCGACAACCCCATACCGGAGTAAACCTGCCATGGGTATCGACCTCATGATTGCCGGCCCGCCTCTAGTCTCCCTGCTGGCCGGTATCGCCATCCTGGTATGGCCCCGGCTGCTCAACTACATCGTCGCCTTCTATCTCATCTTTTTCGGCGTGCTGGGGCTGCTGCCATTGATATGAGGCCAGGACACCCCATTTCCGGCAGCGGACACAGCAAAAGCGTCGTGTGAGAACGGGGCGTTGGAGAGACCGTCAGGCGACGGACCAACGGCCCGGGTTGTCACCCAGGTGACTGCAGGCGACGCCTGTCGCTGACACAATGGATTGGATCGGCCGGGGCCTTCCCGCGAAAGCGGGTGAACGGCATCCGGCCGCGACCGGCCACGATCCGCGGTATCGATCGGGCAACGGCAGAGAGGAGGAGCGGAAATGGCGGTCTACAACGCGGCAGGCAGCATGCTGCCCCCCGCCGTCAAGTCGCTGCTGATCGCCAACATCGGCATCTATCTGCTGCAGCTCGGCAACGACCAGTGGCTGCTGCACCATTTTGCGCTCTGGCCACTGGACCTGACCGGGCGCCTGGCCCTCTACGGTATCCCCACCCTGTTCCAGCCGTGGCAGCTGATCAGCTACGCCTTCCTCCATGGCGGCCCCCTGCACCTGCTGCTCAACATGTACGCCCTGTGGTTCTTCGGTTCGCCGATGGAGAACGCCTGGGGCAGCCGTGCCTTCACCCTCTACTATTTCGTCTGCGCCGTCGGTGCCGGATTCGTGCAGCTGCTGGTGGCCAGCTTCAGCGGCGAGACCTATCCCACCATCGGCGCCTCCGGCGGTGTGTTCGGGATCCTGCTGGCCTTCGGCATGACCTTTCCCAACGAACGGCTGATGCTGCTGTTCCCGCCGGTGATCCTCAAGGCCAAGTGGTTCGTGATCCTGTTCGGCGCCATCGAACTCTGGTCCGGCGTCACCGGGACCCAGCCGGGAGTCGCCCATTTCGCCCACCTCGGCGGGATGCTGTTCGGCTTCATCCTGATTCTCTACTGGCGCGCCCACCCGCCGCTGGGGCGATCGTACCCACCCTGACAGGAGAGACCATGTCCAGCTATACACGTTGGTTCGACGAGATCGGCATCGACGACATCCCGGAAGTGGGCGGCAAGAACGCCAGCCTCGGCGAGATGTACCGCAACCTGACTGCCGGCGGTGTGCGGGTCCCCAACGGGTTCGCCGTCACCGCATCCGCCTATCGTCACGTCCTCGACAGCAACGGTGCCTGGGAGAAGCTGCACCAGGCCCTGGACGGTCTCGACCCGGACGACATCGGGGATCTGCAGGCACGCGGCGCCAGGGCACGGGAGATCGTGCAGCAGTGCCGCCTTCCGGATGACCTGAAGCAGGAGATCCTGGCCGGCTACGCCCGGCTCAGGGAGGAGTATGGCGACGACCTCTCCCTGGCGGTCCGCTCCTCGGCCACCGCCGAGGATTCACCCGAGGCCTCCTTCGCCGGCCAGAACGACACCTATCTCCACATCGGCAGTGAACAGGCGCTGCTCGACGCCTATCTGCGCTGTCTCGCCTCCAACTTCACCGACCGCTCCATCCACTACAAGTACGACAACGGTTTCGACTATTTCAAGGTCTATCTCTGCGTGGTGGTGATGAAGATGGTGCGCAGCGACCTGGGCGCCAGCGGGGTGATGTTCTCGCTCGACACCGAGACCGGCTTCCGTGACGTGGTGTTCATCAACGCCGCCTACGGGCTCGGCGAGAACGTGGTCCAGGGGACCATCGACCCGGACAGCTTCTATGTCCACAAGCCCACCTTCGGGCAGGGCTACCGGGCGGTACTGAAGCGGCGCCTGGGAGGGAAGGAGAAGAAGATGATCTTCACCGACACCCTCAACACCGACAACATCGCCGTTGAATACACCCGCAACGTCGTCACCACCCCGGAGGAGCGGTCCCGCTTCTGCATCGATGACGACGACGTCATGGTGCTGGCGGACTACGCCATCCGGGTGGAGACGCACTACTCCGGCAAGGCGGGTTTCGACAAGCCGATGGACATGGAGTGGGCCAAGGACGGCCTCGACGGACAGATCTACATGGTGCAGGCGCGGCCGGAGACGGTGGAGTCCCAGAAGCGGGGCAGCATGCTGCAGATCTATCATCTGAAATCCCGTTCCCGGATCCTGGCCCGGGGGCGCGCCGTCGGCACCCGCATCGGCGCCGGCCGCGCCCGCATCATCGACGACGTCGCCAACCTGGATCGTTTCCGGCCCGGCGAGGTGCTGGTGGCCGACATCACCACCCCGGACTGGGAACCCATCATGAAGACCGCCGCCGCCATCGTCACCAACCGCGGCGGCCGTACCTGCCATGCGGCCATCGTCGCCCGGGAGCTGGGGATCCCGGCGGTGGTCGGTACCGGCAATGGCACCGGGGTGCTGGAGGACGGAATGGAGATCACCGTCAGCTGCGCCGAGGGGCAGACCGGCAATGTCTATCAGGGAATCCTGGAATTCAGCGTCGAGGAGGTCGACCTCAGCGGCCTGGGACGGCCACGAACCCGCATCATGATGAACCTGGGCAACCCGGACCAGGCCTTCAGCCTGGCCTCCCTGCCGGTGGAGGGGATCGGCCTGGCGCGGATGGAACTGATCATCAACGAATCGATCAAGGCCCATCCGATGGCGCTGCGGCATCCGGAACGGGTGGACGACGAGACCCGCGACGCCATCGCCTCCCTCAGTGCCGCCTACCACGACCCGGTGGACTTCTTCGTCAAGACCCTGTCGGAGGGGGTGGCCAGCATCGCGGCGGCGGTCTATCCGAAGCCCTGCATCGTCCGCATGAGCGATTTCAAGACCAACGAATACGCCGCCCTGCTCGGCGGCCGCTGGTTCGAGCCGGAAGAGGACAATCCGATGATCGGCTTCCGCGGCGCCGCCCGCTACAGCCACCCCGCCTATGCCGACGGCTTCGCCCTGGAGTGCGCGGCGATGAAGCGGGTGCGCGACGACATGGGCCTGACCAACGTACGGCTGATGATCCCCTTCTGCCGCCGGGTGGACGAGGGCCGGCGGGTGCTGGAGGCGATGGCCGGACACGGCCTGAAGCGTGGCGACAACGGCCTGCAGATCTACGTCATGTGCGAGATCCCCAACAACGTGATCCTGATCGACCGTTTCGCCGAGCTGTTCGACGGCTTCTCCATCGGCTCCAACGACCTCACCCAGCTCACCCTGGGAGTGGACCGGGACTCGGAGATCGTGGCCTTCGACTTCGATGAGCGGGACGACGGCGTGAAGGAGATGATCCGGCTGGCGGTGGAGGGGGCGCGGCGTAACGGACGTCATTCCGGGCTCTGCGGCCAGGCCCCGTCCGACTACCCGGAGATGGCCGAATACCTGGTCCGGATCGGCATCGACTCCATGAGCCTGAACCCGGACACCGTACTCGCCACCACCCGGCACGTGCTCGAGGTGGAACGGAAACTGAATCGACAACGACAAGGAGACACCGCATGACCGCCATACCCGCCATCGACGAAAAGAGACTGCGCAGATTCGGACCCTGGACCCTGGCCATCGGCATCCTGCTGGTGATCATCGGCATGTTCGGCGTCGGCATGCCCTGGATCATGTCACTGGTCACCAGCGTCTACATCGCCTGGATGCTGCTGCTCGGCGGCGCCTTCTGGGCCTACCACACCTTCAAGTCCAATCCGGGCGGTTTCATGGACTGGCTGAAGCCACTGCTGCTGATCGTCACCGGCGGGCTGATGCTGTACCGGCCCATGGCCGGCATCGCCGCCATCGGCCTGATGCTCTCCTTCTACCTGTTCCTGGACGCCTTTGGCAGCTTCGCCCTGGCGCGGGAGCTGCATCCCGCCAGGGGCTGGGGCTGGATGACCTTCAACGGCCTGGTCTCGCTGCTGCTGGCGGTCCTGTTCCTGGTCGGCTGGCCCCAGACCTCCCTGCTGCTGGTGGGCATCTACGTCGGCATCAGCCTGATCTTCGACGGCTGGACGCTGGTGATGATCGGCTGGGCCATGCGCAGGGCGGAAAAACCATGAGCGACCGGTTCCGGATCGCCTCCCTCCGGGCAAGGCAGATCCTCGACTCCCGGGGCAACCCGACGGTGGAGGTGGAGTGCCGGCTCGCCGGCGGTGCGAGCAGCCGCGCCGCGGTGCCGTCGGGTGCCTCTACCGGAAGCCGGGAGGCGGTGGAGCTGCGGGATGGTGATCCGGCCCGCTTCGGTGGCAGGGGGGTGACCCAGGCGGTGACCAACGTCAACGAACGGATCGCCCCCGCCCTGGCCGGCTGGGATGCCCGCCGGCAGGCGGCCATAGACCAGGCCATGATCGAACTGGACGGTACCCCGGACAAGGGACGCCTGGGGGCCAACGCCCTGCTCGGGGTCTCCCTGGCGGTGGCCCGGGCGGCCGCCGGGGCCAGCGAACTGGCGCTGTACCAGTATCTGGGAGGACCCGGCGCCACCCGCCTGCCGGTGCCGCACATGAACATCCTCAACGGCGGCGTCCACGCCCACTGGCAGGGACCCGATTTCCAGGAGTTCATGATCGCCCCCTACGGCGCCGACGGCTTCCATCAGGCCCTGGAGTGGGGCAGTGAGATCTACCATGCCCTGCGTTCATTGCTGGAACAGCGCGGCCTCTCGGTCGGGGTCGGCGACGAGGGCGGCTTCGCGCCCCACGTGACCTCCAACGAGGAACCGCTCGAACTGATCGTCGAGGCCATCCGCCAGGCCGGGCTGCGCCCGGGGCCGGACGTGGGCATCGCCTGCGACCCCGCCTCCAGCGAGTTCTTCGACGACGGACGCTATCACCTGCGTACCGAGGGACGCCGGCTCGATTCCGACGGCATGGTGGCGTACTACCGCAAACTGGTGGACGACTACCCGCTGGTCCTGCTGGAGGACGGCATGGCCCAGGACGACTGGAACGGCTGGAAGGCGCTGAACCGGGAGCTGGGCCCGCACATCGAGCTGGTCGGGGACGACCTGTTCTGCACCAATCCGGCGATCATCGCCCGCGGTATCCGTGACGACGTCGCCAACGCGGTGCTGATCAAGCTGAACCAGATCGGCACCCTGAGCGAGACCATCACCGCCACCCGGCTGGCCCGGGACCACGGCTGGGGCGCCTTCGTCTCCCACCGTTCCGGCGAGACCGTGGACAGCTTCATCGCCGATCTGACCGTCGCCCTGGACACCGGCCACCTGAAGACCGGGGCGCCGGCCCGTGGCGAACGGGTGGAGAAATACAACCAGTTGCTGCGGATCGAGGAGCATCTGGGTGATGCCGCCCGCTATGCCGGTCCCGGTGCCTACTGCCGCCGCCCCACCGCGGCCGGAGGGTGAGCCATGGGCCGCCTGACCCTGGTTCGCCATGGCCAGTCGATCTGGAACCTGCAGAACCGGTTCACTGGCTGGATCGACGTCTCTTTGAGCCGCCACGGCATGGAGGAGGCCGGACGGGCGGCGGCGCTGCTGTCGGAACAACGCTTCGACGTGGCCTTCACCTCGGCCCTGCTGCGGGCCCAGGACACCCTGTACGAGATCCTCAAGCACAACTTCTGGTGCGATCAGTACCTGCGCGTCCACGAGAGCGGCAGCGACTGGTACGAACACTTCGTGCCAGACAACGGGGACCGCCCGGAGCTGAGGATCTATGTCTCCGACAGGCTCAACGAACGTTACTATGGCGATCTGCAGGGGATGAACAAGGACAAGGCGCGGGAACGCTTCGGGGCGGAGCAGGTGCATCTCTGGCGGCGCAGTTACGACACGCCACCGCCCAACGGCGAGAGCCTGGCCATGACCGCGGACCGCGCCCTGCCCTACTTCCGTTCCCGCATCGTTCCCCGGCTGCAGCGCGGGGAACACGTGCTGGTCTCCGCCCACGGCAACTCCCTGCGTGCCATCATCATGCATCTCGAGGGGATGACGCCGGCGCAGATCCTGCACTATGAGCTGGAGACCGGTGCACCGCACATCTACGACCTGGACGCGGAGATGCGGATCAAGGAGAAACGCATCCTCGGGGGAGGGGGACAGGGTGATCGAACCTGACCGGAACGGCCGGATCCCGCCACAGCCCGGCCCCGCCGCGACCGGATCCCCGACCCGCACCATCACGCAACCGGGCATCGGTGCGGCCACGACCCCTGGCCGGGCATCCCACCGACGACCGCCGGAGAAGCAAACGACATGACCGAACCGACCTCAACACCCCCCTCCGGTACCACCGGCCTCAGCTCCGCCGAGGCAGCGTCACGGTTGCAGCAGTACGGGCCCAACGCCCTCCGGGAAGAGCACGTCTCGGCCCTGCGCCGACTGCTGGGCTATTTCTGGGGCCCGATCCCATGGATGATCGAGATCGCCGCCCTGCTCTCCGCCGTGCTGCGCCACTGGGCCGATTTCTGGATCATCGTCGCCCTGCTGATCTTCA
>DRKP01000066.1 GCA_011051715.1 Sedimenticola thiotaurini | reverse complement strand
CGGCCCTGGTGGCGGTGGTGATCTTCCCGGCAGTCGGAGGAGGGCCTCCACAGGCGGCCAGGCGCGTCACGACGCCCGCATTACCCATGGGAGCGGCGCCCCGCCGCGAACGATCGGCCGGTACACTTCGCGGGGAGCGGGCGTCGCAACGCCCCCGGCCTTCGGTGTCGGCCTTGGCAGCGGTGGTGATCTTCCCGGCAGTCGGAGGAGGGCCTCCACAGGCGGCCGGGCGCGTCACGACGCCCGCTTCACCAACTGGGATTGGCACCCCCCGCTGCGAACGGTGTGGTGCGTATGGGTTTGGTCCGCTCGTGCCAGCGGGACGGTTTCGTCCCCGTCGCCGCGAGGGGCCGGCGGCTCACAACCCCACCCAGAGCTGGATCGCGTCCAGCCGCAGCCGCGCCTGCTTCAGGTGCTCCTCCAGCTCCAGCGCCTGGCGCTTCAGGGCTCCGATCTCCTCCTCCGTCACGTTCGGATTGACCCGCTGCAGGGCGTGCAGGCGGGCGATCTCGGTGGCGTATTCCGCCGCCATGTCTTCCAGTGCCCGGTCGATGGTCGGCGACAGCTGCCGTCCGGCGAGGGACTCCGCCCGCACCAGCAGCTGGCGCACGGCCGGCTGCAGGACCGCCGCCACGCGTGCGGCGGTGGCCGTCTCCAGGGGTACCCGGGCCGAAACCAGGGCGGTGTGGTCGAACGCCTGATCCTGCTCCTCACCGCCGGCATCCAGCAACAGGCGGATCAGGGTGGGGGGCAGAAAGCGCCCCACCTGGAGCCGGCGCGGGGCGGGGCATTCGATCACGTACAGCAGCTCCAGCAGCAGGCCCCCTCCCTTCAGGTGCGGGTGTCTCAGACCGCACACCGAGCTGCTGCCCTCGCGGCCATCGCACAGCATGGCCATGCCCTCGCGCACCAGCGGATGTTCCCAGGTGAGGAACTGGCGGTCTTCGTGGGCGAGGGCGATGTCGCGGTCGAAGGTGGCGGTCATGCCCTCCTGCGGCAGTCCGGGGAAGCTGTCCTGCAGCATCCCGCTGCCTGGACGCAGGATCAGGCTGCCGGCGGAATGGAACTCGGACTCCACGCCGTAGCGGCCGAGCAGCTGCTCCAGGTACTCCGCCAGCGGATGGTCGCGCTGCTCTTGCTCGATGCGGCGACGCAGGGCCGAGGCCTCCGGTTCGCGGCAGGAGTTGAGCTCCAGCAGCTGGTCGCGACCGCGGCGCAGGCGTTCATTGGTCTCCAGCCGCAGGCGGCGGGTGGCCCCGATCAGGGCCTCCAGGGCCTCCGGGTCGGCGGCCGGCTCGTCCAGCTGCTCCAGCAGGGCGGGCTGCAGCTGCCGGAGCAGGGCATGGCCGGCGGGGCAGGTGGCACGGAAGGCGTCCAGCCCCTCGTGATACCAGCGCAGCAGCACCGCCTGGGCGCTCTGTTCGAACCAGGGCACGTGGATGCGGATGGTCTCCCCCTGGCCGATCCGGTCGAGCCGGCCGATGCGCTGCTCCAGCAGGTCCGGGTCCAGCGGCAGATCGAACAGGACCAGGTGGTGGGCGAACTGGAAGTTGCGCCCCTCGCTGCCGATCTCCGAGCAGAGCAGGATGCGGCACCCCTCCTCGGGATCGGCGAACCAGGCGGCGGCCCGGTCCCGTTCCAGGATGCTCATGCCCTCGTGGAACAGGGCGGCGTGGATGCCGTGGCGGCTGCGCAGGGCCTCCTCCAGGCCCTGTACCGTCTCCCGGCGGGCCGCGATCAGCAGCACCTTTTCGTCTCCCAGCCGCTTCAGGCTGGCGGCCAGCCATTCCACCCGCGGATCGAAGCGCCACCATGGCGGGGCCGCGTCGCCACGGTCGATCGCCTCCGGCGTCAGTCGAAGTTGCGGGGCCAGATCGGGCGCGGCCAGGGCCCGCTGGTATTCGTCCGGCAGGTCCAGCGGGCAGGGGTGCAGCTCCCGCGCCGGGAAGCCGGTGATGCGGTGGCGGGTGTTGCGGAACAGCACCCGGCCGGTGCCGTGGCGGTCCAGCAGCAGGACGAGCAGCTGCTCCCGGGCCGTCCGGCGCCGCTCCTCGTCCAGGGATGGGTCCGACAGGCGCGCCAGCAGCGGCAGGGCCTCCGGCTCGTTCAGGAGGTCGGCCAGCCGTCCGGCACTCTGTTCCGGCAGAATGCCGCCGGCGAGCACCTGCTCCGCCGCCTCGGCGATCGGCCTGAACCTGCTCTCCTCCGCGACGAAGGTCGCCAGGTCGTGAAACCGGTCGGGGTCCAGCAGCCGCAGGCGGGCGAAATGGCCGGCCTGGCCCAGCTGTTCCGGGGTGGCGGTCAGCAACAGCACAGCGGGGATCCGGCGCGCCAGCGCCTCCACCGCCCGGTAGGCGTCGCTGGCCCCCTGTTCGCTCCACTCCAGGTGATGGGCCTCGTCCACGATCAGCAGGTCCCAGCCCGCCTCCAGCGCCTGTTCGGTTCGGCGCGGCTCGGCGGTCAGCAGATCCAGGGAGGTGAGCACCAGCTGCTCGGACTGGAACGGGTTCTCCCCCTGGTCGGAGGACTCGATGGCCTGGCAGCGCTCCCCGTCGAACAGGCTGAACCGCAGGTTGAAGCGGCGTAGCAGCTCCACCAGCCACTGGTTGAGCAGCGGCGGCGGGACCACCACCAGGGCGCGGGAGACGCGCCCGCTGAGCCGGAGGCGGTGCAGGATCAGGCCCGCCTCGATGGTCTTGCCGAGTCCCACCTCGTCCGCCAGCAGCACCCGCGGGAGCGGCCGGCGGCTCACTTCGTGGGCGATGTAGAGCTGGTGCGGCAGCAGGGCGGTGCGGGCGCCGCCCAGGCCGAGCAGGGGGGAGCCTTCCAACCGCTGCCGCTGTTCCAGGGTCCGCAGCCGCAGGTCGAACCACTCCGGCTGGTCCAGCTGGCCGGCGAACAGGCGTTCCTGGGGGCGGCTGAACTGGAGAAAGGCACTGAGCCCCCCCTCCGGCAGGGTCTCCTCCACTCCCGTGTCGGAGCGGACCCGGTAGCTGATGCGTCCGGCCGTCTCATCCATCGAGACGACCCACAACGCCCGCCCCTCCAGGTCCTGGACCCGGTCACCGGGACCGAAGCGGACCCGGGTCAGGGGGCTGTTGTCGAGGGCATAGGTGCGGCGCTCGCCGCTGGCGGGAAACAGCAGGGTGACGGTGCGGCCCTCGCTCTTCAGCAGGGTGCCGAGGCCCAGGTCGGGCTCGGTGTCGCTCACCCAGCGCTGGCCGGGCCGGAAATCTGTTGTGGACATGCGGATCGGTCTCGTGAACAGGGTGCAGCTACCATCCGACAGCATATCGGGAACCATCGCCGAAGTCGTCACCTCACAGGAACGCCGCCCTCGCCGCGAACACCGCAATCATCCCGTAGAAGCGGCTCTCCCGCCGCGAACGGCAACCGGTGCCGGCTGTCGAGGAACGCTGCGGGATCGTGCTATCCTCAGCTGTCGTCCCAACCATGGAACCGAGAGTATGAAGACCCTGGAGACCCTGTTCGAGGGAAGCCTGTGGAACAGCCGCCTGATCGTGCTGCTGGCGGTGATCGGCAGCATCGGAGCGGCGTTCGGGCTGTTCTATGTGGCGATCGTCGACACCTGGTACATGCTCTCCCATCTGACCGGTTACGCATCGCCGGAACTGGGACTGGAGGCGCGGATGGAACTGCGGCGGGAGACGGTGGCGCAGACGGTGCAGATCGTGGACGGTTTCCTGCTGGCCACCTTCATGGTGATCTTCGGCATGGGGCTGTACGAGCTGTTCATCAGCCGCATCGACCAGGCGGCATCGGCGGAGACCGCGTCCAAGGTACTGGCGATCCACAGTCTGGACGATCTGAAGACCCGTCTGGCCAAGGTGGTGCTGATGATCCTGGTGGTGCGCTTCTTCGAATACGCCCTGGGAATGAACTTCGCCACGCCCTTCGATCTGCTGCAGTTCGGGGGCGGTATCGCCCTGGTGGGGCTGGCGCTGTATCTGGCCCACCTGTCGGATCAGAAGCACTGAGCCGGACATTGAGAATTCTCATTGGGTGGTTTTCCCGCTCCGGTGTTATCATCCGTCGCTCTGTTTTCAGTCAAGACCGGGGCCTGAGGACCGGGACCGGAACTCGTTCGAAGAGAGGACTACGATATGAAGATCAAAGCTTTCGCACTGCTCGCCGGCGCCGCCGTGGTTTCCCTGGGGCTGTCCGGCACTGTCCTGGCTGCCGGTGACGGCGCCGCCATCTACAAGGCCAAGGCCTGCTTCTCCTGCCACGGGGCCGATGCCAAGACCCCCATCATGCCCACCTATCCCAAGCTGGCCGGCCAGAACGCCCAGTATGCCTACAACCAGATGAAGGACATCAAGTCGGGCAAGCGCAACAACGGCCAGACTGCCGCCATGAAGGGCATCATCGCCGGCGTCTCCGACGAGGAGATGAAGGCCATCGCCGAGTGGCTGTCGACCCTCTGATTCGACATCCACCTGCCCGAACAGGCCCTGTCCCATCCACCGGGGGCGGGGCCTGTTGTTTTTCGGGGATGGGCTGAAAACTGATATTTGTCATACAGTTGCCCGCCACGGAAAAGAAACATGGGGCATATGCCGCAGTATTTGGGGCATATGCCCCATGTTTTTGACGCAGGTCAATGTGGCCGTCTCCGCCAGGCCGCAAAATTCGAGAGCGTTTTGGGTTAGTAAACCAGAATAAGATCAATCGCGAAGTCTAGACGGAGACGAGTCTAATGAAATTCAGCAAAAAGCGAACCTTATCGCTGCTTGTAGGGCTGACTCTGGGCCTGGGGGCGGCATCGAGTGCCTACTCCCAGCAATCACTGCAGGATGTGATGAAGGCCCGTGGCCTGACCCAGAAGGATCTGCTGGCAGCGGCCAAGACCTATACCCCCACCGGTGGCCGTGACGAGTACATCGCCGTGAGCTCGGGTGGCCAGAGCGGCCAGCTGATCATCTACGGCATCCCCTCCATGCGCATCCTTAAATATGTCGCCGTCTTCACCCCGGAGCCCTGGCAGGGCTACGGCTTCGACGACGAGTCCAAGGCGGTGCTGGAGCAGGGCCGGATCAACGGCAAGCTGCTGACCTACGGCGACACCCATCACCCGGCCTTCTCGGAGACCAATGGTGACTACGACGGCCGCTATGTCTTCATCAACGACAAGGCCAACCCCCGCGTGGCGGTGGTCGATCTGAAGGACTTCGAGACCAAGCAGATCGTGGTCAACCCGTTCTTCAAGTCGGAGCACGGCGGTGCCTTCGTCACCCCCAACACCGAGTACATCATGGAGGCGACCCAGTATGCGGCGCCCTACTCCGACGATTTCGTGCCCCTGAGCAAGTTCAACGAGGTCTACCGTGGTGGTCTGACCTACTGGAGCTTCGACAAGAAGGAAGGGCGGATCAAGAAGGAGAACTCCTTCGTCTTCGAACTGCCTCCCTACAGCCAGGATCTCTCCGACGCGGGCAAGGGTCCCTCCTATGGCTGGGGCTTCACCAACTCGTTCTGCTCCGAGCGCTATGTGGGCGGTATCGAGAAGGGACGTCCGCCGTTCGAGGCCGGCTGCTCCCAGAAGGATACCGACTTCCTGCACGTGACCAACTGGAAGAAGGCTGCCGAGCTGGTCAAGGCGGGCAAGGTGAAGAAGGAGAAGGGGATGTATCTGATCCCCATGAAGCAGGCGATCGCGGAAGGCCTGCTCTATCTCATTCCCGAGCCGAAGAGCCCCCATGGCGTCGACGTGACGCCTGACGGCACCAAGATCATCGTCGCCGGCAAGCTGGACACCCACGTGTCCGTCTACAGCTTCGACAAGATCATGAAGGCGATCAAGGAGAAGAACTTCGTCGGCAAGGACCCCTACGGGATCCCGATCATCGGCATGAAGACCGCCCTGCACAAGCAGGTGCAGCTGGGCCTCGGTCCCCTGCACACGCAGATGGATTCCAGGAAGTGCGTGGCCTACACCTCGCTGTACGTGGATTCCCAGGTCGCCAAGTGGGACTACTGTGAAGGCAAGGTGCTGGACAAGATCAACATCCACTACAACATCGGCCACCTGGTCACCATGGAGGGCGACACCGTCGACCCCGATGGCAAGTACCTGGTCTCGCTGAACAAGCTGGCCATCGATCGCTTCAATCCGGTCGGTCCCCTGCATCCGCAGAACCACCAGCTGATCGATATCAGTGGCGACAAGATGCAGCTGCTGTACGACATGCCGCTGCCGCTGGGCGAACCCCACTACGTGGTGGCGATCAAGGCCGACAAGCTGAGGCCCGAGATCCGCTACAAGTCCGGCTGGAACAGTCGTGAGGACAAGCGGTCCAAGTGGCGTACCCGTGCCGGCCGTGAGAAGATCGTGCGCGAAGGCAACCGGGTGGATGTCTACGGTACCCTGATCCGGTCCCATATCACGCCGGAGATCATCGAGGTCCAGGAAGGCGACACCGTCTCCATCCACCTGACCAACCTCGAACGGGCCGAGGACGAGACCCATGGTTTCGCCATGTACAGCCACAACGTCAACCTGTCGGTGGAGCCGGGCAAGACCGTGTCCGCCACCTTCAAGGCCGACAAGGCTGGTGTCTATCCCTACTACTGCACCGAGTTCTGCTCCGCTCTGCACCTGGAGATGCAGGGGTACCTGCTGGTCCAGCCGAAGGGCTACAAGGCGGAAGGCGGTTTCGTGGAGGGTCAGAAGTACACCAAGGCCGACTACGAGAAGCAGGTGAAGACCAACGTCGACACCCAGGCGGTGATCGACTCGGTGGTTGCCTTCATCACCAGCCACAACTACAAGGACTTCCCGCCTGTGGTTGCGCTGGTCGAGGATGCCACCGATCAGCTGGGCTTCGCCGCCGAGGCCAAGAAGAAGGCCGAGGCGTTTGCCAAGAAGGGCGACTGGCAGAATGCCACCCTCTGGGCCGGTCAGTGGTGGCAGTACCAGGTCAAGACGGCCGACCTGGGACTGCGTGCCAAGACCTACCTCGAGGAGCATGGCGCCAAGAAGATCAAGTAAAGACGTCGTCTGACGCTTGATCGAGGGGAGGGGGCTCGCACCGAGCCCCCTCTTCGCGTTAGGCTGCACATACCCTTTGACGATATGAGGTTTTAGAGATGAAAAAGACGATCGTACTGGCCGCGGGCGCGGCCATCCTTTCCCTTGGCCTGGTCGGGAGCGCGGCTGCCGCCGGTGATGGGGCGGCCCTGTTCAAGGCGAAGACCTGCTGGTCCTGCCATGGAAAGGACGCCAAGACCCCGATCATGCCCACCTACCCCAGGCTGGCGGGGCAGAATGCCGACTACGCCTTCAACCAGATGAAGGACATCAAGTCGGGCAAGCGCAACAATGGCCAGACCGCGGCCATGAAGGGCGTTATGTCCCTGGTCTCCGAAGAGGAGATGCGCACCATCGCCAACTGGCTGGCGACACTGCCACACAAGTGAGGATATCATCCCGATTCCCCTCCCACCCCGGTGGGAGGGGATTGACGGTTCTCAATGCAGTCACCGCTTCGTGGGGGGATAATCCACCCCCAGTATGGACGAGCGGTGATCGCTGAACGACTCCTCCTCCGGGGCCGTGGCGCAGATCCTCCGCAGGCTGAATGCGGCAAGGGTTCCGGTTTGACGTATATCAAAGATTGCTGATCTGGGGGCGTGAGACACTTTCGCGCCGAGTGCTGCCGCCGGGACGAGTGTCCCTCGGATGCCGGTGGTGCATATTCCCGTAACCGTGACGAAATTGTTGCCCCCGCTCTCGATGGGGGGACTGGAGAAACCCATAATGAAACGAGTACTCAATACTGTTGCCATGGCCATTGGCATCATCCTGGGCGGCAGTGTCGTCGCCGCGGAGAACGGTCCTGCCACGGACATCAAGGACTGGAACAAGGAGGGTGGCGAGAAGACCGAGGCGATGCACCTCACGCCCGACCGCGAGCGTGGAATCGCGGTGTTCGACGTCTGCTCCGCCTGCCACCTGACCGAAGGCTGGGGCCTCAAGGACGGTACCTTCCCGCAGCTGGCCGGCCAGCACCGCAACGTGCTGATCAAGCAGCTGGCCGACATCCGCGCCAAGAACCGCGACAACCCGACCATGTACCCCTTCGCCCTGGACGATCAGATCATGGCGGTGGCCGGCTTCCACGAGGGTGAGATCAAGCCGGCCCAGCTGGTGGCGGACGTCACCGACTACATCTCCAAGCTGCCGATGAATCCCGACTGGGGCAAGGGCCCCTGGCCCGAGGGAACGCCCGAGTACGAGAGGGGAAAGCAGCTGTTCAAGGAGAACTGCGTCAAGTGCCATGGCGAGAAGGGCGAGGGCAGCAACGAGAAGTTCTATCCCAAGATTCAGGGTCAGCACTACGCCTACATGCTGCGCCAGTTCGAATGGATCCGTGACGGCAAGCGGCGCAACGCCAACCCCGACATGATCAAGCAGATCAAGAACTTCTCCAACAAGGACATGAAGCAGGTGATCAACTACGTGTCCCACATCCCGGTGCCGAAGGAGGACCTGGCTCCTTCCAAGGACTGGCTGAACCCGGATTTCGATTGATGCCGGGGGGCAGGGGGCATCCGGCGGATTACCACCGGATGTCCCCGGGCCCATTGGCCGTCCAATCGGATATCCCCTGTTGCAGTGCGTATGCCGGACTCGGCAGACGCTGACCTGAAACCCGTATCGCTGGCGATTCGACCATGAACGCATCCTCCCAATCCAAGCCCACCCTGCTGGTCGGCCTTCTCACCCTGATAGCCCTGGGGTTGCTTGTCTGGATCTTCTTCCTGCCCACCTGGTGGGTGTCGCTGACGGCGCCCAACTATCCGGAAGAGGCCTTTCCCGACGGCGTTCGCATCGAATTCCACATGAACGGTGTCTTCAACGGTTGTGAGAAGGTGGAGAAAGAGGAGATCTCCGAATCGGTGGCCCTGGACTGCGTCCACGAGATGGACACCATCAATCACTATGTGGGCATGTATCCGATCGCCGCGGGTGGCCCCGTCGAGCGCGGATTCTCCCAGTTCCTGCTCACCTTCCTCGGCGTCATGCTGCTCGGTTTCATGTGCACCCGGCCGAAGATCCGCATGGCGATCCTGGTGGTCGGCTTTGCGGGGATCGCCGTCTGGATGTACCTCACCATCTATGGTGAAAATGGCTTCTATCTGGAGAACGAGGGTTACGTGAACGCCCTGGTCACCTCCCTGGACCAGGAGGCCAGTGGGGAGGAGGGCAGCGGCGAAGAGAGTGGGGGTGGCGGTATCGTCGCCCTGCTGCGCCAGTCGCTGGAAGAGTCAGGAATCAAGGTGGAGGTGCCGAGCGAGCAGAAGCAGGAGAGCGGGGCGGAGAAGTCGGCGATGTCCGAGAAGGAGCGCCTGATCGAACAGTTGAAGCAGAACTACGAGCGTGACCGGCAGAAGGGGATGGTGGACGAGCCGTGGAACGGCAGCACCTACCAGATCATGGCCTGGCACTATGGCAAGAGCCTGGGGCGCTACTTCAACAACCCGAAGGAGATCGTGCCGATGGTCAAGAACCTGAAGCTGGCGATCAATGTGGTTTTCGCCGGACTGCTGGTGGCGATGGCGCTGCTCATCTTCGGCGCGCGCAGGAATGGTGGTCTGCTCTACTGGCTGCTGGTGCTGGTGCCCATGGCCCTGCCCGTCTTCTTCGTCATCGACTACTCGGCGTGGCTCTGGTGGTATGGTCACACCCTGAATTCGATGGGGGCGTTCACGGTGAAACCATTCATGCCGACGGTGTTCGGTGATGGCAAGGTGGCCCAGTTCGCCACCCACTCCTATCCGGATGTCGGCTTCGGCGTCATGGTGTTGATGTCGCTGGTGCTGGCGGTGGCCGCCCTGATCCGCAGGAAGCAGTTCAAACAGGGTGGGGGCAGCTGACAACGCGATGAAACGGCGGCACTGACAATGAGACACCCCCCCATGGTCTGTGGAATGGGGAGCGGGGCTGGGGCAAAAGGCGGTGGATGGCCGCTCCCCGGCCCCGGGTCGTTTCTTCTCCTGATTCTGCTCTTGTCGGCAGGGATCGCAGGAGCGGCCTCCCCTTATCCGTCGATGCAGGAGCTGGTCGATGCGGCCAGCCCCGGTGATATCATCGAGCCCCCGGCGGGGACCTACGCCGGACCGGTCACCATCGACAAGCCGGTCACCATCAACGGCCACGGTGAGGTGACCATCGATGCCGGTGGCAAGGGCTCGGTGGTCTACATCGAGAGCGACGGCGTCACCCTCCAGGGACTGCGGCTGACCAATTCCGGCGAGTCCTACAACGACATCGACTCCGGTGTCCAGGTGCGCGGCAACTTCAATGTGTTGAAGGATCTGGTGATCGACAATTCGCTGTTCGGCATCGATCTGGGCCAGGCGGAGAACAACATCATCAAGCGCAACCACATCAGCTCGAAACCGTTCGATCTGGGCGTGCGCGGGGACTCGATCCGCCTGTGGTACAGCTTCAACAACAAGGTCACCGACAACGTGATCCGCAACTCGCGGGACATGGTGGTCTGGTATTCCCGTGACAACCTGATCGCGCGCAACGACTCCCGGGGGGGACGCTACTCGCTGCATTTCATGTACTCCCAGTACAATGAGGTGATCGGCAATCACTACGAGGACAACTCGGTCGGCATCTTCCTGATGTACAGCGACGGGGTGGTGGTGCGGGACAATTACATCGCCCGCGCCTCCGGTCCCACCGGCATGGGCATCGGTTTCAAGGAGACCTCGGACGTGGAGATCAGTGGCAACGTGATCCTCAACTGCGCCACCGGCATGTACCTGGACGTCTCCCCCTACCAGCCCGACACCACCAACCGGATCTTCAACAACGTGATCGCCTTCGGCGGTGTCGCGATCCAGTTTCTCAACGACTGGACCGGGAATATCTTCAAGGGCAATGTGATCGACGGCAATATCACCCAGGTGATCGTGGCCGGTGGCAAGACCGCCAACCGCAACGTCTGGGAGGGGAACTACTGGGACGACTACCAGGGATTCGACATCGACGGCGACAATATCGGTGACACCCCCTACGAGCTGTATGCCTATGCCGACCGGATCTGGATGGACGTCCCGCCGGCCCGCTTCTTCAAGGGGTCGCCGGTACTGGAGGTGCTCGATTTCCTGGAACGGCTGGCACCGTTCTCACCGCCCGATCTCACCCTGCGCGACAACAGGCCGCTGAAGGTGGCCAGCGCCGGGCTGAAGGACTTCATCGAGGAGTCTTCCCTGCAGAAGGAGCATGCCGCCGAACAGGCCGGTGACGACACCGGTGGCGGAAGCGGGCAGACGGAAGGCTTCGACGCGCTCAAGGCGCTTCGCGATTCGCTGCAACGATAGAGACAGGAAACCCGTCATGAACGACAAGACGAGGAAGAAGGGCAAACCGGGCAAGCTGCCCCTGTCGCCGAAGAGGCGGGCCCAGAACCGGCGTGAGTTCATCCGCACCTCGGTGATGGCCGCCGGCGTGGTCGGCTTTTCGCTGCTCGGGTTTCTGCCCCTGGCACAGGGTACCTCACTGCGGCTGCGGCCGCCCGGAGCCCTGAAAAAACCGGATGACGAGCAGAAGTTTCTCGCCGCCTGTATCAAGTGCGGCCAGTGTGTCCAGGTGTGCCCGGTGCAGGCCATCGACCTGGCCGACCTGGACGAGGGGTTCGGCATCGGCACGCCCTATATCGATGCCCGCAGCCAGGCCTGCGACTTCTCCTGTGACGGCCTGCAGTGCGTGCTCGCCTGCCCCACCGGGGCGCTGACCCATGAGCTGGACTACCCGGCGGATGCCCGCATGGGTTTCGCCAGACTGGCCAATCCCGGCAAGTGCCTGGCGCTGCAGGGCAAGGGATTCAAGGGGCAGGCGCGCGGGCCGGACTTCAAGGGCGTGCTGCGCTACGAGGAGGTGGACCGCTGGAATCCCATTCCGGTCGCCGATCACCCCTACGACCTGGAGCTGTGCGACCTGTGCGTGCGCCAGTGCCCGATCGAGATCCGCATCGCCGACTGTGCCAGGCAGGAGGCGAAGCAGGAGGATCACGATGGCCAGGCGCTGGTGGCGAAGAGAATGGGCAACGAGTGTCCCCCCCGCCATGCCATTGCGCTGGAGCCGGTGGAGTCGCCGGACGGAGTGACCCGGATGCGTCCGGTGATCAAGGATGGCTGTGTCGGGTGCGGAGTGTGCGAGATGATCTGCCCGCCGGAACCGCCGGCGATCGTCATCGATATCCACAAGATCACGGATATGGCATAGGGGAACAGCAAGATGGGATACATCGTCGAATCATTGCGGCTGCTGGCCGGCGGGGCCCCGCGCAAGCCGGAGAAACATCATCGTCACGATGCGGTCAACGAGCGCTATGCCGAGAAGCGGAAGACCCGCCTGACCAAGGCGGCGCTGGAGGCCGCCCGCGATGAACACAAGAGCACCTGCTGCAACAAGTGGCAGCGGCGCCGCTGGGCGACACTGATCGCGGTCAATCTGCTGTTCGTCGTCTCCTACTATTTCGATGTCCAGCTGCTGGAGGGGGCGCTAACCGCCTCCCGCTTCGTCGGCTTCCACATGGCCGACCTGAACTCGGCCCTGCAGGTGATGCTGGCGTTCAAGCACGTGGTCCTCAACCTGATCATCGGCACCGTCACCGTTTTCGTGCTCTGGCTGCTGCTGGGCGGGCGGACCTTCTGCTCCTGGGTCTGCCCCTATCATCTGGTGGCGGAGTGGGCCGAATACCTGCACCTGTGGCTGGCGAAGAAGAAGATCGTCAAGGACCACACCTTCAACCGCAAGGTGCGGATCCTGTTCTATGTCCTGTTCGTCCTGCTGGCGCTGGTGACCGGCTATACCGTGTTCGAGACCATCTCGCCCACCGGCATCCTCAGCCGCGCCCTGATCTACGGTCCCGGTGTCGCCCTGATCTGGGTCGCCCTCCTGCTGGCATTCGAGATCTTCTATTCGCGCCGGGCCTGGTGCCGCTACGTCTGCCCCATCGGCGTCACCTATGGGGTGGTCGGCTTATTCTCTCCCGTCCGGGTGAAGTACAATATGGAGAATTGTCATCACGAGGGAGACTGCCGCAAGGTCTGCATGGTGCCCCACGTGCTCGACGTGACGATCCGGGGGAGGGCACTGCAGGTGGACAGTGATCTGGCATCGGACTGCACCCGTTGCGGTCTCTGTGTCGACGTCTGCCCCACCGACTCCCTCAATTTCGTCGTCAAGGGGATCGGCAAGCATCTGTGATCCGGACACCCGGGTGGTGGCCTTCCCGTCAGAGGGGGGGCAGGGCCGGCCGCTCCGCCGGGAAGGGGAGAGCGGAATCATCAATCACCGGACGATCGCAACGACAGCGACCCATATGATCCAATTCGAGAAAGTCAGCAAGCGGTTCCGGCGCACCGAGGTCCTGAAGCAGGTGGATCTGACCATCGAGCGGGGCCACCGTATCGCCCTGGTCGGTTCCAACGGCGCCGGCAAGACCACCCTCATCCGCTGCCTGCTGGGGGAGTACACCTGTGACGGCCGGGTGCTGGTCGACGGCCTGGATCCGCGCAGCCATCGGCGCGAGGTGCTGTCGAAGGTGGGCTTCGTGCCCCAGCTGCCGCCGCCGCTGAAGATGCCGGTGGGACAGCTGATCCGTTTTGCCGCCAGCCTCTGCAACGCCGATCCGGAACGCATGAGGGAGGTGGCGCAGCGGCTCGGCCTGTCCGCCGATCAGTTCCACAACCAGCCCTTCGTCAAGCTCTCCGGTGGCCAGAAGCAGAAGCTGCTGATCGCCATCGCGCTGGGGCGGGACAGCGAACTGCTGGTGATGGACGAACCGGCGGCGAATCTCGATCCCGAGGCCCGCCACATCTTTTTCCAGCTGCTGGCCGAGAAGCAGGAGACCTCCGCCATGCTCATCTCCAGCCACCGGCTGGACGAGGTGGCGACCCTGGTCAACCGGGTGATCGAGCTGGACCAGGGCAACGTGGTGCTGGACGACCGGGTGGCGGACCTGGTGGACCTCTCCAGCCGGCTGCGCTGCCGGGTCTCCCTGATCCGGCCGGAGAATGCCTTCGCCCGTGCCATCTCCGAATGGGGATTTAAGGGTGATGGCGAGGGACGGATCTGGGACGGTGTGGTCGCCGGCCCCGACCGGCTGCGCTTCCTCGGTGTCCTGTCGCGCTACGCGGCGCTGCTGGCCGGCATCGAGATGCACGAAGACGAGGGAGCGGCAGCCGGGGTCGCCGCCGCCGATGGCTAGGCCCGGGGCACTCGCCGCCACCCTCCTGCTCGGAGTGGCGGCGCTGCTGTCCGCCTGCTCCAACGATCCCGGCAGCGGTCCGGCGGAGGTGAAGTGGGACCGGGTCACCTGCGAGCGCTGCCGCATGGTGCTGAGTGACCGGCACTTTGCGGCCGAGGTGCGGGTGCACCCGGAGGGCAGGCGCTCCAAGGTCCATTTCTTCGACGACATCGGCTGCGCCGTGCTGTGGCTGGAGGGTGCCGGCCGGCAGTGGGCCGACGATCCCCGGACCGAGATCTGGGTCAAGGACCATCGCAACGGCGAATGGATCGATGCCCGCAGCGCCACCTATGTGGAGGGGAAGGTGACCCCCATGGAGTACGGACTCGGGGCGCAATCGGATCCGACCCCCGGCGGCATGGACTTCGCGGCGGCCAAGCGCCGCATCCACGAAGTGGAGGAACGCTTCAACGCCCACGGAGTACAGCTGCTGGACCGGCTGCGGGAGCAGCGGAAGCGGCGGGAGGCGGGGAGCCAGTGAACAAGCGAGAAACGGGCACCGGCTGCCCGTCCACCAGTGACACCGGGAGCGATACCTGACCATGAGACATCTGTGGCTGAACGCCTACGCCGATATCGTCGAATCCCTGCGCGCCCGCTGGTTCATGGTCTACACCATGGTCTTCGGCGGGCTGGTGGTGCTGCTGTTCGCCTATGGACTGGCGGAATCGCGGATCATGGGGTTCACCGGACTGTCGCGGCTGCTGCTCACCTACATTCAGCTGTCGATGGCCATCCTGCCGATCTTCGTGCTGATCACCACCGTGCGTTCGGTGGCGGGGGATCGGGAGGCGGGGGTGTTCGAGTACCTGCTGTCCCTGCCCATCAGCCTCAGTGCCTGGTACTGGGGCAAGATTCTCGGTCGTTTCGCCATGGTGTTCCTGCCGGTGTTCCTGGCCATGATCGGGGCGGTGGTCTGGGGCGTGGCGCGGGGGGTGGAGGTGCCCTGGTACCTGCTGATCTACTACACCGCCCTGCTGATGGCGCTGGCCTGGTGCTTCCTCGGCATCGGCATGCTGATCTCCACCCTGGCGCGCTCCTCCGACGTGGCCCAGGGCGCCGCCTTCGTGGTGTGGCTGACCCTGTTGCTGTTCCTCGACCTGATCCTGCTCGGCATCATGATCCAGGAGAACATGCCGCCCGATTCGGTGATCGCCATCGCCCTGGCCAACCCGATGCAGGTGTTCCGCACCGCCAGCATGATGCTGTTCGACTCCCAGCTGGTGCTGCTCGGCCCCGCCGCCTACGTGATTCTGGACAACTTCGGCCAGGCCGGCTACATCGCCTATGCCCTGATCTACCCGGTGCTGCTCGGTACCGCCTGCGCCGCCGCCGGCTACCTCCTGTTCCGTCGCAGCGACCTGCCCTGACCCGTCGACGGCGCAGGAACCGGCCCTGGCCACCCCTGCAGCCAGGCGAAGCCCCGGCCGCGCCCGGATCGTTGGCCCCGATCATCGACCACGGAGATTTTTTCGTCAGGCGTAAAGCATTCTTTGGATCTCTGTGAGCTCTGTGTCTCTGTGGTTGAAACCCGACGACGCCCGGCTGTGCCCGTATGCCGGCCCCGATGATCGACCACGGAGATCTTCTCGTCAGGAGTGAAGCATTTCTTGGATCTCTGTGTGCTCTGTGTCTCTGTGGTCGATCCGGTGTGCGAACGGCTGCGCACTTCAACGCTGTTGCGCAACGGCTGAAGCCTGGAGGTGAGCGGGAAAAACGGGTGATTTGCCGCACCACTGTGTGAAATCCCCCATTATTCAGCCGTTCCGGGGAACTTCGCCACCCCCGGCGCCCTCTCTTGATGATCGTCAATTGCTCCATGCCGGTCCGCCCACTAGGATGGCCGGCACTCCGTTCCGAGGTGACCGTGAAACGAACTACGACCCTTCTCTGGCTGCTGGCGGGTGGCCTGTTCCTGGCACTGGCCGGTGTCGCCGCCTACAAGGTGTGGCCGGTGCTGCATCCCGAGCTGGTGGCCGAAGCACCGCTGGACCCGGACTGCGATCTGCGCGCCGGTCCCTGCACCGACACCCTTCCCGGTGGCGGCCGGATCCGCTTCGGCATCGAGCCCCGGGACATCCCCGTGATCCAGCCGCTCCGCTTCCAGGTGCAGGTGGACGGGATCGACGCCCGCGAGGTGGAGGTGGACCTGCAGGGTGTGGACATGAACATGGGGTACAACCGGCCCAGGCTCTCTGCCGCCGGCAATGGCCGCTTCGAGGGCGAGGCGGTGATCCCGGTGTGCGTTCGGGACGCCATGGAGTGGGAGGCCCGGGTCCTGGTCCATACCGGCGACGGAGTGGTTGCGGCCCCCTTCCGCTTCATCACCGTCAAGCCCGGCGTCTCGCTGGGGAAGCAGTGAGGGGGCGCTCATGAAACGGTTGCTGCCCTGGATCCTGGTCGTCTCCCTGGCCCTGGCCCTGGCCTGGGTCATGGTCTCCTGGCACCCCGGAGAGAACGACGGCGGTCATCTGTCGGGCCCGCCGAAGGGGGGGGACTTCGTGCTCCAGTCGGCCGACGGGCCGGTCTCCCTCGAGCAGCTGCGGGGCAAGGTGGTGGTGCTCTATTTCGGGTATACCTGGTGTCCCGACATCTGCCCCACCAGCCTGGGTCTGCTGAGCGCCGCCCTCAACGAGTTGTCGACGCAGGAGCTGGCCCGCTTTCAGGCCCTGTTCATCAGCGTCGATCCGGAACGGGACAGCGTGGAGCGGCTGCGGGAGTATGCCGCCTATTTCCATCCCGCGATCCTGGGTGTGACCGGGACACCGGAACAGTTGCAGCGGGTGGCGCGGCAGTATGGCGCGGCCTACCGCATCGTCAGGCAGGACTCGGCGGCGGGTTACCTGGTGGATCACTCGGCCGATCTCTATGTGATCGACAAGCAGGGACGGCTAAGGGAGACGCTGCACCACGGCACGCCGCCGGAACGGATTCTCGAGGTATTGAAACGCTACCTTGCCGAATAGGCGGCCGTTTCCATGCGCAACCGGCAGCATCGGCGGGCACGATGAACCACAGACAGACAGGAGAGACAGAATGAACAGATGCACCATTGTCACCGCCCTGGGAATCACCGCCCTGCTGGTGGCCGGCCCGGCCATGGCCGGCAAGGCGGCGGACGACGTCACCGTCTCCGGCGCCTATGCCCGGGCGGTGCCGCCGGGACAGCCCAACAGCGCCGCCTTCATGACCCTCACCAACGGCTCCGCAACCGACCATGTGCTGCTGGATGCCGAGAGCCCGGTGGCCAAGGTGGTCGAGCTGCATACCCACCTCAAGAAGGACGGGATGATGCAGATGCGCCGGGTCGACAGCATCGATCTTCCGGCCGGCAAGGAGACCAGACTGCAGCCGGGGGGCTATCACGTCATGCTGATCGGCCTGAAACAGCAGCTGATGCCGGAGCAGCAGGTGGCCATCACCCTGGTGTTCAAGGATGGCAGTCGCACCACGGTGACGGCGCCGGTGAAGAAACTGCAGATGAAGATGATGAAGCAGGGCGGCGGCATGAACATGCAGCACGGCCAGGGTGGAATGATGATGAAATAGGAATCTGTCGGACTTGATCGTTTGAAGCGAAAATCACTGGGGGCGAAGCAAATCGGTTTATCGAATGAGGCGAATGGCACCGCCATTCAACGAGTTCGACAAGCTGAGCTGATCGCCATCCAGGGATTTGCAGCCAGACAGCATCAAGTCCGACAGGCTCCCGGGTCCCGCTTCAGCGCCGGATTCCCTGCTGTATCTGCTGCTGCAGCTGGAAACCGCGCAGCTGGTTCTGCTGCTGCATCCGGAACTGCTGCTGGCGAACCGCCCCGGCGGGGTCGCTTCCCGGCACCCCGTTTTCCAGCGCCTGGCTGCGATGCTGTTCCGTGATCAGGCGCCGCCGCTGCTGCTCCTGCAGCGCCCGCTGCTGCAACCGCTGCTGCTGGTACAACTGCCCGTCCGGCTGTGGCGGCGGCAGCTTCTTCTCCGTCACCTCCGGGGTTTCGGTGTCGCGCCCGGGCAGTGCGCGCCGCCTGCCGTCGTCGAGCCGCGGCGGTCGCTGCTGCGACTCCAGCTGCTGACTGCTCTCCTGGTTCAGACGCCGCAGTTGCAGCCAGTTGCCGCCATCGTCGGTGGCGGCGGCGGAGACGGCCGGCAGCCAGGCGAGAACCACCACCCTCCACCCCATCCGATTCAGGCCGGGCATGGGGTGTTCACACCAGGCCGAGACCGAACGGATCCCGTGGATCGATGCCATCCATGAACGGGCGCTTGCGGTCGCGGTGGGTGAGCTGGTAGACGGCGCCGATCCAGTTGGCCACGATCCCCTCGGCGGTGTCGTGCCAGGTGTTGTTCAGGCGTGGCGTGATCAGGCGGTCGGGGAAGGGGGGGATCTCTTCGCCCAGCTCCAGCGCCCGCTGCAGCCGTACCCGGTATTCGTCCAGGATCGCCTGTTCCCTGAGCTGGAAGAAATTGTCCGGAAACGGCGGATAGTCCGGGCGGTCGCCACTGGCAAAGCGCATCACCTCGCGCTTGTACTCCTTCGCCAGGCTGACCGTATCGTATTCCGGGTGACCCTGGAAATAGACCATGCGGATGCGGTCGTGACTCACCGCCAGGTGGACGCCTGCCGCCTCGCTCTCCACCAGGATGTGCAGTCCCGCCTTTTCGAACTGGTCCCTGGTCACCTCGTTGTAGCGCGAGTGGGGCACGTCGAACAGGGTGTTGACGTCATGAACCAGCGGGTGGGTGCGGTCCACCACCCGGTGCTTGTAGACGCCCCAGCGCTTGTAACCGAGGGGGATCCGCTTCTGTCCGTGGAAGGCCTCCAGCACTGCGTGGGTGGTGAGGCAGGAACAGAGAGTGGAGGTGACGTTGTCGCCGGCCCATTCGATCACCCTGCGCAACGGCTCCCAGAACGGTTCCTGGGACAGTTCCGGGTGAATGGGGGCGGCACCGGTGATGATCAGTGCGTCCAGCCCCTCCTGCTGCAGCTGCTCGAAGGTGTCGTAGTAACGGTCGATGTGCTGCCGGGCCTGTTCACCCCGCGGCAGCTCCTGCAGGGTGAAGGGATGGACATAGAACTGGGCGATCGGGTTGCTTTCGCCGACCAGGCGGAAGAACTGGCGCTCGGTGGCCTGCAGGGCGGCATCGGGCATCATGTTGAGCAGGCCGATGTGCAGCTCACGGATGTGCTGGTGCAGGGCGCGGCCGGTCTCCAGGATGGTCTGTCCTTCCCGGCGCAGCCGGTCGAAGGTGGGCAGGGCGTTGTGGGCGACCAGGGGCATGGTTGGCCTATCCTCCCTGCTGCCGGTCGATGGCCCGCTCCACCATCTCGATGAAATCGGCCTCGTCCCGCACCCGGCTCACTTCGCGCGAGGTCACGGTATAGCCGTGGGGATCGGCGATCGCCCGGTAGCGGGGGACGCGGGCGGCGAACAGGCGCGGAAACACCCAGCGGGTGAAATCCTCCGGATCCATCTCCGCCGCGTACTCCATGTTGTGCTCCGCCAGGTAGTCGCGCACCGCCAGCTGCAGGAAGTCGGGACGGAAGTAGAGCGGCTTCGGCGACGACTGGGCGCGGCGGATCAGCTCCTGCTCCTCTTCCGGCTCGGTCACCTCGATGTAGAGGATGAGGGTATGCCGGATCAGTTCGCCGATGGCGCCGTCGTCCTCCAGGTCGCACAGGCTGCCGGCGACGTCGTTGACCAGGTGGCTGTAGCCATAGATGTCCTGGGCCTTGTCGATGAACAGGCGGATGTCGTGGATGGCGCGTATCTCGGCTGCCCGGTACAGGGCCTGGCGGCGCTGGAACTCCTCCAGCGGCACGCCCCCCAGCTCCGGGTTGCCCAGTTTGCCGACGAAGCTGAGCACCGGCCCCAGATCGTTGACCTTGATGTTGTTACGGATGTAGATCCAGTCCTTGCGCAGCAGGTCGCGCAGGAAGGGTACCTGCATCGCCTGCCACTTGATCAGATCCATGATCTCCTCGTCCAGATAGCGGGTGCCGATGCGGTAGTCGACCGAGTAGTGGAACCACTCGTGCTCGCGCAGCATGGAGGCGAGGTGGGTCTTGCCCACGCCCGACATCCCCAGCAGGGTGATGTTGCGGTGCCGCCATTGTCTGAACTGGTCCAGGGTCAGTCTCACGAATCGGGTCCATCGCAGGGCCGGCGGGGTATCCAGCCGGGCTACTGGTGAAACGGGGCTTCGGTATGCTGTCTTCGTCCCCGCTCTGTCCGGGCGTAGTGTAATCGCTGGAACACGGAATAGAAACTCTGCGGGTGATCGTCAGCGCCGGTCGGCGGCGATCTCCTGCCGGTCGCGCAGACCGTGTTTCTCCAGCATCCGGTAGACGCTGCGCTCGCTGATACCGAGGATGCGGGCGATGCGCGAGCGGTGGCCGGAGTAGCGCTCCAGCAGTTGCTCCAGGTAGCGGCGCTCGATCTCCTGCAGGGTCGGTTCCACGTCGAAGTTGAGGCTGAAGCCGGCCTCCATACTCAGCTGCGAGGAGCTGAAGGAGAGGTGCTCCGGACGGATCACCGGGCTGTCGCCGGAGAGGATGATGGCGCGCTCGACGATATTCTTCAGCTCGCGAATGTTGCCCGGCCAGTCGTAGGCGGTGAGCATGTGCTGGGCGGTGGTGGAGAAGCGCTTGTCGATGCGCTTGGAGAAGTTGTGGTTCTCGACGAAGTGTTTGGCCAGCGGAAGGATGTCCTCCCGCCGCTGGCGCAGGGGCGGCACGTCGATGACGAAGGCGGCGAGGCGGTAGTAGAGATCGGAGCGGAAGCCGCCATCACGGCTCATCCGCTCCAGGTCCCGGTTGGTGGCAGCGACGATGCGCACATTGGCGTCCAGGTCGCGGGTGCCGCCGAGGCGGCGGAACTTGCCGGTCTCCAGCACCCGCAGCAGCTTGGCCTGGATGGCCGGTTCGATCTCACCGATCTCGTCCAGGAACAGGGTCCCGCCTTCGGCCCCCTCGATCAGACCCTTCTTCTGCCGCTTGGCATCGGTGAAGGCGCCACGTTCGTGGCCGAACACCTCGGACTCGAACAGCTTCTCCTGCAGGGTGCAGCAGTCGACGGCGACGAAATTGCGACCGCTGCGGGCACTGCAGTCGTGGATCGCCTGGGCGACCAGCTCCTTGCCGACACCGCTCTCACCCTGGATCAGTACCGAAATGTCGTTCGGTGCCACCGCCTCGATCAGCTGCTGCACCTCGTTGAGGGCGGGACTGCTGCCGATCATGAAACGGTCCGCCTGCGACTGCAGCAGCTGCTTGCAGAAGCGGTGGTCCGACTCCAGGTCTGCGGCCGACAGCACCCGTTCCACCACCAGCTCCAGTTCGTCCAGGGTGATGGGTTTGAGCAGGTATTCACTGGCGCCCGCCTTCATCGCCTCCACCGCGTCGCGTACCGAGCCGAAGGCGGTGAGCAGGATCACCGGGCTGACCAGGGAGAGCTCGTTGAGCAGCTCGACCCCGTTGGCGTCCGGCAGGCGTACGTCCATGATGATCAGCTTCGGCTCCCGGCGGTGGAGATGGTCACGGGCCTGGGCCCAGCTCAGTGCCGGGGTCGGCTCGTAGCCGAGTCCCCGCAGATGTTCCACGATCAGGCCGTTCAGTACGCGATCGTCCTCGATCACCAGGATGTTGCCTTTCACTGTGCTTGCTCCTCCTCGGTATCCGGATCCGGGAAGCGGATGCAGAAACAGGTCCCTTCGTCCGGAGAGCTCTCCACCCGGATCGATCCGCCATGCCCCTCCACCAGCTTGCGGGTGATCGACAGCCCCAGTCCGGTGCCTTCCTTTCCATCCGCCCGGCGACTGAAGAAGGGATCGTAGATGGAGCGCAGATCCTCCAGCGGGATGCCTCTTCCACTGTCATGGAAACACATCTCCACATCCCCTCCCACGCGGCGGCTGGAAACCCGGAGCAGGCCACCGTCCGGCATGGCGTGAAATGCATTCTGTACCAGATTGAGTACGATGATGCGCACGTCGCTCTCGTTGGCGACGATGCGCGGGTCGTCCGTGGCCAGGGACTGCTCGATGCGGATGCCGTCTTCCTCCGCCTCCCATTGCAACAGGCTGAGGGTTTCACTGATGGCCTGGTTGAGATGGACGATCTGGGGTTGTCCCCCGGCGAACATGCTGAGCTTGAGCAGCCGCTCGGTGACCTCGATGCAGCGGTCGATCTCCCTGTCCACCAGTTCCATGGCGGCATGGATCTCCCCTGGCAGGCGATTGCCCTGGGCGTCGCTGAAGCGGAACAGGGAATCGAGCGCCAGGCGCACCGAGGCCAGCGGGTTGTGAATCTCGTGGGCCACGCCGGCGGCGAGTCGTCCGATCTGCGACAACTTCTGTTCGTGGGAGATCAGGGTCTCCTGTTCCAGGTCGCGAATCGATTCGACAATGAAGCGACGGCCTCCCCACTCCAGGTCCGGGTCCTGCAGATGCATGGGGGCTGCGTAGATCTCCATCGCCCGTTGTTTTCCCTCGGCGTCGGTATGGCGGTGCAGGGTCTTGACCGGTCTGCCGTCGTTGCCGATCCTGGCCAGCGGGCAGCTGACCAGCGTCGGAGCACAGGGTTCCGGGCGCTGGTGAGTGGCCTGATGGCAGCTGGTTCGTACCGCCTGTTCCGGGCTCAGCCCGGTTTGCCTGCAATAGGCCTTGTTGGCCAGCACCACGTTGTAGTCGTCGTCGATGACCCGGATGCCATCCGGATTGGCGTCCACCAGCTCCTGCAGGAAGCGCTGATTCTTCCGCAGCTCCAGCAGGGTCTGCTGCAGGTTGTCCGCCATGCGGTTGAAACGGTGGCCGAGGCGGGCCAGTTCGTCCCCCCCGGGGATCTCCACCCGGGCCTCCAGGTCACCCTCGCTCAACGACTGGCTGCCCTGCTCCAGCAGGTGCACCGGCCGCAGGATGTAGCGGCGGATGAACCACCAGCCGCCGAGCAGGTTGACGAACACGATGATGGAACCGGCGCCCATCAGAGCCAGGGTGGTGTGCCGGGCGTGTTGCTGGATCGACGAGGCATCGTAGTCCACCACCAGGCTGCCGTTGACCGGGTGGTCTGCGGCGTCGCCATGGCATTCCCGGCATGGTGGCCGGTTCAGCACCGGGTGGATGGTGCGCAGTACGTCGACCCCGTTCCGGTTACGGGTGAAATAACTGAACGGCGTGGTGGTGCCGGCCGGGTCGAAGCGGCATCCGGCACAGTCGATCCTGGCAGGCTGGTCGATCGAGTCCGGCCGGTTGCTGAAACGGATATTCCCGCTGCGGTTGATGATCGATATGGCGGTTATGTTCCGCTGGCGCCCGAACTGGTCGATGATACCCCGCAGCATGTCCAGATCCCGCCGCAGCATGGCTGCCTCCAGCGAGGTCTGCAACAACCTGTTGACCTGCTCGGCCGCACTGGCCCGCTCCTCCTGCAGCTGATTCCGGTACATGCCGAGAAACAGCACCAGGAACAGCAGCGAGAAGGCGGCCAGACCGGCGGTGGTGCCGGCGATGAACTTGCGGTTGAGGCTGGCCGAGATCCAGTCGAGCAACCCTTTCTGCATAGCCGTCGCCTCCTGGCGGGAGATCCAGGGGCCGGAAACGGGATCCTGCCAGATTGTCACGACCCGGACGACGGAAGGCCCGGAAAGTGCTCCAACCGGCCTGGACATGCCGGCCCCGGCCGCTGGAACCTTACCACAGCTCCGGACCCTTCGACACATGAGTACGGTGTTTTGCCTTCATCTTCGAAGCATGCCGTGCCGGCCTGCAGCAAGCGACAATACCCATGGTCACAGTCGATGGCAGCCGACGTTGACGCCGGGGACGGGGCGGGGCGGCGAAGGTGAAGATCCGGATGTGTATCTCCATGGCACGGTGATTGCAAGCCGATAGGATTGGCTTTTTTGTCCGGTGATTTCATAAGCGAGGAGGAGATCATGAGACCGACAGGATCGACGAGGAGCGTGCTGCTTGCCCTTTGTGTCGTGGCGGCGGCAGTGATTCCGCCGGCGGCATCCGGGGAAGACCGGATCGTCAGCGGTGATCTGGAGACACTGCAGCAGCGGCTCGAACCCCTGGGCTGGCGGGTCGAGCGCTCCCCGGATGGGGATCTGCTGCTCTGGCCCGCCACCAGGACCCCGGCCGCGACCGCTCCCGCAGAGGACGGAAAGACGACCATCCCGCAACAGGACCTGGCCACACTGCAGGCCCGGCTGGAGGAGAGGGGCTGGCGGGTCGAACGGGATGCCGATGGCAGCCTGCTGCTGTATCCAAAGGATGGAGGTGGCGTAACGGCGGCCGGAGAGAGGGTCGCCCCTCTGGATGATGTCAGGGCGCTGTTGCTGGCGAGTGGATGGACGGTGGAGAAAAAGGAAGGGGGCGACCTCCTGCTCTTTCCCGGGACCAGCCCGGGTGTGCCGGTGGAGAAGACCCTGGACAAACGCGTGCGGCAGGATGACCTGGCCGCGGTCCGGCAGGCGGTGGAACAGTCGGGATGGCGAACTGAACGGCGACCCGATGGCAGTCTGGTTCTCTACCCGCGGGACGCGGCGGGAGTGCCACCGGAATCATCTGCAACCGAGCCGACGCTCGCCGAGCAGGCCGGGGTGAAACTGCCGGTCGACACCTGGGGGGAGGCGCAGCGTATCGCGAGGCGCTGGGTACAGCAACAGCAGGGGCGACTCACCGTCGGCAGGATCAGGAAGGTGAACTGGATCTATCTGGTCAGTATCGTCGACAGCAAGCCGCCGTACCGGTTGAAGAATCAGCTGGTGATCCGCTCTCAGGACGGACGCGTTATCCCCCTCTATTGATCCCGTGTCTCCGGTGGCGACCGTTCCGGGCGCCACCGGTGTGACGCCATCTCCGGCCGCTCCTGCCAGATTGGCAGAATGCAATTCTTCGGAAAATCAGCGTGCTAGCCCGGCAGGCCCCTGGGGTCCTGCCAATTTGACAGGATCAGGGTTTGGCGCGGTGGGCGGACCGGGGCAGTAATCCGATGGAAATCCCCCAATGAATCAACCGGATGGGATCCGCGTGGCTGGTCTGGCATGGGCATTGCAATCCCTGTTACGCCAGCCACTGGTGCGCCGACGGTGGCCGCCGAAACAGGAGGGATCTCGATGCCAAGCAGTATGCGACGCCTGATATGGGCAATGTTTGTCGTGACCGGCGGGGTGGTCTCTGCCACCGCCGTCGCCTACCCCATCGCCGGCCTGCAACCAGACCGGCGCCCGGCGGGTGCACCGGTCATCGAATGGGTGCATCACGACCGGTCCTGGTATGAACATGCACTCACGGGCATCAGCAGGCCCTATCCCAAGAGCCTCTATTTTCTCGATAACCAGGGGTATTGGTACACGCCGTTCATTCACTCGGGGATGAACGGATATTACGACATCCGTGGTTGGCACCGACAGTAGCCCGGGGATCGACCAGTTTCATCAATCATCGGCATCAGCTGTACGGGTAGCGTGATGGACGGGGGGAGACCCTCTTCTCATACAGGTACCACTGGCTGATGGTCGGTATACCGCCGGTCTTGATCGCGCGGAAACAAGGGGAGGAACGATCCGCTGAGTGGATCGAACCGACTTTTCAGTTAGATCATTTGGATTCAATGATGGAGGAGCACAATGCGTAAATTTCGAATGCGTAGTCTGGTGAAAGGAATGAAGGCCATTGGTATGGCAGCGGCAATCACGCTGGCAGCCTCGCCTTTTGCCTCGGCCAGCATGTCGGGTATGTCCGGCATGTATGGCATGGGTGGCATGTCCGGCATGGGCGGCATGTCCGGAATGGGCGGCATGTCCGGCATGAGCGGCATGGGTGGCATGAGCGGCATGTCCGGCATGGGTGGCATGTCCGGCATGAGTGGTATGTCCGGCATGGGCGGCATGTCCGGCATGAGTGGCATGTCCGGAATGAGCGGCTATTTCCGGATCACCCCCCAGGGCCAGATCTTCTTCTACCCGGCTAGTGGCATGAGTGGCATGT
>DRKP01000065.1 GCA_011051715.1 Sedimenticola thiotaurini | reverse complement strand
TACTACGGCTACGGCTATCCCGCCTGGGGTTATCCGGGCTACGGCTATGGCGCCTATCCCTGGGTAGCGCCGGTGGCCCCGGTGGTACCGACGGCTCCGGCGACGACCGAAGCCAAGTAACCGGGAGTCAGTGGCAAGGACCCCGACACGGCGGCCGCGAGGCCGCCGTTTCATTGTCCCCCCCGTGACCGCCCGCCCGGCCGGGTCCCGTCAGAGTTCCAGATCCACGCCGCGGGCCTGCAGGGCGGTCTTGATGGCGTGCTGCACCCCCCAGGTGAGCGACGAGGTGGAGACACCGATCATCAGGATGCCGTTGAGGGACTCCAGCGGCCCCAGCAGCCGGTGACGGGGCGACATCACGACATCTCCGTATCCCAGGGTCGAGAAGTTGACCGCCGAATGATAGAACGCCGCGCTGAACCGGCCGAACTCTTCCAGCTGGAGGAACAGGCCGGCCCAGATGGCGATCTGCGTCAGGTTGCCGAGCAGCAGCAACAGCATCACCCCACCGATCAACTCCAGCCCCCTGGCAAAGGAGCCGGTCCGGACCATGTGACGATGACGCAGGTAGAAGCGCAGGGAGACCACCAGCAGGAGCAGCTGCAGCAGCAGGCACAGCAGCATGGTGGCAACACCCAGGACCAGATCGACCAGCATGGCACCCTACCTCTGCCGACGAAACGGCGCCGTTACGTTCAAAACGGTACCGCCGCCGGGTATTCACGGAACACGGCCATTGCATCCACCGGTCCGGGGGAGAGCAGCGGATCGTCCAGCGGCCAGAACTCCGTGGGCAGCTGCCGGCGCCGGACCAGCCCGGCGACGGGGCCGTCCTTCGCCGCCGCCCCGGGCCGCCCCCCCTGCCCCTGTTCCGGCGACAGCAGCTCCGCCGCCTGCTGCCACTCTCCCGCCGCAGCCAGGGCCAGGGCGTAGGCCTGGAGGAAGGGCGGGAACGGGGTCACGGCGAGGGAGCTCCGCGCCCGGGCCAGGGCCGCTGCCGGATCACGCACCGCCGGATCCCGGCTCAGCGCCAGCAGGCGCACCAGGGCGTACTCCAGTACCGGAAAGCCGGGCTGGCGTTCGATCTCCCGCCGCAACGCCGGCAGCAGCGCCGCATCCGGCTCGCCCGCATGGTGCAGGGCGACCAGCCGGTAGAGGCCGGCGAAGGGATTCTCCATGCCGCCGTCGAGGGAGCCGGCATAGGCCTCCGCCGCCTGCCGGAAACGGCCCGCCCGCAGCAGCCGGTTGGCGAGGAAGAAGAGGGCGCCTGCGTGCCCGGAATCCCCTGCGATCACCCGCCGGTAGTCGTCGATCGCCGCCTCCCCGGCACCGTCCAGGTCGTTCAGCACCCCGCGCAGGAAGCGGGCCAGCGGGTGCTCGGGGTGCTGTTGCAGCACCGTCTCCAGCTGCTGCCGGGCCCGCCCCGGTCGACCGGAGAGGAACAGGGCCCGGGCCAGGCTGACCCGGGCATCGGGATTGTCCGGATCCCGCTGCAGGCCTTCGCGGAACAGGGTCACGGCGGCGTCGTAGTCGCCCTGCTCCACCGCTTTCAGGGCGCGGCCATAGAGGGGGCGTGCCCCGCGGCGCAGGGCGTCGAGCCGCTGCAGCAGGGGGTCGTCCACCGCCGGCATGCGCTGCCCCCGCCGCGCCAGGTGCTGCCGTGCCCGCTCCGTCTCCCCCAGCCCGCGCCAGGCCCGGGCCAGCGGATAGTGGACCCGGTCCGCCGCCGGGTCCAGCGCCAGGACCCGCTGCAGCTGCCGCTTCGCCCCGGCGTAGTCCCGTGCCTGCAGCGCCATCTGGCCCAGATAGTAGCGGGCCGCCGCCTCCAGCCCGGGAACCCGCGCCGCCTGCTCCAGCAGCGGCCGGGCCCGCTCCAGGCGGTTGAGCTCGTACCAGGCCTGGCCCCGCCGCAGCGCCAGCAGCGGATCGTCCGGCTGCCGCCGCGCCAACCCGTCGAAGTGATCCAGGGCCTGCTGCAGCCGCCCGTCCTGCAGCGCCAGGTAGCCCTGGTAATAGGGCCAGCGCCGGTCGCCGGGGTCGAGCACGCGGGCGTTGCGGTAGCAGAGGTCGGCCAGGGTGTGGACGTCGTAGAGCTGATACAGGTTGCCGAGATGGCCGTAGGCGGCGGCGAGCTCCTCCGCCGGCGCCGCCGTGGCTGCGCCGAGCAGGCGCCCGACCTCGCTCCGGGCCTCCCGCAGGGCGCCCTGCACCGCCGGCTCGGCCCCGGCGATGTCCGCCTCCGGCACCGCCTGCAGCCGATCGCGCCATGCCGGCGGTGGCTCGCTGAGCAGGTCGGCTACGGCCGGCACCGCGATCACCAGCCACGCCACCGCCCCCAGCAGACGGACCAGCGACCGGGGGATCACGGCCGCTCCTCCACCTCGACGAGGCGGTCGACCTCCGCCACCTCCACCTGCTGGGTCGCGCCACCGGGCCAGTGGATCAGCAGCGAATCCACCCGGGTGGCATCGCCCAGGCCGAAGGTCAGGGGCAGCTCCTGCTGGGACAGGAAGCCGCGCGCCGGCACCAGCTCCCGGCGCTGCACCATGCCGCCGGCGGTCAGCTCCACCCGGGCGCCGATGGCGGAGCGGTTGGCGCCCACCCCCTTGAGCCGGAGCCGCAGCCAGTGGCGCCCCAGGCGTTGATCGTTGCGCAGGAGCACCGGCGCCCGCCCGTTCTGGGTCAGCAGCAGGTCCAGGTCGCCGTCGCCATCGATATCGGCGCTGGCGACGCCACGCCCCACCAGCGGCCGCCCCAGGTCACCCGCCTCCTCCACCGGGACGAAGCGCTGCCGGCAGCGGTCACCGCAGTTCCACAGCAGCAGTGGTGGCTGGGCATACTGCTGGCTCGGCTGCACCTTGTTGATCTCGTGTTCCAGGTGGCCGTTGACCTGGAGCAGATCCTCACGGCCATCCAGGTCGTAGTCGAGGAACAGCACGCCGAAGGTGAGCACCAGCCGCGACGGCGGCCCCAGCCCCTCCAGCACCGCCTCGTCGGCGAACGGCGGCCGCCCGCCCGCGGTGACATAGAGCGAGCTCATTTCGTTGGCGAAATTGCCGATCACCACCCCCAGGTCGCGGTCGTTGCGGAACCAGGCGGCGTCGATCCCCATCCCGCTGGTCGCCTTGCCGTCACGGTCGTAGGCGATGCCCTCGAACACGCCCACCTCCTCGAACCGTCCGTCCCCCAGGTTGTGGAACAGAAAGTTGCGGGTGGTGTCGTTGGCCACCAGGATGTCGATCCAGCCGTCCCGGTCGTAGTCGGTGGGACGCACCCCCAGCGCCTTGCCCGCCGGCAGTCCCGATCCCGGTTCGCTGACCTGGATGCCGGCCTCGGCGGAGATGTCTCGGAAGCGGCCGCCACCCTCGTTGCGGAACAGCACGCTGTGGCTGCCGACGAAGTGGTCCGGCGCGCCATAGGCCCGCCCCAGCCCGGTGAGACGGAAATCGATCTCCAGATCGATGTCACGGGACCAGCGCACGTAGCGGCCGACGAACAGATCCAGGTCACCGTCGTTGTCGATGTCCAGGAAGGCGGCGCTGCTGCTCCAGTCGTGGTCGCCGCCGCCGACGCCGGCGCTGTCGGTGACGTCGCGGAAGCGTCCGCCCTCGTTGTGCAGCAGCCGGTCCCGGCCGACCGCGCTGATGAACAGGTCGGGCCAGCCGTCGTTGTCGTAGTCCCCCACCGCCACGCCCATGCCGTAGAGCGACAGGGCCACGCCCGCCTCCTCGCTCACATCCTCGAACCGGCCGCTGCCGTCGTTGCGGTAGAGGGCCTGGCGCGGCGCCGCATCCGCCCCCTCGGGCGCCTGTCCCGGCCAATGGCGGGAGTTGACCAGGAACAGGTCCTGGTCACCGTCGTTGTCGTAGTCGATGAAGGCGGCACCGCTGCCGATGGTCTCCGGCATCAGCCGCTCGCCATAGGCGCCGTTGACGTGGCGGAAGCCGATGCCGGCCTGCCGGGTGATGTCGGTGAAGGGGACCGGCGGCGGCCCCCCGGCCGGCTGTTCCGGCGGTGTCACCGGCGGCGCCACCCGCGCCTCTTCCAGCGGCGGAGGCGCCGCCGGCGGACGCAGCCACAGATAGAGCGCCGCCCCGGCCAGGGCCAGCAGCGCCAGCACCAGCAGGGAGCGCCGGAATGCGCGCCGGATCACCGCCTCGCCGTGGCCGATCCCCCTGCCGTCGTCCGAATCCTTCACAACCGCGTCTCCCCTTCGTTCCTGCCGGCCCGGGCCAGTGCCCTGTCCGCGCTGCCGGAGCCGTCGCCGGCCCGCTGGAGATCGTACACCGCGATCGCCTGGGCCGCATGGTTGGCCGCCGGATTGCGGCGCCGGTGGCGGGTCACCGCCTGCTCCACCGCCTGGTCGTCGCGGCGGTAGCGCTGGTGCAGTCGCCGGTGGCGGGCGGCCGCATCCCGGTCGCCGAGGCCCTCCTCGACCAGGGCCAGGCGGTAGTGGGCGGTGGCATTCTCCGGGTCGATCTCCAGGCTCTTCTGCAGCCATTCCCGCGCCTGCTGCAGCAGCGCCCGCCGCCGGTCGGCACCGGCATCGCCACGGAGACGGCGCGAGCGCTCGTAGTCGATCCGGCCCAGCAGGTTCAGCAGCCGGGTATCCCGGGAGAAATCGAATCCCCGCTCACGGGCGGCGGCATAGCGGGTCGCCGCCAGATCCTGCAGCAGGGACGCGGCCCGCTCCAGGTTGCCCCTCTGGTGCTCCACCAGGGCGCTGAACCAGGCCAGGGTCCAGGGCGGGGTCTCCGGATCCTGCGCCGCCCGGCCGAGGGCGTCCGCCGCCTCCTGCAGCCGCCCCTCCTTCAGGTAGACCCGCGCCAGGTTCAGCGCCCCGGCGCCCGGCCGCAGCCGCTCCACCTGGCGGAACGCCGCCGCGGCCTGGCGCAGCTCGCCGCGGGCGCCCCCCCGGCCCCCTTCCCGCAACAGACCGATGCCGTAGTCGTTCCAGCGCTCCCAGGTCGGGATCGCACGCTCCTGCGCCGTCGCTTCGGCGCCGGCCAGGGGCAGCACCAGCCGGTCGCTGGCCATCACCGTGACCGGCAGGTCGTTGCCGCGGCCGTCGTCGCCGCGCAGGTGACGCAGGAAGCGGGAATCGAACTTGCGGTAGTTCAGCTTCACCTCGATGGTCACCGGCCCGGTGGCGTCCCGGGGCACGGTGAAGCCGTAGTGGACCACGCTGGCGGCGCCGGGAGGGATCTGGTGATCATACAGGGCCACGTAGATGTCCTGGGCGTTGCGCCGCTCGATCCGGTTGCCCTCGCGGTCGAGCAGGTAGGCGTTGAGGTAGTAGGCCCAGGGATCCACCTCCCCCCTGTCGTCCAGCCCGCCGCTGTGCCCGATCACGCGGCCGCCGGCCGACACCGTCACCTCCAGCCACAGCTCGTTGGAGTCGCTGGTGCCCTGGGTCAGCTGGTGGCCGATGGTGAGGGTGCGGACCACCGTCTCCAGCAGGTAGCGCCGGCCCGGCTGGAGCGCCGGCAACTGCGGTCGCAGCGGCGCCAGCAGGCGCCCGTCCACGTCACCACCCTCCTTCAGGCCGAAGATATCGACCCGGGCCGCGCGCGACAGCATGCCACGCCGCGTGGCGTTGCCGGCCAGCGCCCGGCCCAGCATCGCCGGGACCGCCGTGTTGGCGGCGGGAAACAGGTGGCTGTGGACACTGCGCCGGCCGCTGCCGTTGAAATCCCGGGCGGCGGGGTCGTCGGCGGCGGTCAGCGGCATGTGGCAGTAGGCGCAGTTGGGCACCGCCTTCGGCGGATAGTAGAAGCTGTCCACCCGGTGACCGGAGACGCCGCTGAGCAGGAAGCTGTCGTAGTGATCCTGGCCCCGCAGCCAGCGGTAGTTGTTCAGGGCATAGGGCAGGTGCACCTTGTGGCAGGAGGAGCAGAACAGGGCGCTGCGGTGCACCGGCTTGAGAAAGGTCTTGCGATGGTACTCCGGCTTGGCCTTGATCAGCTGACGGTTGATCGCCCGCAGCAGCGGATTGTCGCTGAAGGCAAAGGGGTAGCGGGGCGGATCGGCGAAGCGGTAGGAGCCGTTGCCGACGGGGCTGTCGACGGCGGTGATACCGTGACAGCCGATGCAGGTGATCCCCGCGTGCCCGCCCGGATCGTCGTCGGGCTGGTAGGCCGGGTCGTCGAAACGGCCGGAGAACAGCGGTACCTGGTCGTGGCAGGCGGCACAGAGCCGCGCCGTCTGCACGCTGCCGTCCCGCTGCAGCAGCACCTGGCGCGCCTCCTCCACGCTGAAACGATAGGCGGGATTGTTGAACGAACTGAAGCGGTGCATGCCCTGGGCCGCCTGGTCGGCGATGTCGCGGTGGCACTCGGCGCAGACCTCGTCCTGCATCAGGTGTTCGGGGTCGATCGGCGTCCCGCCGCCGACGCTGGCGAACGACGGGCCGTAGACGGTGGTGGCGGGACCGGCGGCATCGCCGGCGAGCAGCGGCGGCAGCAGCATGACGGCGAGAAACAGCGCCGTCGCCGCTGCCCAGCGTCCGCCCACCCGCCAGTCGGCCGCGCGCCCGGCCAGGCGGTGCAGCACGAACAGCCAGGCCACCGGCAGCGGCAGCAGGACATGGGCCCAGTAGAGCAGCCGGCGCCAGCCGGGATCGTCGATCTCCAGGAAACCGAAACGGGTCAGCAGAACGCCGGTCAGCAGCAACAGCAGCGAGCCGGCGAACAGGGCCAGGCCGGCCGCCACGGCGTAGCGGTTGGGATGCCGCAACGCGCGCCTGAGGTGACGGATGCCGAACCAGAGCAGCAGCGGGATCGCCAGCAGGCCGAGCAGCAGGTGCAGCAGGAACAGAACCAGATAGGCGTAGCCCTGGTAGTCGCCGGCACCGGCCTGCTCCAGCAGGGTGACGCTCAGCAGGTAGACCGAGTCGATCACCAGCAGGCCGGTGATCAGCAGCAGCAGGCGCAGCGACCGTTTCAGGCCCCGGTCCATCACTGCCCTGGTCTGCCGAGGATGCCCCTGATACCTCACCGTGGTCACTCCTGTGGAGAGCGGGGGTCCGGCAGGCCGCCTTGCCCCATCCCGCGGGGACGCGGAAGAACCCCTGCCAAACACCGAAACAGTTCCCTGGCCGGGAACACGATCCGGCAACGCCGGAAGCGGAAGTACCCGTCCGGCAGGGCCGCCCGGTCTGCCGGAGACCCGACCTGGTCGTTCGCGCTGCCCCGTGCGGTCAACCGCAATCCGTATTCCGTTACCAGTCGGAGACGATTATATCCCGCCGGCGGGGATTGGAAAGGCGGGGACCGGATATCCCATTGCCGGGGGGCGACCAACGCATCGGAGGGTGTCTGCTGGCTTCGCGGCGGGGCGCCCCACCCATTGGCCGGTTGCCGCCCGGAACCCATGCCTGCCACTGGCGGGAGGAAACCGGCCATGGATGGATCTGCACGACATCCTGTTAGAATTCCGGGAAAACGAGGAGACTCCCATGCGCCTGTTACTGGTCGAAGACGATCACGAGACCGCCAGCTACCTGATCAAGGGACTGAAGGAGAGCGGTTACACCGTCGATCATGCCGCCGACGGCAAGGAGGGGCTGTTCATGGCCATCGAGATGGACTATGACCTGATCATCCTCGACCGCATGCTGCCGGGGCTGGACGGGCTCTCCGTCCTCAAGACCCTGCGCAGCTCCGGGCGCAAGACGCCGGTGCTGATCCTCAGCGCCCTGGGCGAGGTGGACGACCGGGTGCAGGGACTGAAGGCCGGCGGCGACGACTACCTGGTGAAGCCGTTCGCCTTCGCCGAGCTGCTGGCACGGATCGAGGCGCTGAGCCGCCGCGGCGATCCCGCCGGCGAGCAGACCCGGCTCAAGGTGGCCGACCTGGAGCTGGACCGCCTCACCCGCACCGTCCGGCGCGCCGGCCGCACCATCGACATGCAGCCCCGGGAGTTCAAGCTGCTGGAGTACCTGATGCAGCACGCCGGCCAGGTGGTGACCCGCACCATGCTGCTGGAAGGGGTGTGGGACTACCATTTCGATCCCCAGACCAACGTCATCGACGTCCATATCAGCCGCCTGCGCAACAAGATCGACAAGGGTTTCGACACCCCCCTGCTGCACACGGTGCGCGGCGCCGGCTATGTGCTGAAGGCGCCGGACGGCGACGGCGGATGAGCGATACCCCCTCCCTGCTGCACAGCTCAAGCTTCCGCCTGGCCCTGGTCTACATGGGGCTGTTCGGCACCTCGGTGCTGCTGCTGCTCGGATTCATCTACTGGTCCACCGCCGCTTACATCTGGAAGCAGGCGGACGCCACCCTGGACGCGGAGATCACCGGCCTGGCGGAGCGCTACCGCCGCGACGGCCTGGCCGGCCTCAGCGACACCATCTCGGAACGGCTGTCGCGGCGCCCCACCGGCTCCTCCATCTACCTGCTCACGGGGCGTGGCGGCACCCCCGTGGTCGGCAACCTGAACCGCTGGCCCGATGCCCGTCCCGATGCCGACGGCTGGCTCGATTTCCAGCTCGGCAGCAGCACCGACGGCAGGGAGGCGGTGCACCGGGCGCGCGCCCGGGTGTTCGACCTGCCCGGCGGCTACCGGCTGCTGGTGGGCCGCGACCTGTTCGAACTGGAGGAGGTGGAGGACCGCATCATCCGCGCCCTGGTCTGGGGCCTGCTGATGACCCTGATCCTGGCGGTGGCCGGAGGCATCATGATGAGCCGCAGCAGCGCCCGGCGCATCGAGCAGATCAACCGCACCGCCCGGCGCATCATGAACGGCGACCTGTCCCAGCGTATCCCGGTGCGCCACACCGGCGACGAATTCGACGACCTGGCGCAGAACCTGAACCACATGCTCGACCGCATCCAGTCGCTGATGGAGAACGTGCGCCGGGTATCCGACAACATCGCCCACGACCTGCGCACGCCGCTGGCTCGGCTGCGCCACCGGCTGGAGACCCTGCGCCGCCAGAGCGAGGAGGCCGGTGGCGACCCGGCCATGATCCAGCAGGCGATCGCCGAGTCGGACCGCCTGCTCGCCACCTTCAACGCCCTGCTCCGCATCGCCCGCATCGAGACCAGGGAGCGGCGCGACGACTTCGAGCCGGTGGAGATGGAGCCGCTGCTGCGCGACCTGGCCGAGTTCTACCAGCCGCTGGCGGAGGAGAACCACCAGCAGCTGCAGCTGGAGACGGTGGCCGGCGTCCGCGTCCCGGGCGACCGCGACCTGCTGTTCCAGGCCGTCGCCAACCTGGTCGACAACGCCATCAAGTACACCCCCCCGGGCGGCCACATCCTGCTGCGGCTGCGGCGTGACGGCGACCACGGCGAGCTGGTGGTGGCCGACAACGGACCGGGCATCCCGGAGCAGGAGCGGGACAGGGTGTTCCAGCGCTTCTACCGGCTGGAACAGAGCCGCACCACCGAGGGCAGCGGTCTCGGCCTGAGCCTGGTACAGGCGGTGGCCGCGATTCACGGCATCGGCATCGAACTGCAGGACAACCATCCGGG
>DRKP01000064.1 GCA_011051715.1 Sedimenticola thiotaurini | reverse complement strand
TCTTCAGATCGGTCACCACCAGTACCCGGTTGTCCGGATCCACCGCGGCCTGGATGCGCCATTCACCGGTCTGCGGCTTGCGCACGGTCAGCAGGTCGTAACCCGCGTCCCGGTGCCAGCTCACGTTGGCGGGCGCATCGTCGGACCCGAAGCTGGTCCCATCCGGCATCACCACCCGGGTGGCGGCGGCGCCATCGGCCCGGAACACCAGCAGGGTCGCCTCCTCGATGCTGCTGTCGATGCGGAAACGGTTGTCCTTCAACGGCACGCTGTCCGGCTGCCCCACCTTCTCGAAGATGCGCAGGAACACCCGCTGCAGCCGGGCGGCATCCGTCACCTGTTCATACCAGCCACCGGTCTCCCGCGACAGAGTCTGCATCAGCTCGTGATCGGCCCGCTCCGACAGGGCGATGGTGTGAACCCTGGCCCCGTAGGCCTGCAACCGCGGCAGCCACTGTTCCAGGATGCGACGCCGGGACGCGGCGCTGGCCGCGGGATCCTTCGACACGTCGACCATGCCGTCGGTAAGCAGCACCAGGTGGCGCCGATAGCGTGTACCGGCCCCCTCCCAGTCGGCGGTGGCACGCTTGATCGCCTCCTCGATATTGGTGAACAGTCCCCGCGAATGGATGCGCCCCGCCCCTTTCATCGCCCGCCGTCTCCAGGAGGGGTCCACCTTGCCCAGGGGCACCTCCATGTTGACATACTGGCCGAAGGTCCAGACCCCGGCCCGGGAATCCGCCGGCAGCAGCCCCACCAGCAGGCGCAGGGCGGGTCGGCGCAGGTTGTCGGGATCGTTCTTCTTCATGCTGCCGGAGATGTCGATCAGCACACGGGTATCGGCCGCATCCACCTGTTTCGGGGCCGCGGTCACAAACGGCGGGCACAGGAGGCCGAGCAGGAGGGCAATGGCGGGAACTGGTGAAAGACGCACGTCGGGGTCTCCGGAAACCTGGGGTCGAACGGTTAACGGCCAGGGAACGAAAAGACTTTAGGGCAGGCCTTCAACCACTGCAGGATGGAATGACGGGAACAGAAGGGCCTGCCCGAGGATGCTCCGACGCGCCATCCGCTCCGCCCCCCGGTTCAGGGGGCGGTACCGGCGCGCAGATAGGGGGAAGGGGCGCCGTCCGGACGGATGCTGAAGCGGCGGTAACTCCACTGGTACTGCTCCGGACAGCGGCGGACGCACTGCTCCACCCCCAGGTTCAGGGCGCTGGCCGAGACCACCGGATCGGCGTCTCCGATCCCGTCGGGGGCGGCGAGAAAATGGACCCGGTAGCCGCTGCCGGCGGGAAGGCGTTCGGCATAGGAAAAGACCACCGCGGCGCCGGTCCGCCGTACCAGGCGGCCGATCAGCACCATGGTCAGGGCCGGTACACCGAAGAAGGGGGCGAAGACCCCTCCCTTGTCGCCGGTCTGCTTCGGCTCCTGGTCCGGCAGGATGGTCACCAGCTCGTTGCGGCGCAGGGCCTGGTAGAGGGCACGCACGCCGGCACCCGTGGTCGGCACCAGGCGGGCGCCCCCCTTGCGCCGTCCCGCCAGCATGACCGACTCCAGCGCCGGATCGCGGGGCGGCCGGTACAGGGCCGTGACCGGGGCCAGGGTCTCCAGGTAGTGCAGGCCCGCCTCCCAGCAGCCCAGGTGCGGCGCCAGCACGATCAGGCCGCGCCCTCCTTGCAGCAGCCGCCCCGGCAGCTCCATCCCCTCTCCCTGCTGGAGCAGTTTCAGCCAGTGATCGGGTTCGCGACGCCAGATCACCGGCATCTCCAGCAGCGTCTTCGCCGCCTCCTGCAGGCTGCGCCGGATCAGCCGTTCCCTATCCGCCGGGGCGAGTTCCGGCAGGCAGAGGGCGATATTGGTCGCCGCCGTCTCCCGCTCGCGGTTGGGGAACAGACAGAACAGCCGACCGGCCAGTGCCCCGGCCCCGTGGGCGAACCGCAGGGGAAGACGGGACAACAGGCCCAGCGTAAAAAGCAGAATCTTTTCACGCATAAATTTTTCTTATATATTGTCGCATATGCCATTATATCCCCATGGCCGGACGACCGGAGAGAGCACAGGCAGGTGACCCCATGAGCGACCAAGACCCCATCGGACTCAGCCCCAGACAGGCCCTCCAGATGATGGAGGACGATCCCCGTGCGGTGCTGGTGGATATCCGTTCCAGCATGGAGTTCCTGTTCGTCGGACACCCCAAGGGTGCGGTACACGTGCCCTGGATCGACGAACCCGACTGGACCATCAACCCCCATTTCGTCACCGACATCCGCAAACTGCTGCTGGGAGGGGCGGTCTGCACCATCGACGACGGCTGCGCCCCGGTGATCCTGATCTGCCGCAGCGGCAAGCGCTCGCTGGAGGCCGGCAAGGCCCTGCGCGAGGCGGGATTCCAGCGCGTGTTCCATGTCGACGAGGGCTTCGAGGGCGACCTCGACGAGGAGCACCACCGCAGCTCCATCAACGGCTGGCGCTTCCACGGCCTGCCCTGGGAGCAGTGCTGACCCGCCCCGGCGGCCCGATCTTCGCGGCCGGAAGATCGGCCATCCCCTGGCGACTTGCCAGCCGGACCCACGGCTGCCACCATGCGTCACTGTCGACGCCAAGCCCGGAGGGTACCGATGACCACCCGCTTCAACTCCCCCACCGACGTGGAGGACGCCTACTACGATGCCATCGACGAATGTGACCTGGAGAAGATGATGTCGGTGTGGGACCCCTCTCCCCAGGCCGCCTGCCTGTTGCCGATGCAGCCGATGCACCATGGCCGTGAGGCGATCCGGGCACTGTGGCGGCCGATGCTGGATCCGGAGCTGAAGGTCGACATCACCGTCAACCACCTGGAGTGGATCGAACAGGGGGAGATCGCCATCCACCTGCTGGAGGAGCTGGTCACCCTGAAGGGCACCGGCCAGCGCCAGCCGCCGATCTACGCCACCAACGTGTTCCGCCGGGACGCCGACGGCTGGCATCTGCTGCTGCATGTCAACTCACCGGCACCGCCGCCCGCCAACCCGGCGGCCGGGGCACCGGGACCCTAGGAGCCTGTCGGACTTGATCGTTTGAAGCGAAAATCACTGGGGGCGAATCAAATCGGTTTATCGAATGAGGCGAATAGCCCGGCTATTTAACGAGTTCGATAAGCTGAGTTGATCGCCATCCAGGGATTTGCAGCCAAACAGCGTCAAGTCCGACAGGCTCCTAGCACCACTGCGGGGAACGCTCATCCCTCCAGGCGGATCCCCGTCTCCTCCCCCGGCTCCTCCGCGGATGCGGGCAGCTCGTCCAGCTCCACCCGCTCGATACGGTCGAAGCGGCTGCTGATCTTGCGGGCGGAGACATTCACCTCCTCCACGTCGCGGTGGGCCTGGCGGATGTGCCGGGCCAGCCGCTCCATGCGCTCGCGGAAGCGGCCGAAGTCCTTCGACAGATGTCCCAGGTGCTGCTGGATCAGGTTGACCTGCTCCCGGGTGGCGGCGTCCTTCAGCACCGCCCGGGCGGTGGTCAGCACCGCCATCATGGTGGTCGGGGAGACCAGCCACACCCGCTGCCGCCATGCCTCCTCCACCAGCTCCGGATGGTGGGCGTGGATCTCGGCGAACACCGACTCGGCCGGGATGAACATCATCGCCCCGTCCGCGGTCTCCCCGGCGATGATGTACTTGGAGGCGATGGCGTCGATGTGGCGGCGGATGTCCTGGCGGAAGCGGGTGGCGGCGCGGCCGCGCTCCGGCGCATCCAGTTCCCGGTCGGTCATGCGCTGATAGCTCTCGAGCGGAAACTTGGAGTCGATGGCGATGCTGCCGGTGGGGTCGGGCAGGAACAGGATGCAGTCGACCCGGGTGCCGTTGCTCAGGGTGTGCTGCAGGGCGAAGCTGTTCTCCGGCATCAGATCGCGCACCAGGGCGTGCAGCTGCACCTCGCCGAAGGCACCGCGCGAACCCTTGTCCGCCAGCACCTCCTGCAGGCTCACCACGTTGCTGGAGAGCTCGGTGATCCGCTTCTGCGCCTCGTCGATACGGCTCAGATGCTCCAGTACCCGGGTGAAGGTCTCGGTGGTCTTGTCGAACCCCTCGCTCAGGCGCTGCTCCACCTGGCGGCTGATCTCCTGCAGCCGCTGGTCGGTGGATTCGGTCAGCCCCTCCACCCGCCGGCCCAGCTCCTCGGCGTTGCGCCCCAGGCCCTCCAGCAGCTGGCGGCCGATCCCCTCCAGCCCCCGCGCCAGACCCTCCTGCTGGGCCAGGCGCTCCTCTGCCAGGATGCGCGCCTGCTCCTTCTGCAACCGGTCCAGCCGCTCCACCAGTTCCAGCCGCAGGCGGCCGGCGTCCTCGGTGGTGCTCTGGCGCATCTCGCCGAAACGCCGCTCCAGCGCCTGGTACAGCTTGGAGACCTGCAGCAGCAGGCGCCGCTGCAGCGCCTCCACCTCGCGCTGCCGGGCCGCCCGTTCCTGACCCATCTCCCGCAACAGGATGCGCTCCTGGTTGTGGATCAGGTCCTCCAGCTGGCCCTGGTCGTACTCCCGCTGGCGGCGGGCATCCCGCAGCAGCTCCAGGATGCGCCCCTGGCGCAGCCACAGCGCGACGCCGCCGATCGACAGCACCAGCACGGCCAGGGCGATCGAAAGGTGGACGATGGTGGTCTCGGTCATGCTCGGCACGGTCTCTCCTGCGCTGCCGCGGGACGCGGCGGATTCTACCCGGGAACGGCACCGGACAGCCCTGGCGCCGCCTGCCAGACGCCATCTCTACCATACCCGCGGGCTCATCCGGTGAGCCCGCGCCGGGAGCCGGGCACGACACCCACTTGCATCCCGCCGCCGGCGACGTACACTCTCGCCCTTCCCCACCACCCTGCCGCCGACCCATGAAAGTATACCTGTCCACCCTGGGCTGCCGCCTCAACGAGGCCGAGCTGGAGAGCTGGTCACGGGACTTCCGCGCCCTCGGCTACGATATCGCCGGGCGGGTCGAGGAGGCCGGGCTGGTGGTGGTCAACAGCTGTGCCGTCACCGCCGAGGCGGTGCGCAAGTCGCGCAAACTGATGGGCCGGGCCCGGCGCCACAACCCCGGTGCACGGCTGGTGGTCACCGGCTGCTATGCCTCCCTGGACCCCGCCGCCAGCGCCGCGGTCGAGGGCGTCGACCTGGTAGTGGAGAACCGGGACAAGGAGCGGCTGGTGGAGATCGTCCGCGAGCGCCTGGCGCTGCCGGTGATGCCTCCGGCCGCCACCCCGCCCGAATCCCACATCATACCCACCGGCGGACGCCAGCGCGCCTTCATCAAGGTGCAGGACGGCTGCCGCTACCAGTGCACCTTCTGCGTGGTGACCCTGGCCCGGGGGGAGGAGCGCAGCCGGCCGCCGGCCGAGGTGGTGGCCGAGATCGACCGGCTGCACGCCGCCGGCGTGCAGGAGGCGGTGCTGACCGGGGTCCATCTGGGAGGCTATGGCAGCGACATCGGCAGCGACCTGGGGGAACTGGTGCGACAGGTGCTGGAGCGCACCGGGATCCCGCGGCTGCGGCTGGGGGCCGTCGAGCCCTGGGATCTGCCGGCGGGGTTCTGGGAGCTGTTCCGGGATCCACGCCTCATGCCCCATCTGCACCTGCCGCTGCAGAGCGGCGCCGACAGCGTGCTCCGACGCATGGCCCGGCGCTGCAAGGCAGCGGAGTTCGAGCGCCTGGTCGAGCGGGCACGGCGCGCCGTCCCCGACTTCAACCTCACCACCGACATCATCGTCGGCTTTCCCGGCGAGACCCCGGAGGAGTGGCGCCAGACCCTGGAGCTGGTCGGGCGAATCGGTTTCGGCCACCTGCACATCTTCGCCTACTCCCCACGCCCCGGCACCCGTGCCGCGACCATGCCCGACCCGGTGCCGCGGCAGGTGATCCGGGAGCGCAGTGAGCAGCTGCACGCCCTCGGCCGGCGGTTGAAGCGGGAGACCCTGTCCCGCTACCCGGGGCGCCGCTTCCCGGTCCTGATCGAGGGCCGGCAGC
>DRKP01000063.1 GCA_011051715.1 Sedimenticola thiotaurini | reverse complement strand
TGCGCCTGCGCCGGGAGTATCTGCAGCCGGTGCTGGCCGAACAGCCCGCGGTGGACTGGTTCGAGGTCATCACCGAGAACTACCTGGACGACGACAGTGCCCTGGCCGGGCTGGAGCGGCTGCGGGAACGCTACCCGCTGGTTTTGCATGGCATCTCCCTCGCCATTGGCAGCCCCTGGCCCCTGGACCTGGACTACCTGCACCGGGTGCGCGACCTGATCGACCGGGTCGACCCGGCCTGGGTCTCGGACCACCTGTGCTGGAGCGGCGCCGACGACACCCAGGGCAACCTGCTGCCCCTCCCCTACTCCCGCGACATGCTGGAACACCTGCTCCCCCGGATCGGGCAGGTGCAGGAGATCCTGGGCCGCCCGCTCCTGCTGGAGAACGTGCCCATGGAACGGCTCGACCGGGAGCCGGAGATCCCGGAACCCGACTTCATCGCCGAGGTGGCGGAGCGCACCGGCTCACTGATCCTGCTCGACATCGCCAATCTGCACAGCACCGCCGTCAGCCGCGGGCTCGATACCGCCGACTACCTGGCACGCCTGCCGGAAGAGCGGGTGCAGCAGATCCACCTGGCCGGGGCCGTCGTCCTGTGCCAGCCGGAGATCGACCATGGCGATGTGGCCGCCGACCCGGTGTGGGAGCTCTACACCCGCGCCCTGGAGACCTTCGGCCCCGTCTCCACCATGATCGAGCGGGTCGACACCATCCCCCCGCTGGAGGAGATGGTGGAGGAGCTCTCCATTGCCCGCTGCGCCGTTCGCCGGCTGCTGTCCCGCGATTGACTGGTTCCTGGCCGACCGTTTCGGTGGTGATCCCCACCTGTGACCGGGCGGAGGTTCTGCCCCGGGCCCTGGACTCGGTGCTGGCCCAGACCCGGCCACCGCTGGAGATCGTCGTGGTGGACGATGGTTCCAGCGACGGGACCCCCACCCTGCTGCGGCGGGCCTACCCCGGAGTGCGCCTGCTGCGACAGCGGAACCGCGGTGTCAGCAGCGCCCGCAACCGTGGCATCCGCGCCGCCCGGGGCGACTGGATCGCCCTGCTCGACTCCGACGACGAATGGCTGCCGCACAAGCTGGAGCGACAGCTGGCGTTGCTGGCGCAACGTCCCGGAATACGCCTGTGCCACGGTGAGGAGATCTGGATCCGCGACGGCCGCCGGGTCAACCCGGGCAGGAGACACGCCAAGAGCGGTGGCCACATCTTCGACCGCTGCCTGGAGTTGTGCGTCATCTCGCCGTCGGCGGCACTGATCCACCGCACCCTGCTGCAGGAGGTGGGAACGTTCGACGAATCCCTGCCCGCCTGCGAGGACTACGATCTGTGGCTGCGGATCTGCGCCCGCGAACCCGTGGCCTTCGTGCGGGAGCCGGTGATCCGCAAGTTCGGCGGCCATCCCGACCAGCTGTCGCGCCGGTTCTGGGGCATGGACCGGTTCCGGGTCCGGGCCCTGGAGAAACTGCTGCGCAGCGGTGTCCTGTCACCGCAGCAGCAGCGACAGACGATCCGGACCCTGCAGCGAAGGGCGGAGATCCTGGCCCGTGGCGCCGCCCGGCGCGGTCGCCGGGACCAGGCGGCGCGCTGGCTGGCCCTGCGGGCGCGCTGGAATCTGCGCCAGGACGGCGTATGAAGCGGCGCCCGGTCAACCTGGTCGTCGCCCTCCCGGCCGAGGCCCGGCCGCTGCGCCGGCACCTGGGGCTTGCGCGCGACGACCGGGTGCGGGAGTGGCCCCTCTACCGCAGTCACCGGATCACGCTGCTGGTGTGCGGCGTGGGGATGGCACGGGCCGCCGCCGCCACCCGCTGGCTGGGCGGGCGGCAACCGGACGCCGCCTGGCTCAACCTGGGTATCGCCGGTCATCCCTGGCGACCGCTGGGCGAGGCGGTGCTGGTGGAACGGATCACTGCAACCGGCCTGGCAGGAGGCGACTGGCGGCTGCCCCTGCCCGCCACCGGCCTCCCGGCCGACCGGCTGTTCACACTGGAGGAGCCGCTTCCCGACTACCCCTTCGACGGCCTCTGCGACATGGAGGGGGCGGGGTTCTACGGCGCCGCCCTGGAGCTGGCGCCGCCACCGCGTATACTCTGCCTGAAACTGGTCTCGGACAACCGCGAGCAGCCGGCGGACCGGATCAGCGGCCCACTGGTCTCGGATCTGGTCGGCCGGCAATTGACCGTCGTCGACCGGCTGCTCGCCATGCTGGAGGAGGTCCCATGAACCACGCCCGCACCTGCCTGGTCAGCGGCGCCGGCCGCGGCATCGGCCGCGCCATCGGCGAACACCTGCTGGCGGCGGGATGGCGGGTGATCGGCCTGGGAAGGCACATCGCCGAAGAGGGTCCGGAGCACCCCTGCTTCACCGCCTGGCCGCTGGACCTGGGCGAGCTGGCGCTGCTGCCGGACGCCCTGCGCCAGCTCGCCCGCGAACACCAGGAGATCGACGCCATCGTCTGCAACGCGGGGATGGGCCGCTTCGGAGCCCTGGAGCAGTTCTCCGCCGACCAGGTGCGGGAGCTGATCGACCTCAACCTCACCAGCCAGATCCTGCTGGCGCGGGAGTTTCTGCCGCTGCTGAAGCGCCGCGGCCGGGGCGACCTGATATTCATGGGCTCGGAGGCGGCACTCTCCGGCGGCCGCAACGGCGCCGTCTATTGTGCCACCAAGTTCGCCCTGCGCGGCCTGGCCCAGTCTCTGCGCGCCGAGTGCGCCGGCTCCGGGGTGCGGGTGGGCATCGTCAATCCGGGCATGGTGGAGACCGGCTTCTTCGACGAGCTGGAGTTCCGTCCCGGGGACAAGGATGACGAACATCTCGAGGCGGGGGACGTGGCGGCGGCGGTCTGGCTGATGCTCGACGCCCGCCCCGGCGCCGCCATCGACGAGATCACCCTCTCTCCACAGAAACGGGTGATCCGCTTCGGCGAACCCTGACCGGCGGAACCGCGCCCGTGGCTACAGCCCGCGGGCGATCACCGCGGTCTTGGCCGACAGCTCCAGCGAGCAGGTCCATTTGTAGGCCAGGTTCAGGGTCTCGCCGCAGGCGTAGACACCGTGACCCCGGACCACGGTGATGCGATGCTCCGCCAGCATCCGCGCCACCGCCTCCGGCGCCCGCGCCACGTACTGGTCGTAGGGGATGTCGATCACCGGAACCCGGGGGAAATAGTACTGTCCCTCGAAGTCCGGCGGCACGAACTCCTCCCCCCCCAGGGTCACTGCCACGGTATAGGGGCCGTGGCTGTGCAGCACCGCCCGCGCCCGTGGGTTGGCCTGGTAGACCTGCTGATGCAGCGGCCCGTCCAGAGAGGCTCCCCCGCCGCAGGGGCCCTGCAGCGGGCAGGCCACCAGATCGTCGGCGTCCAGGGTGTCGGCGCAGGCCCCGGTGGGGGTGACCCAGAACATGTCACCGTCCCGCACCGAGGCGTTGCCACTGTGGGAATCGTTGTTGCCGTACTGGCGCAGCCAGCGATAGTGGCGCACCAGCTCCTGTTTCAGCGCAGTGGACATGGGTTCATTCTCCTCCCGGACGGTTCTCCCCGAGGGGGGGGCCTCCCGACGCTGCCATTGCTCCATCCAGTCGAGGACGAAGGCACCGACGTCTGCGACCCGGTTCAGGTCCAGCAGCGGCAGCGGTGGCGCTTCGGGGAGTGGCGCATCGGCGGCGACAGCGACGACATGGGGATCGCGGGGATGGATCAGGGGCCGGCCCAGTGCCGGACGGTGCAGCTCGATCTTGGGAAACGGATGATGACGGAACCCCTCCACCAGCACCAGGTCCAGGAGCGACTGGTCCAACCGCGCCAGCATCTGTTCCAGGTCCGGATCGCGGGGCTCCTCGTTGTCTGCCATCAGCGCCCAGCCGTGGGCGGAGGTGAGCAGCATCTGGCTGGCGCCCGCCCTGCGCAACTCGTAACTGTCCTTCCCCGGCGTATCCACCTCGATACGGTGGTGGCTCAGCTTGACCACCCCGATGCGCAGCCCCCGGACCCGCAGCCACGGGATCAGCTGCTTCAACAGGGTGGTCTTGCCGGTGCCGCTGTAGGCGGCGAAACCGAGCACCGGAAGGGGCGCCGGCCGCTTCTCCATCAGGAGGCCGCCAGCCGCTGGGGCACCGCCCCGATCGGGAACGGGTTGGTCGGCGGTGGGACTGGGGTCATGATGCGGGATCCTTCGTCACTGGGGACAGACGAAGGATAGGGAAAGCGGGGCGCGGAGGGAAGTGGCAATCCCGGGACCGGCTGCGGTGCGCCGGTCGGCCGGACGGCCCCGCTCCGGATCAGCGCAGCGTGGCCCCCATCGCCATGGCCAGGCGCAGCACCGCACGGCCGTCGATCCGCGCCGGCCGGCCGGCGCGCTGACCGGGACCCGAACAGACGAACCCCGGGGTGCAGCCGGGACGCCGCAGGGCGCGGGAGGGCGCCGCCACCTGGTACCGGGCCGCCGCTTCCATGCCGCCCCGGGAGGCGTCCGAGACGCCGGGGACCAGGGGGAAGGCGACGGTGATCAGGGAGAGCAGCATCGCACTGGGCAGGTGCCGTGGAGAGTGGTGGAGTGCATGCGGGGACTGGGTCATGATCTGTTGCCTCCGGTTGCCGTCTGGATGGGCCTGTCGACCTGAAGTCTGGTCGCCGGAAGGGCCCCTTTCAATGCCGGCGACGACGCGGGAGAGGGTTTTTTTCCAGCCTGCGGACGATGTCCCCGAACGGGGAGCGACCAGGACACGAAACGGCATTGACCTGGACCCCGGCGGAATCGCGACCCGGATCACGGATCAGACAACCCCACAGGTACCGACCCGTCCGCCGCTCAGGAGGCCTTGTCGACGGCGTGCAGCCTGGCCACCAGTTCGGCCTCACTGTGGCTGAGGCCCAGTTCCTGCACCAGTTCCCGCGCCGAGGCACCCTTGTGAACCAGCTGGATCGCCTCGCCGTAGGGACGATCCTCCTGCTGCCGCGCCTCCATCGTCTCGCGCCACTGCTCCAGCGCCCTGAGCTGTCGCTCCAGGGTGGCGATGCGCCGATCGACCCCCATGCTGCCGGCACAGAGGGCACTCATGTCCCTGCCCAGGCTTTCCAGGCGCTCCGAGACCAGTTGCAGCTCCCTGGCCTGCCGCCTGGCACCCCGCCGGGCCAGCACCAGGCCGATGCCGGACAGCAGCGCCAGGACAGCGAACAGGATCCAGCCGGCGCCGCCGTGCAGTTCAGACAAATTCATCGATAGCATGGGAATCCTCGTCTCCATCCCGGGGCCGTCCCCGGTCACTCCGCTCCGGCTGCGGCCCCGGCCGCTGCTGCCGCTGCCGCGATCCGGAATCCTGCTGCCGTCGTACCGGCCAGGCCGGCTTCGGTGGTGTCGGGGGGGTGATCCCGTCCATGTCCAGTGCCCCGTGGCTGTGGTGGTGGCTCAGAACCCACTCACCTGGTTCCACTCGTCCTCGGTCAGCAGTTTGTTCAGATCGAGCACGATCAGCAGCTTTCCATCCAGGGTCGCCACTCCCTGGATATAGCGGGAGCTGTCGTCGTTGCCCACGTTGGGGGTGGCGTCGATGGTGCCGGTGTCGAGTTCGACCACCTCGGCCACTCCGTCCACCAGGATGCCCACCACCTGCTGCTCCGACTCGATGATCACGATACGGGTATCGTCGGTGATCTCCGCCGGCGGCAGGGAGAAACGCCCCCGGGTGTCGATCACGGTCACCACGTTGCCGCGCAGGTTGAAGATCCCCAGCACGTAGGGCGGTGCCCCCGGAACCGGTGCGATCTCGGTCACACGCAGCACCTCCTGCACCTGCATCACGTCGATGCCGTAGGTCTCGTCGTCCAGGTGAAAGGTGACCAGCTGGACGATGTTGCTGCTGACTTCATTCTCGGCAAGTTCTGTACTCATCAACCGATTCCTCTGTCGTTGGTTCCGGCGATGGCGTCAATATCCAGACGCCATTGGCACCTTCTTCAAGATATGTTGCATATTTCGTGCCGATTGCCCCCGGACCGGGGCCCGGTGGCGGAACCGCATCGGCCGGGGCTCCGTCAGCCGGCGGCCCGCATGCCGCTCCCCGCATCCGCGGTTCCCTGCAGATCCTCCAGCAGGGCCCCGTAGGCCCGCACGCCACGGGCCCGCGGATCGTAGATGGCCGGTGGCAGCCCGGCACGGCTGGCCTCGCGAAACTTGGTGTCGATGGGGATGACGCCGCTCCAGAGATGGTCCCGGTGGTTCTCCCGCAGCACCCGCAGACTGTCCACCGAGGCACGGGTGCGGCGATCGTACATGGTCGGTACGATGGTCCAGGGCAGCGGCGTGCGCCGGGCCCGCAGCACCATCTTCAGGGTATGCTGCATCCGCTCCAGCCCCTTCAGCGCCAGGAACTCGGTCTGCACCGGGACGATCAGCTGCCGGCAGGCGGCCAGGGCGTTGATCAGCAGCACTCCCAGCATCGGCGGACAGTCGATCAGGGCGTAGTCGTAATGGGGTCCGAGTCGCTCCAGCGCCCGCTGCAGCACCAGTCCCATACCCTCCTGGCGGCCCGCCTTGCGATCCAGGGTGGCCAGCGCCACCGACGCAGGCAGCAGATCGAGACCCTCGGTCCCGGTCGGGTGCACCAGCCCGAGGGGATCCACGTCGCGCCTCTCCATCACCCCTTCGAACAGGCTGTAGACGCCGTTCTCCACCGCATCGGGGTCATAGCGGAAGTAGCTGGTGAGAGAGCCGTGCGGATCGATGTCCAGCAGCAGGGTGCGGAATCCCCAGGAGGCGAGCAGCCCCCCCAGGCTCACGGTGGTGGTGGTCTTGCCGACCCCCCCCTTCTGGTTGGCGACCGTCCAGATCTTCATTGCGTGTTCCTCCCGGGTGCAGCACCGATCTCGCCGGCCGCCCGTTCATGAGGGGTGGCCATGATGATGATGGAGACCCGCCGGTTGGCCCGGCGCCCGCTCTCGCTGCTGTTGTCCGCCTTGGGGCGGAACTCACCGTAACCGATCGCCGCCAGTCGTTCCGGCGATACCCCGAGCCGTGCCAGGAACTGGACCACACTGGCGGCCCGGGCCGCCGACAGCTCCCAGTTGGAGGGAAACACGCGGGTGGCGATGGGCACGTTGTCGGTGTGACCCTCGACCCGGATCTCATTGGGAAGGGATCGCAGGATCCGCGCCACCCGGCGCAGTGGTTTCAGTACATTGGTGGCGAGATGGGCACTGCCGCTCCGGAACAGCATGCGGCTGTTCATCTCCACCTCGACACCACGGTCGGTGCGGGTCACCTTGACCAGGTCCTTGTCTATGAACTCCCGCATCGCCTGCTGCAGCCGGCTGGCGATCTGGCTCAGGCTGGCCGACTCCACCGCCGGCGCCTGTGGCGGCGGCTCCGGCGTCTCGGTCACCCCCTGGCCCGGATCCGGTGCCGCATATTCACCGGCCACCGGGTCCGGAGTGCGTACCTCCTCACCCACCTGGATCGGCTCCAGGCTCTGGGCCGAGGTCATGAAGGCATCGGTCAGGGTATCGGACAACACGCGGTACTTGCCCTCGTTGACCGACGAGATCGAATACATCACCACGAAGAAGGCGAACAGCAGGGTGATGAAGTCGGCGTAGGAGACCAGCCAGCGTTCGTGGTTCTCGTGCTCCGGTTGCCGTTTTCTGCGCGCCATCCCGTGCTCCCGGTCAGAACAGGTAGCCCTGCAGCTTGGACTCGATGTTGCGGGGGTTCTCACCCTCGGCGATGGATACCACGCCCTCGATGATCATCTCCCGGTAGTGGGACTTGGCCATGGCCAGGCTCTTCATCTTGCTGCCGAACGGGATCAGGAACAGATTGGCCAGACCGACGCCGTAGATGGTGGCGACGAAGGCGGTGGCGATGCCGCTGCCGAGCATGCTCGGATCGGCCAGATTCTGCATCACGTGGATCAGGCCCATCACCGCGCCGATGATGCCGATGGTGGGGGAGTAACCACCCATCGACTCGAACACCCGTGCTGCCTGCAGATCGTGTTGCTCGCCGCTCTCCAGTTCCACTTCCATGATGCTGCGGATCACCTCCGGTTCGCTGCCGTCCACCAGCAGCTGCATCCCCTTGCGGATGAACAGGTCGGGCTCGGTCTCGGCCGCCGCCTCCAGCCCCAGCAGTCCCTCCTTGCGGGCCACGTTGCTCCACTCGACCATCTTTTTGATCGCCGGGCCGAGGCGGTGGCGGGGGGGGAAGAAGACACCGCCGGCCAGACGCATGGCGTGCAGGAACACCGGCAGTGGCGTCTGCAGCAGGATCGCTCCCAGGGTGCCGCCGAACACGATGACCAGCGCCGGACCATTGAGCAGCGCATCGACCTGGCCGCCCTCCAGGGCATTACCGCCAAGGATGGCGCCGAGGGCGATGGCGACGCCGATGATGCTGAGCAGGTCCATCTCAGATCACCCGGTTCAGGGCCGGAGCGATATCCTGTAACGGCAGCACCCGGTCGGACAGACCCGCCTCCTCCACCGCATGCGGCATGCCGTAGACGACGCAGCTCTCCTCGTTCTGGCTCCAGACCGTGCCCCCCTTCTCCTTCAACAGCCGTGCCGCCTGGCAGCCATCGGATCCCATTCCGGTCAGAATCACCGCCAGCACCGCCGGACCGAGCAGTCGGGCGGCGGATCCGAGGGTGATGTCCACGCTGGGACGGTAGGTCTGCTCCTCTGGTCCATCGACGATTCGGATCACCGCATCGCCACCCCCGCGTTGCAGCAGCATCTGCCGCCCACCCGGGGCCAGATAGGCATGGCCGGGGCGCAGCCGGTCACCGTCCGCCGCCTCCTTGACCCGGATCCGGCACTGGCCGTCGAGGCGCTCGGCGTAGGCCGGGGTAAAGCTTCCCGGCATGTGGATCACCAGCAGCACGGGCAGCGGAAAATCGGCAGGCAGGCCGGTGAGGAGATGCTGGATCGCCACCGGTCCGCCGGTGGAGGCACCGACCATCAGCAGCCGGTAGTGGTGGCCTGCGCTGGCTCCCGTCGAAGCCGACGGCCGGGATGTGGCCGGTATCCGCGCAGGTGCACCGGCCAGGCCACGATGACCTGCCAGGGCATGCAGGCGCCGGGGCAGAAGGGTGGCATTGCTGTCGGTGCTGCTGAACTGTTTCGGCAGAAAATCGAGGGCGCCGGCGTCCAGCGCGTCCAGGGTGGCGCGTGCCCCTTCCCGGGTCATGGCGGAGAACATCAGGATGGGGGTCGGCCGCTCGCTCATGATGCGGCGGACTGCGCTGATTCCGTCCAGCAACGGCATCTCCACGTCCATGGTCACCGCGTCCGGCCGCAGCCGGTGCACCTCGCGTACCGCCGCCAGGCCGTCGCCGGCGACACCGACCACCTCGATCTCGGGGTCCCGGTTCAGGATGTCGCTGATGCGGCGGCGAAAGAAGGCCGAATCGTCCACCACCAGGACGCGGAGTCTGCGTCCCGGGGTACGTTGCTGACCGTGGACGGGGGATTCCTGCATCACCGGTTGCGATCAGTGGCGGCGGGCGTACTTGCGCATCAGCCCGGGAACGTCCAGGATCAGGGCGATCTTGCCGTCCCCGGTGATGGTCGCCCCGGCCATGCCGTCCAGCCCCTGCAGCATGGATCCCAGGGGTTTGATCACCACCTCCTCCTGGCCGATCAGGTAGTCCACCACCAGGCCGACGTGCTTGCCGCCCACGTTGACCACCACCACGTGACCGACCTCGCTGTCCACCGCGCCGGTGCCGCCGTTGACCAGCCACTTGTGCAGGTAGAACAGGGGCAGCGCCCGCTCCCGCACCATGATCGTCAGCTGACCGTCCACCACGTTGGTCCGCTTCAGGTCCAGATTGAAGATCTCCACCACGCTGGAGAGCGGCAGCGCGAACGGCTGCTCGCCCAGCACCACCATCAGTGTGGGAAGGATGGCCAGGGTGAGGGGCAGCTTGACCCGGATCACGCTGCCCTGGCCGTATGCGGAGTCGATCTCCACCGAGCCGTTGAGCTGCGCTATTCGGGTCTTGACCACGTCCATGCCGACACCGCGGCCGGAGACGTCGGAGATCTCGGTCTTGGTGGAGAATCCGGGGTGGAAGATCAGGTTGTAGCACTCCCTGTCCTCGAGCCGGTCGGCCGCCTCCTGGTCCATCATCCCCTTCTCCACCGCCTTCCGTCGCAGCACATCCGGATCCATGCCGCGACCGTCGTCGGCGATCGAGAGCAGGATATGGTCGCCTTCCTGGGCAGCGGACAGGACCACCTTGCCACGCCGGGGCTTGCCCGCCTGCTCCCGCTCCTCCGGACTCTCGATACCGTGATCCACCGCGTTGCGGACCAGGTGGACCAGGGGATCCGCCAGCGCCTCGACCAGGTTCTTGTCCAGGTCGGTCTCCTCGCCGTGCAGTTCCAGATCGATCTCCTTCTTCAGGCTGCGGGCCAGGTCGCGCACCACCCGGGGGAAGCGCCCGAACACCTTTTTCACCGGCTGCATCCGGGTCTTCATCACCGAGTTCTGCAGATCGGCGGTGACCACGTCCAGATTGGCGACGGCATTGGCCACATCGTCGTCGCCCAGTTTCGTCTTCAGGGTGGCGAGACGGTTGCGCACGAGCACCAGCTCTCCCACCATGTTCATGATCTCGTCCAGACGTGCCGTGTCGACCCGGACCGTGGTCTCGGTGCTCTTGACCTGCTCCATTGCCTTCTTCGCCGTCGGCCTGGACGGCTTCTTCGGCGTCGGCCCGGCCGGCTTCTTCGGCGCTGCCGCGGGAGCAGTCTCTCCGGTCACCTTTTCCGCGTCTTTCACCTTCTGCTGCGCAGGCTCCGCGGCGGCCGCCGGTTTCGGGGCCGGACCGTCACCCCCGTCTGCCGCCTTCGCCGCTGCGGAGGGCACGCCGCCGTGGCGGCCCTTGCCATGCAGTTCGTCCAGCAGCGCCTCGAACTCCTCCTCGGTGATCTCGTCCGGGGTGGCCGCCCGCGTCTCCGGCGCACTGCCGCCCCGCTCTTCGCCGCCCCGGTTTCCGGCCTGTGCCGGAACTCCGCCATGGCGGCCCTTGCCGTGCAGTTCGTCCAGCAGCGCCTCGAACTCCTCCTCGGTGATCTCGTCGGAGCCGGTGGAAGAGGCACTGGCGGCTGTCGCCGGCACCCCGCCGTGGCGCCCCTTGCCATGCAGTTCGTCCAGCAGGGCCTCGAATTCGTCCTCGGTGATCTCGTCCGGGCCCTCCCCGGTCGCCGCTTCCGGCTCTGCCGCCGTGGTCTCCGCGACCTCGGGTTCCGCTGCAGGTTCGGGCTCGGGTTCGGGTTCCGGTTCCGCCTCACCGTCTGGCACCGACAGTTGCGACAGCGACTCCAGCAGCTCCGGTTCGGCCGGCTCCGGCTCTTCCCCGTTGGTGATCATGGCGAACATGTCGTTGACCACGTCCAGGACCTGCAGTACCACATCCATCAACCGGGCATCCACCTGCCGCTGGCCCTGGCGCAGGACGTTGAAGACATCCTCGGCCCGGTGACACACCTCGACCAGTGCATCGATGCTGAGGAACCCGGCTCCGCCCTTGATGGTATGGAAACCACGGAACACCGCGTTCAGCAGGTCGAAATCGTCGGGCCGCTGCTCCAGGTCGATGAGCTGCTCGTTGAGCAGTTCCAGGATCTCCCCTGCCTCGACCAGAAAGTCCTGCAGGATCTCGTCGTTCATATCAATGGCCATTCAATGCCACCTCGTTCCTGTACTGGTTTCCCCCGATCCGCTCCACCGACGTCGCCATGTCTGCCGGAAGGCTCAGAAACCGAGACTGGAGAGCAGATCGTCCACGTCGTCCTGCCCGTTCACCACATCGCCCTGATCGATACCGGGGACCACCGGCCCCTCGAGCCGGCCGCAATCCTGCCGCTGCGCCGGTGCCCGGTTGCCCGAGATCCGGACCAGGTGCACCAGCTTTCCCTCCACGTCCTGCAACAGCGTGATCACCTGCCGGATGATCTGGCCGGTCAGATCCTGGAAGTCCTGGGCCATCAGCACCTCTGTCAGATGGCCGTGCAGCCGGGTGGCATGGGATCCGGTCAGCTCCAGGAAGCGGGCCAGCTCGTCGCTCAGACTGCGGAACTCCTCCACCGACATGCGCCGCTCGACGAAGCGCCCCCACTGCTCGGCGAGCCGGCCGGAGTGGTCGGTCAGCTCCTCGGTCAGGGGAATCCCCTGCTCCACCGCGGTCAGGGTCCGGTCGGCCGATTTCTCGGTCATGCTGATGACGTGATTCAGCCGTTCGCTGGCGTCCGGCATCTCCCGGCTGGCCAGTTCGGCGATCCGCTCGTCGAGCAGGAAGCCGCTGATCGCCTCGTGCAGTTCCCGCGTGAGTCGTCCGATCTCCTGGAACAGCTCCCCTCCACCACCATCACCGATGGCATCGATCAGCCGCCGTACCTCCGGTTCGTTGCCCGCCTCCAGTTCCAGCACCAGGGCGCGGGCCTGTTCGATACGCTCCGCCTGTCCCATTGCGACGCCCATCACCGGCCCGTGGTCATGCTTCGACGCGTTCGAATATCTTGTTGATCTTCTCTTCCAGCGTGGTGGCGGTGAACGGCTTGACCACGTACCCGTTGACGCCGGCCTGGGCCGCCTCGATGATCTGCTCGCGCTTGGACTCCGCCGTCACCATCAGCACCGGCAGCTTGGCCAGGCTGGGATCGGCGCGTACCGCCTTGAGCAGGTCTATGCCGGTCATGCCCGGCATGTTCCAGTCGGTGATGAGGAAGTCGAAGTTACCCGACTGCAACTTGGGCAGACCGGTGTTGCCGTCGTCCGCCTCGTCGATGTTGGTGAAGCCGAGATCCCGGAGCAGGTTCTTTACGATCCGGCGCATCGTAGAGAAGTCGTCCACCACGAGAATCTTCATGTTCTTGTCCAAGGCAACCTCCAAATAGAATGCCGTTCAATGTTCCGCCCTCAGCGGGCACTATCTGTCGTCGTCGGCCAGCCACTCCGACAGGCGCGAACGCAGGCGCAGGGTGGCCTGGCTGTGGATCTGGCATACCCTGGATTCGCTGACACCGAGGATCTGGCCGATCTCGCGCAGGTTCAGCTCCTCCTCGTAGTACAGCGCGATCACCAGTCGCTCGCGCTCCGGCAGGCCGGCGATGGCGTCGGCCAGGGCGCCCTTGAAGGCGTCCCGCTGCATACCCTCGAACGGCCCCTGGATGGTGCCGTCGGTGCGCTCCTGGGGCAGCTCACCCACCGCCTGCAGATCCTCCAGGCTGAAGATGCGGCAGCCGGAGGCGTCCTGCAGGATCTTGTGGTACTCGTCCAGGGACATGCCCAGGGCATCGGCCACCTCCACGTCACGGGCGTCACGCCCCTGCTCGTTCTCGATCTCGCGCATCGCCTCCGCCACCATGCGTGCCTTGCGATGCACCGAGCGCGGGGTCCAGTCACTGCGCCGGATCTCGTCCAGCATCGAACCGCGGATCCGGATCCCGGCGTAGGTCTCGAAACTGGCCCCCTGGGACGGATCGTAGTTGCGACTCGCCTCCAGCAGCCCGATCATCCCCGCCTGGATCAGGTCGTCCGCCTGCACGTTGGGCGGCAGCTTGTTCATCAGGTGATAGGCGATCCGCTTCACCAGGGGTGCATGCTGGATGACCAGGGCATCGGAGTCCTGTTCCTGTACCGCTGTGTAGGCCGCTAGTCCGTTCACCGTCACATCCCCCCACTCTGACTGGAAAATTGAATAAGCCTCTCGACGAAGAACTGAAGGTGGCCGCCAACCCCTTCCGGTACGGGCCAGTTATCGGCCTTCTTCGCCAGATTCTTGAATGTCTGTGCCGCCCGGCTGCGCGGAAACGCCTGTACCACCGGCTTCTGCGCCCGCACCGCCTTGCGCAGGTTGTCGTCGTACGGGATGCTGCCGATGTAGCTCAGCATCACGTCGAGATAGCGATCGGTGACCCGGCACATCTTGCCGTACAGGTCGCGCCCCTCCTGGGCGCTGCGCGCCATGTTGGAGAGGACACGAAAGCGCTCGACCCCGTAGTCCCGGTTCAGCAGCTTGATCAGGGCGTAGGCGTCGGTGATGGAGGCGGGCTCGTCGCACACCACCACCACCACCTCCTGGGCCGCCCGGCTGAAGCTGACCACCACATCGGAGATGCCGGCGGCCGTATCCACGATCAGCACGTCGGTTTCGTGACTGACGTCGCTGAAGGCGCGGATCAGGCCGGCGTGCTCGGCCTCGCTCAATTCCGCCATCTGCTGCACGCCCGAGGCCGCCGGCGCCACCCGGATGCCGGCCGGACCCTGCAGCAGCACCTGCTCCAGGGTGCGCTCCCCGCGCAGCACATGGGACAGGTCGTACTCTGGATGCAGCCCCAGCACCACGTCCACGTTGGCCAGCCCCAGGTCGGCATCCAGCAGCATCACCCGCCGGCCCAGCTCGGCCCAGGCGACGGCCAGGTTGACCGATACGTTGGTCTTCCCCACCCCGCCCTTGCCGCCGGTGACGGCGATGACCCGCACCGGTTCCGGCTTCACCATCTGTCGCAGGCCGGCCGCCTGATCGATCGTCGCATCAGCCATGAGCATCGGCTCTCAACCCTCCCAGTGCCATGGCCAGGTATTCGTCGCTGTACTCGGTGCCGGCCTCCTGGGCCAGGGTCACCGCACGGCTCACCAGTGTGTGGGCCCTGGCCAGATGAATGTCTTCGGGTACCTTCTGCCCGTCGGTGTAGAACGCCAGCGGGATGTTGCAGTGGACCAGGGCCGACAGGGCGCCGCCGAGAGAGGCGGCCTCGTCCACCTTGGTCAGGATGCAGCCTTCGAGGCTGTCACCGCCGAACGCCTTCACCGCCTGTTCCATGGCCGGATGCTGGGTGGTGGCGGACAACGCCAGAAAGGTGCGTACCGGGCGGCTGCCCGAATGCAGCATGGAGAGCTGGTCGCTGAGGCGCAGGTCGCGCTGGCTCATGCCGGCGGTGTCCACCAGCACCAGGCGCTTGCCGGACAGGGCGTTGAGGATCACCCCCAGCTCGTCGGCGCTGGCGGCGGTGCGTACCGGCACATCGAGGATGCGGGCATAGGTATTGAGCTGCTCGCGGGCGCCGATCCGGTAGCTGTCGGTGGTCACCAGGGCCAGGTTGCGATGGCCGTGGCGCAGGATGAAACGGGCCGCCAGCTTGGCGATGGTGGTGGTCTTGCCGACGCCGGTGGGTCCGACCAGGGCCACCACCCCGCCCTCGTCGATCAGCCCCTCCCCGGCCACCGGCAGCTCCGCCGCCAGCAGGTAGAGGGCCTTGCGCCAGGCCTGGTCCAGGTCGTCCGCGTCCTGGATCCGTCCGGCCAGCCGGTGGCACAGGTCCGGGGTCAGATTCAGCCCCATCAGCCGCCGCAGCAGCTCCTGGGTCAGGGGACGGCGGCTGCCCATCTCGTGCCAGACCATGTCCGACAGCTGGTTCTCCATCATCCTTCGCAGCGCCTTCATCTCCTGGCGCATCTCCACCAGCACCGGGTCCTGGCTCCACTCCACCCGGGCCGCTGCCGGCGCCGGGCGGGAGCTGGCCGACGGGCCCTTTCCCTCCCCCTCCGGCCGCAGCGGCGTCACCGATCCGGACCGCTGTCCGGAAGTGGTCTCGGCGGCGCTGCGTTGCTGCGCCTCGAAGGCGGCCTCGTCGTAGTCCATCGCCGCCACCAGCTCCACTCCGCCGTCCACGCTCCGGTTGGAGAGGATGACGGCGTCCGGACCCAGGGTCTCGCGCACCTGGCGCAGGGCCTGGCGGATGTCGTCTGCGAAAAATCTCTTGATCTTCATATCCGGCTCTTCGTCGAAGTCAGTTCCCGGCTGTCGCCACTCCCTTGCGCGGCCCGGTCACCGCCGTCACTCCTTCTCCAGCCCCGGCTTCCCCACCGTCGCCACCACCTTGATCTTGCGGTTGTCCGGTATCTCGTTGTAGGAGAGGACCCGCATCCCCGGCACGCTGTGTCTGGCGAAGCGGGCCATCCAGGGGCGGATGGCCGCAGCCACCAGCAGGATGCTCTGCTGCCCGGCCATCTCCTGCTGCCGGGCGGTCTCGGCGAGGGCCTGCTGCAGCTGTTCCGCCAGACCCGGTTCGAAACCCACACCCCCCTCCTCCGAGGGCTGCAAGGTATGTTGCAATATCTGTTCCAGATTCGGGTCCAGCACCACCACGGGAATTTCCTCAACCGGACCAACGAGTTGCTGCACAATGGAGCGGGACAGGGCGACCCGGACGGCCGCCGTCAGGGCGACGGGGTCTTGACTCTTCGGGGCATGCTCCGCCAAGGTTTCGGCAATGGTGCGGATGTCCCGGATCGGGATCTGCTCCTCCAGCAGGTTCTGCAGGATCTTCAGCAGCAGGCCGAGGGAGAGGGTGCCGGGAACCAGATCCTCCACCAGTTTCGGGGCGTTGCGGGCGAGCACGTCGAGCAGCTGCTGCACCTCCTCGTGACCGATCAGCTCGTGGGCGTGGGACTGCAGGATCTCGCTCAGGTGGGTGGCCACCACGGTGCTGGCATCCACCACCGTGTAACCCAGGGTCTGGGCATGATCGCGCTGGGCGGGGTCGATCCAGACCGCCTCCAGGCCGAAGGCCGGATCCCGGGTCTCGATCCCCTGCAGGGTGCCGAACACCCGCCCCGGGTTGATCGCCAGGTCCCGGTCGGGGTGGATCTCGGCCTCGCCGATCGGCACCCCGTGCAGAGAGATGCGGTAGGTCGTCGGGCCGAGGTCCAGGTTGTCGCGGATATGCACCGGCTGCACCAGGAAGCCCAGTTCCTGGGACAGCTTCTTGCGCACCCCCTTGATCCGGTTCATCAGCTCGCCGCCCTGGTTGCGGTCCACCAGCGGGATCAGCCGGTAGCCCACCTCCAGGCCGATGATGTCCACCGGCTGCACATCCTCCCAGGTCAGCTCCTTCTGCTCCGCCGGCTGCTCCGCCGCCGGTTCCACCAGCTGGCTGTGCTGGGCCGCCTTGCTCCGGTTCCGGTGGATCAGCCAGGCACCGCCGCCGGCCATGGCGGCGAGGGAGAGAAAGGCCAGGTTGGGCATGCCGGGGATCACTCCCATCAGCCCCAGCACGCCGGCGGCGATGGCCAGGGAGCGGGGATTGGCGAGCAGCTGGCTCACCACCTGCTCGCCCATGTCCTGCTTGGAGGAGACCTGGGTCACGATGATCGCCGCCGACACCGACAGCAGCAGCGACGGGATCTGGGCCACCAGGCCGTCACCGATGGTGAGCAGGGCGTAGTAGCGCATGGCGGTGGAGAAATCGAGGTCGTGCTGGGCCATGCCGATGGCAAGGCCGCCGACGATATTGATGACCAGGATCAGGATGCCGGCGACGGCGTCGCCGCGCACGAACTTGCTGGCACCATCCATGGCACCGTAGAAGTCCGCCTCCTTCGACACCTCCTCGCGCCGCTCCCGCGCCTCGTCCTGGGAGATCAGGCCGGCATTGAGATCAGCATCGATGGCCATCTGCTTGCCGGGCATCGCATCCAGGGTGAAGCGGGCGCTGACCTCGGAGACACGCCCGGCGCCCTTGGTCACCACCACGAAGTTGATGATCACCAGGATGGCGAACACCACCAGGCCAACGGCGTAGTTGCCACCGATGACGAAGGAGCCGAAGGCCTCGATCACCTTGCCCGCCGCGTCCCCGCCCTGGTGTCCCTCCAGCAGCACCACCCGGGTGGAGGCCACGTTCAGGGCCAGGCGCAGCAGCGTGGCCACCAGCAGCAGGCTCGGAAAGACGCTGAACTCCAGTGGCTTGTGGGTATAGACCACCACCAGCAGCACCACCAGGGAGAGGGCGATATTAAAGGTGAAGAAGGTATCCAGGGCGAACGGTGGCAACGGAATGATCACCATCGCCAGCATCATGATCAGGATCAGGGGGGCGCCCAGGCTGCGGCTGCCGGCCTGTTTGACGTTGCTCAGAATCGCGGTTGCATCCATGGGATCGGGCTCGTTTCAGTGACTTCGGTTGTCAGTGCAGAGGCGTATCGCCATCGTCCGCCGGCACCTGCATCTCCTCCGGCACCGGCAGGTCGGTGGGCGGCTGCGGGCGGGCGCCGACCCCCTCGCGGTAGGCGCGCAGCTGGAACACGTAGGCCAGCAGCTTGGCCACCGCCAGGTAGAGGCCGGCGGGAATGGCGTCGCCGATCTCGCTGTGGGCATGGATGGCGCGGGCCAGCATCGGTGCCTCGACCACCGGGACGCCGTGATCACCGGCCACGCGACGGATGTTGGCGGCCACCAGATCGGCACCCTTCGCCACCACCTTCGGCGCCGCCATGCTGTCCTGGTCGTAGCGCAGGGCAACGGCATAGTGGGTCGGGTTGGTGACGACCACGTCCGCCTTCGGCACCTCCTCCATCATGCGGCGCTGGGCCATCTCCCGCTGCAGGCTGCGGATCCGGCCCTTCACCTCGGGCCGCCCCTCGGTCTGCTTCAGCTCCTCGCGGACCTCCTGCTTGGTCATCTTCAGCTGGCGCTTGTGGTCCCACAGCTGGAACGGCACGTCGGCCAGGGCGATCAGGATCAGGGTCGAGGCGATGAGTACGAAGGAGCCGCCGATCAGGGTCACCAGCTCCGCCACCGCAGGCCCGAGTTCCATCACACCCAGACCGATGAACTCGTCCAGCAGGTTCCACAACACCAGGCCGGTGGCACCGGCGATGAGCAGGAACTTGGCCATCGCCTTGGCCAGCTCCATCAGCCCCTTCACCGAGAACAGCCGGCCCAGCCCCTTGACGGGGTTGAGCTTGCTGAACTTGGGCACCATCGATTCGGCACTGATGCTGAATCCCCCCAGGGCCACCGAGCTGAGCACCGCAACCACCGCCACCACGGCGAAGAATGGCAGCAGCATCAGCAGCGCGTCGCCGATCGCCTCGGCCAGGTGGCGCAGCATGGCGCTGGTGTCGAACAGATCCGCCCGGTCGATGCGGAAGTTGCTGCTCATGATGCCGGAGAGGCCGGATCCCATGTGGCCGCTGAGCGCGGTCAGGGCAATACCGCCGGCCAGGGTGACCGCCATGGTATTGAGCTCGCGCGAACGCGCCACCTGGCCCTTGCGCCGCGACTCCTCCAGCCGTTTCGCTGTCGGTTGTTCTGTTTTCTCCTGGCCGTCTTCGTTCTCAGCCATGTCGGTTCCTCGAACGGATGGTTGCTCTTTGCTGCGGTGGTGCAGAGAACGCGGGAACCCGCCCGGTCACCGTGTTCGCTGCGCCGTCCGGGGGTCTGCGTTCCCGCGATCCGGCCGATCCTGTCGCGTGCTACAGCAGGATCAGGCGCCTGACCAGCCCGAAGCCGGACTCCAGCAGCAGCCGGAAATTCTCCATCACCCCCGGCAGCGTCGCCCACATCAGGACGAATCCGAGCAGCATGGTGATGGGAAAGCCGACGGCGAAGATGTTGAGCTGGGGGGCGGCGCGGGTGATCACACCCATGCCCAGGTTGACCAGCAGCAATGCCGCCATCAACGGCAGCGCCATCAGCAGACCGCCGCTGAACATGGTGCTGCCCCAGCCGACGATCTCCATCAGGCTGCTGCGCAGGATGCCGTTGGGGGCGACAGGAAAGGTGTGGAAGCTCTGCACCAGCAACTCGATCAGCACCAGGTGACCGTTCAGCAGCAGGAACAGCAGCGTCGCCAGGATCAGATAGAACTGGGAGACCACCGGCACCTGGACCCCGTTCTGGGGATCCATCATGGAGGCGAAACCCAGCCCCATGCTGTAGGCGACGATCTGGCCGCCGAACACCAGGGCACCGAACACCATCTGCAGCACGAAGCCCATGGTGATGCCGATCAGCAGCTGCTGCAGCACCATCAGAAAGGCGGCCGGACTGAACACCTCCACCATCGGTGGCGGCGGCAGCAGCGGCATGGTGATCCAGGTCAGCACCAGGGCCAGGCCGATCCGGAACAGCACCGGCGTCTGCCGCGAACTGAAGATGGGCGCGGACAGCACCAGGGCTCCGATACGCAGCAGGGGCCAGACGAAACCGGCCAGCCAGAGGGAGAGTTGCGCCTCGGTGAAGCTCACGGCCCTAGCCAATCAGGTCCGGGATGCTCTCGAACAGGGCGATGGTGTAGCTCATGATCACCCGCAGCATCCAGGGGCCGGCCACCACGAACACCGCCGCCACCACCAGCAGCTTGGGGATGAAGCTGAGGGTCATCTCGTTGATCTGGGTGGCGGCCTGGAACATGGCCACCAGCAGACCGGCGGCCAGGGCCGGCAACAGCACGACGCCGCCCAGCACGGTGGTCACCTCCAGGGCCCGCTGGCCGATGTCGAGGACGGTATCGGGGGTCATGGTTCTGCTCCCATCAGACCAGGAAACTGGAGGCCAGGGTGCCGAACACCAGGGCCCAGCCGTCGATCAGCACGAACAGCATGATCTTGAACGGCAGCGAAATGATCATCGGCGACAGCATCATCATGCCCATGGACATCAGCACGCTGGCCACCACCAGATCGATGATCATGAACGGGATGAACACCAGAAACCCGATCTGGAATCCGGTCTTCAGCTCGGAAGTGGCAAAGGCCGGCAGCAGCACCGACAGGGGTACCTGATCCTGGTCGGCGAAATCGCCGAAACGGCCGATGCGGGAAAACAGTGCCAGATCGCTCTCCCGGGTCTGGGCGAACATGAAGGCGCGTACCGGCTTGACCGCCTGCTCCAGGGCCTGGGTCATCTCCATCCTGTCCTCCAGGTAGGGCTCGATGCCGGCGGTATAGCTCTCCTCGAACACCGGCATCATGATGAACACGGTGAGGAACAGGGCCAGCCCGATCAGGATCTGGTTCGAGGGCGTGCTCTGGGTGCCGAGAGCCTGACGCAGGATGGCGAGCACGATGATGACGCGGGCGAACGAGGTCATCATCAACAGCCCTGCCGGCAGCAGCGTCAGGGCGGTCATGAACAGCAGCACCTGGATACTGAGGGTATAGGTCTGGCCACCGCCCGCGGCAGGGGTGGTGGTCACCGCATCCAGACCGGGAGCGGCCATCAGGCCGGCCGGGGCCAGCAACAGCAGGAGCATTCCACACAGACGAACCTGGTTCATGGACGCCCCTCCTCCAGCGCTGCATCCAGCTGCCGCTCGAAACCGGCCGCGGCCTCCCCTTCCAGTACGTGCAGGGTCTGTACCCGACCCGGCGCCACGCCTACCAGCAGCCGGGTGCCCTCCACCTGCAGCAGTACCGCCCGCTCCCGCGGCCCCAGCGAGATGCCGCCGAGGATGCTGACCGCACCCTTGCCGGCCGGCGTCAGGCGACCGAAGCGGCGATACAGCCAGCCGAGGGCGAGGATCACACCGATGATCACCAGCAGCCCGCCCAGGGTCTCGAGCATGGCGCCGGTGCCCAGGTCGGGGGCCGCATAACCAGGCTTGTCCGTATCCCCGGCGGCGATGGCGGTCAGCGGCAGCACGCCGGCCAGCAGCGGCAGCAGGGAGCGGGCGGGAGATCGCATCAGCGCAGCCTCTTGACCCGGTCCGCCGGGCTGATCACGTCGGTCAGGCGGATGCCGAACTTCTCGTTCACCACCACCACCTCGCCCTGGGCGATCAGGGTGCCGTTGACCAGCACGTCCATCGGCTCGCCGGCGAGGCGGTCCAGCTCCACCACCGAGCCCTGGTTCAGCTGCAGCAGGTTGCGGATCGGGATCTGGGTACGGCCGATCTCCATGGAGATGGTGATGGGCACATCCAGGATCGCGTCCAGGTGCACCTCGCTGCCGTCGGAAGCGGCGGCCTCATCCTGCAGCTCCTGGAACTGGGCCGAGGAGGCCTCGACCGCCACATCCACGTCGTTCTCCGCCGGCGGCGCCGTCGCCTCGCCGGGCTCCGCCACCTCCTGCTCCTCCAGGGCGGCGGCCCACTCGTCGGCCAGGGCCTCGTTCGGATCGATTTCGTTGTCACTCATGACCTTCGCACTCCGCCAGTCGTTGCTCTTCCTCTTTCCGGGCGTCGGCCAGCAACTCCTTCAGCCCGCCCACCTTCCTGCGCGGCACCCACTCCTGCACCTGGATCGCATAGTTGCCGTCGGAGACACCGAGCCGGCCGCGGAAGATCGGCACATCGGCGGCGAACACCTGCACCATCTCCGGGATCTCCAGGGGAATGATGTCCCCCTTCTTCAGCTCCGCCAGCTCGCGCATGCTCAGCTGGGTCTCGGTCAGCTGGCTGCTCAACTCCACGTTGGCCGCCATGATCTCCTCCTTCAGCGCCAGCTCCCAGCGCTCGTCCCGGTCACCACGGTCGCTCTGCACCCCGGCATCGAGCAGCTCGCGGATCGGTTCGACCATGGAATAGGGCAGGCAGACATGCAGGTCCCCTCCCCCCGCCTCCAGATCCACGTGGAAGGTGGTCACCACCACCACCTCGGACGGGCTGACGATGTTGGCGAACTGGGGATTGACCTCGGAACCGACATACTCGAAGTCCAGGTTCAGGACCGGCTTCCACGCCTCGTGCATGTCGGCGAAGGCGTAGTCCAGCAGGATGCGCACCACCCGCAGCTCGGTGGGGGTGAAGTCGCGGCCCTCGATCTTGGTGTGGAAACGACCATCGCCGCCGAAGAAGTTGTCCACCACGCTGAATACCAGCTTGGGATCGAGCACGAACAGCCCCTTCCCCCGCAGCGGCGGCACCCGCACCATGTTCAGGCTGGTGGGGACGAACAGACTGTGGACGAACTCGGAGAACTTCAGCATCTGTACTCCGGCCACCGCCAGATCGGCGGTACGGCGCAGCATATTGAACAGGCTGGTACGGTACATGCGCGCGAAGCGCTCGTTGATCATCTCCAGGGTCGGCAGCCGGCCGCGGACGATCCGGTCCTGGCTGGCGAAGTCGTAGGGCGCCGCTTCGCCATCGTAGGCACCGGTGTCCTCGGTCTCCACCTCGCCGTTGTCGACGCCGTGCAGCAGGGCATCGATCTCATCCTGGGAAAGAAGGTCGCTGGCGGACATGGCTACTGCATCACGAAGGAGGTGAAATAGACGGCCTCGACCTCGCCGGGGCCACCCTGCTCCCCGATGATCCGGTTCAGGGTCTTCAGCACCTCGGCCTGCAGCTTCTCCTTGCCCTCGCGGGAGCGCAGCGCCTCGCCCTGCTGGGTGCCGAACAGGTTCAGAAGATGGTTGCGGATCATCGGATCGTTGTGCTTGAGAAAGGCGATCAGGGCCGGGTCCCGTGCCATCACGTCGACCCCGATCTGCAGCATCTTCACCCTGCCTCCCGGGGGCAGGTTGACCACGAAGGCGGGAGAGAGGGCCTGATAGATTGGTGGCATCTGCTCCTCCTGGCCGGTCTCCGCGGCAGCCTTCCCGTCGCCCTCTTCCTCCGTGGCGGCGTCACCGCCGAACAGGAAAAAGCCGGCCCCGAGGCCGCCACCGAGCAGGACCAGCACCCCCACCGCGATCAGGATGAGCATCTTCTTCTTCGATCCGCCCTCCTGCTCGATGCCCAGGTCCAGATCGTCGCCGCCCTTCTTGTTTGCCATGACCACCCCTCGTACAGTCTCTTGCTGCACTAGATAAGCAACCACCATGCCAACAAAAGAAGCGGATTCTTTTTGATGTATTTCAGTTGGTTGTAACCTCAACCGTTGGGCACGACGAAGTATTGACGGCCAGAACAGGCCGCTACGGGGCGGTTTTCCGGCGCCCTCCTCAGCGCCGTACCAGCCGCATCCAGCGCCAGAAATTGAGCAGGCCGGCCAGGGAGGCGGCCACATAGGTGAGGGCACAGGCCTGCAGGATCCGGCGGGCGGCGGCATGCTGTTCCGGTTGCAGATAGCCCGCCTCGAGGATCGGCATGGCACGGCTGAAACTGGCATCCCACTCCACTGGCAGGGTCACCAGCTGGATCAGGACGGCGACACCGGTGGACGCCAGGCCGAGCAGGAACAGCAGCAGACCGACCGACGGTGCACGGGTCACCAGGGCCAGCAGCGGCACCGCGAAATAGAGAAAGGAGCCGGCCTTCTCCGACACCTGGGCCAGCTGCACCAGGCGCATGCGCCAGCGGAATGCCGGGTAGCCGCCGGCATGCTGGATCGCGTGGCCAACCTCATGGGCGGCGGTGACCACGGCGGTCAGGGTACGACGGTCCAGCTTGTCGGCACTGAGCCGGACCATCCGCTGCACCGGATCGTAGTGGTCGCCACTGCCCGCCTCCGCCGCTTCCACACCCACATCCGAAAGGCCGAAGCGGTCGAGCAGATGGCGCGCCAGCTGGCCGGCGGTGCCCGGAAACGGCTCGTCATGCCGGTGGTAGCGTTGCAGCACGCTCTTCACCCACCACTGCGGCCCGAACAGCAGCAGTACCAGCAGCAGAAGAAGCAGCAGAAAGGGCATGGACGGATGACTCCGGGTTCGAGCGGCGCTGACGACTGTAGTATATTCCGTATCCCCCGGCACACCCGCCAGCCAGCGAACGCATAGCGTGATTTCCGATCCCGACAATCGACAACGGCTGGAGGAGCGGTTCCCGTTCCTGGGTCGGGCCGACCCGGCCTTCCGCCGCCAGCTGCTGCAGCACGCCTCGCTGGTACGGCTGGAACAGGGCCAGTACATCTGCCACGAGGGCCACGCCTGTCCTCACCTGGCGCTGGTGATCGAGGGGACCGCCCGGGTGTTCAAGCTCGGCGACAGCGGTCGCGAGATCACCCTCTACCGGGTCGAACCCGGACAGAGCTGTATCCTCACTGCCTCCTGCATCCTCAGCCGGCAACCGTTTCCGGCACTGGCCAGTTGTGACACCGACCTGACCGCGGCGGTGGTGTCCGCGACCCTGGTGAAGCGCTGGCTGGCCGAGTCGGAGGACTGGCGCGACTACATCTTCGGCCTCATCGCCGGCCGCCTGGCCAGCATCATCAGCGTGGTGGAGGAAGTGGCGTTCCGGCGCATGGACCGGCGCATCGCCGACTACCTGATCCACCGCGCCGGACAGGGCGAAACACTGCTGCATGCCACCCACCAGCAGATCGCCTCCGACCTCGGCACCTCGCGGGAGGTGGTGAGCCGCATCCTCAAGGACTTCGACAGCAGCGGCCTGCTGCGGGTCCGTCGCGGCACCATCCAGCTCCTCGATCGCGGGGGGCTCGCCGCGCGCAGCGGCAATACCTGAGTATTTCTATGTGACTTTGTCACAGACAGATGCCCGCCCGGGTCCTATCCTTTAAAACCAGGAACCGGGCCCGTCTGGTGCGGGTCCCAAACGTTTTGCCACGCATCCGAAAACACATCGAGGAGATCAGCATGAAACACAACGTGGGTGGAATCGACCGCATCCTGCGCATCGTCGTCGGCCTGGCCCTGATCGGCTGGGGCCTCTACGCCCAGAACTGGTGGGGTGCCATCGGCATCATCCCCCTGTTCACCGGCGCCATCGGCTGGTGCCCGGCCTACCTGCCGTTTGGCCTGAGCAGCAGCAAGAAGGCCTGACGACCCGCGGGGCCACGCTCCGCCACCGGCGGTTCGCGGCCCTGCCCCCTACCCCTGCCCGACGGCCTCTTCCGGCGGCTTGGCACCGCGTGGCCAGGCCCGGATGATGGCCTGGACCAGGGTGGCCAGGGGGATGGCGAAGAACACCCCCCAGAAGCCCCACAATCCGCCGAACACCAGGATCGCCACGATGATGGCGACCGGATGCAGGTTCACCGCCTCCGAGAACAGCAGCGGCACCAGCACGTTGCCATCGAGGATCTGGATCACCAGGTAGGCCACCGACAGCCAGACGAAATCGGCACTCCAGCCCCACTGGAACCAGGCGATCAGGATCACCGGAAAGGTCACCACCGCAGCACCGATGTAGGGGATGATGACCGAGAGGCCGACCAGCACGCCGAGCAGCATGGCGTAGTCCAGTCCCATGACGGTGAAGGTGACGAAGCTGGCCGACCAGACGATGATGATCTCCCAGAACTTGCCGCGAACGTAGTTGGCAATCTGCCGGTCCATGTCCCGCCAGACGGTGCTCGCCAGGGCCCGGTCACGGGGCAGCAGGCCGAGCATCCAGTCCAGGATCACCCGCTTGTCCTTGAGAAAGAAGAACACCAGCAGCGGCATCAGGATGAGATAGACCAGGATGGTGATGAAGCCGACCACGGAGGCCAGCGACGCCGACAGCACGGTCTGGCCGAAGTCGGCGATCTCGGCCCGGATCACGCTGAAGATCTCCTGCACCTGTTCCGGCGAGACGATCTCCGGATAGTGCTCCGGCAGCTGCATCAGCAGGGCCTGGCCGCGGCTGATCATGGCCGGGATCTGGTGGAACAGCTGGGTCGCCTGCCGCGACAGCTGTGGCACGATGCCGAACAGCACCAGCACCACGAACAGCAGAAAGGCGACGTAGACGATCAGTACCGCCGGCAGTCGCGGCACCCCGCGCCGCTGCAGCAGACCGACCACCCCTTCGAGCAGATAGGCGATGACGACACTGGCCAGGACCGGCGCCAGCATATCGCCCATGGTGAGGACGATGGCGAAACCGAGGAGCAGGAACAGGGCCAGGAAGACCACTTCCGGGTCGGAGAAGTAGCGCTTGAACCAGCGGGTCAGCAACTGCATGGGTCGGGTACCGCGATACCGGGGTCACTCCCGGTCGGCGGCATGGCTCTCGTAGTGGGTGCGGAACAGGGTCTCGAGATCGTCGATCACGGCGGCCGCCTCCCGCCCCTGCATGATATGGGCCGACATCAGCGCCGAGGTCTCGTCCAGCAGCTCCGAGCGGTCCAGCATGGGATAGGTCTGGGCCAGTCGCTTGATGGCGCCCACCACCGACTCCTTCCTCGGCCGCGGGATCTCCAGCGGCGACTCCGCAACCGCCTTTGCGGGTGCCCTGGCGGCCTCCTCCTCTGCCATCCGTCGGGTGGCGAGAAACTCGGCGAACGCCAGCAGCATCCGTTGCTGCTCCGGGTCCAGTCGCGCGTAGTGATCGAGCAGCCGGCGCTGATCCGCAGGCAGCTTCAGCTTCTTCTGGGTGAGCATGGGATGCGATCCTGCCCCGGTCGATACCGCTTCAGCACGCCTCGATGTCCCGGTGTGTCTGGCAGTACTCGCGGGCGAACTTGAGCAGCTCGTCCATCACCCGGATCCGGAACTTCTGCTTCTGGTGCACGAACGAGAAGGGGCGGTCCAGCGGTGGATCCAGGTTGATCGCCACCAGCGTGCCCAGCTTCAGCTCCTTCTGTACCGTGGCCTGGGAGACCACGGAGATCCCCATCCCCGCCTCCACCGCCCCCTTCACCGCCTCGGGGCTGCCCAGTTCCATCGAGATCTTGAGGGCATCGGGGCCGGAGCTGACCGAGTTCAGATAGTCGTTGATCACCTCCCGCGTGCCGGAGCCCTCCTCGCGGCAGATGAAGGGATACTTGATCAGGTCCTCGTAGGTGAGGGTCTCCCGCCCGGCCTCAGGGTGGTTCGGCGGCACGATCGCCACCAGGTGATCCGGGCGGCACTCCTCCACCACCAGGTTCTTGTTGCCCACGGGGGCCTCCACCACTCCCAGGTCGATGGTGTTGTTCTCCACCATGGAGACGATGCCCTCGGTATTCGACACCTTGAGGTGGATGTTGATGTCCTCGTACTGCTTCTTGAAGTCGCCCAGCAGGGAGGGGAGCATGTATTCGGCGATGGTGGTACTGGCGCCGATGGTGAGTGAGCCGCTCACCTCCCCGGTCATCTCCCGCACCGAGTTCTCCATCTCGGAATAGAGTTCGAAGATCTTCTCGGCATAGGTGTAGACCCGGCTGCCGGCCTCGGTCAGGTTGATGCGGTTGTGGGTCCGGTCGAACAGGCGGGTGTTGAAATACTCCTCCAGCTGGCGCACCTGGAAGGTGACCGCCGGTTGGGTCATGTGCAGGGTCTCTGCGGCCTTGGTAAAACTCAGCAGGCGTGCAACGGTGAAAAATACCTGAAGTCTGCGATCTGCCATGGGAGCGACCCCGTTTTTCCTCGGGTGGTGATAAGTTTGTTTTATATCACACTTTGCTAAATAAAGGCCAACCACCCGGGCGAAGTCTCTGCCACCAGGGCGTGCGGCCGCGCCCATATTCCTCACCCGTATTGTGCCTGAATGACCAAAGTGTTAGATTTTACGGGTTATTTTTCGGGGAAGCTTCGGTCGGGCGACGATTGGCCCGCCGGCCGCGACCGGGCCGGGCCATCGTCGAACCAGCTGTCGCTCGACAGTCCATTCTTGAATCATCAGGGGGAAAAATGAAGAAAAGCGCGCTGTTTCTGGCGATGGCCGCCGTATCGGCACAGTCCATGGGCGCCGCCTACAAGATACCGGAGCAATCCGTCAACTCCACCGCCCTGTCCGGCGCCTATGTCGCCAACGCGCATGGCCCCGACGCTTCCTACTACAATCCGGCCGCCATGGTATTCAACCCGGGCGGGGCATCGCTGGAGGTGGATGCCACCTTCATCAAGCTGAGCAGCATCGATTTCACCGGCCAGGACCCGCTGGGAACGGCCTACACCGACTCCACCAAGGCCGAACACTTCCTGGTTCCGACCATCCACTATGTCAGCCCGGCGGTGGGCAATGCCCGCTTCGGTGTGTCGGTGGTATCCCCCAGTGGGCTCTCCAAGCGCTGGGAGGGGATGAATGGCGCATTCGCCCAGGAGTTCACCCTGAAGACGGTCGAGATCAACCCCACTGCGGGCTACCGCTTCAACGACCGGCTGGCCATCGGTGGCGGCCTGCGGATCCTCTACAGCAGCGGCAAGGTGATCAGCAACAAGTTTGCCAATCCCTTCGTGATGCCGGCCGGGCGGGACATGGAGGGCGATTCCTGGGACTTCGGCTACAACCTGGCACTCCACTTCAAGGCCACCGACGCTATCGACCTGGCGGCGACCTACCGCTCCAAGATCACCATGACGGAGGAAGGCGATGCCACCATCGACGCCATTGTCGGCCCCGGCTTTCCACCTCCCACGGCGGTCCTCTACAAGGGGGACGCCAGCGTCGATCTGCCGCTGCCGGCGGCCCTCAACCTGGCCGCAGCGTTCGATTTCAACCAGGGGCGAACCACCATCGAACTGGTCTATGAGCGCACCTTCTGGTCGGCCTACGACGAGCTGGACTTCAACTACGCCAGCACTCTGCCGCCGCCGGTGCAGGGCTTCGACGACCCGATCCCCAAGCATTGGGACGACAGCAACACGTTCCGCCTAGGCATCACCCACCAGCTGGATCCGAAATGGACCCTGATGGGCGGCCTGGCCTACGACGAGACGCCGGTACCCAAGGCCTATCTCGGCTATGAACTGCCGGATTCCGATGCCTGGCTGTTCTCGCTCGGCACCCGCTACCGCGCCTCCGACGCCTTCAGCGTCGGCGCAGCCATCCTCTACGACGTCAAGGACGAGGTGTCGCTGACGCCGGGCGACAGCAGGCTCGACCCACCCTCCACGGTGGTGGGTGAATTCAGCAACGCCTCCGCGTTCCTGTTCACCCTCGGTGTCGAGTACCGGTTCCAGTAGCCGGCCGGGTCGGCCCGGGCGGGAACGCCGACCCGCCTGGGCCTGACCGACCCGAAACGAAAAAGCCGCCCCCGGACCAGATCCGGGGGCGGCTTTTCCGTTTCCCGGAGGCCATCCGGCCCCGTGGATTCAGATGTAGAGGCAGATATCGCTCTCGCCGGCGAACTCGAAAAAGCGGGCGGCACCTGCGTACTCGATGCCATCGATGAAGTCGCTGGGATTCATGTCGAACAGGTCCACCGTCATCTGGCAGGCGATCAGCTTGACGTCCGCTTCCTGGCACAGCTCACGCAGCTCTTCCAGGCTGGCGACACCCTTGTCCGCCATCTTCTTCTTCATCATGCCGGTCATCATCGCCTGCATGCCGGGAAGGGCGGTGAGGATCACCGGAAACCACTTGTCCATGGCCATGGGCATGGGCATGCCCGGATTGCCGAGTGGTGTCACCTCCAGGTCCAGCTTCTTCTTCAGCAGCTGCAGACCGTAGAAGGTGAAGAAGATCTCCACTTCGTAACCGAGCGCAGCAGCGGTGGACGACAGGATAAAGGGCGGATAGGCCCAGTCCAGCGACCCTTTGGTGGCGATTATCGCCAGTTTCTTCTCTTCCATCCGAATCTCCTCACAATGAAAGTTGGGCCCGAAGCCCGGGTGCTCTCCGCCGGTGGCCGCGTGACCCGGCTGGTTTCACAGTAAGACCGGCAGAAGCGACGGGTGATTTCCGTGAAAGCAGGGGACGGACTAAACCGGGCGTCATGCGTGCATGGACAGTTCGGGTCAGAATCGATTCCAGATCGAGGGCGGCTAGGCCTTCTTGATCAGGAAGTGGAACTTGCCGCCTTCCTCCTTGGATTCCATCAGCTCGTTGCCGGTCTGCTTGGCAAACGCCTCGAAATCCTTCACGGAACCGGGATCAGTGGCAATGATATGCAGAACCTGACCTGCCTCCATGCCCGCCAGGGTCTTTTTCGCACGCAGGATCGGCAGTGGGCAATTCAGTCCGCTGGCGTCCAGTTCTTGATCGAAATCGGCCATGATGCAACCTCCAGAGCAAACTTGCTGTTGTGTGTTGGAAAATCAGTCGTATCTTATATTCTAACCGTTACCGAAACGCAAGCCAATTCAGCCGTGGACGACTGGGCCGGGCCGGCGGACGAGATCTGCCGCTCATCCGGCAGCGGCGAACGGGATCACCTGAAAACCGTTGCGCGCCCAGTCGATGATCCCCCCCTTCAGATTGACGACATTGTCATAACCCTGCTGCATCAGATACATGCAGGCATGGTAGGAGCGGGCACCGCTGCGGCAGTAGAGGACCACCTCGCGGTCGCGGGGAAATTCCTGCATCCGCACCGGGATCAGGTGCATGGGCAGGTGGCTGGAACCGGGCAGCATGCCGTGCATCACCTCCGCATCGCTGCGGATATCCAGCAGATACAGGTCGTCGCCGGACGCCAGGCGCTGCTCCAGTTGGGTCGAATCGATCTCTTTCACCACGCTCATAAGTCGGGTATCCGGATAATAACCAAGTTTTTTAGTATATTACTTTCCTGCTAATATAAGCAAGCTCCGATGGGAAGATTCCGGGCCGGATGCGGCCCGATTGTCCGACACACCACCCCATGCTAGAGTTTCGCGCACTTTGCCACCACCCCGCTGGCCATCCGGCCCTGTTCACCCATGGATCATCTGCCTGTATTCCTCGATGTCTCTGACCGGACCTGCCTGGTGATCGGCGGCGGTGAGGTGGCGGCGCGCAAGGTGTCCCTGCTGCTGAAATGCGGCGCCCGGGTGCAGGTGGTGGCACCGGAGCTGTGCGACTCCCTGCAGCGGCTGGCACGGGACGGAGGCATTGCACACCTGCCCCGCGGATTCAGGGATGGCGATCTGGACGACGCCCACCTGGTGATCGCCGCCACCGACGATGCCGCGGTCAACCGCCGGGTGTCGGAACTGGCGGGGGCCCGCCGCATCCCGGTGAACGTGGTGGACCAGCCGGCGCTGTGCTCCTTCATCGTCCCCTCCATCATCGACCGTTCACCGGTGGTGGCGGCGGTCTCCACCGGCGGTGCCTCGCCGGTGCTGGCGCGGCTGATCCGCAGCCGTCTGGAGACCCTGATCCCCGCCGCCTATGGTCGCCTGGCCGAGCTGGCCAGCCGCTTTCGCGAGCGGGTGAAGCAACGCTTCGCCAGCCCGGCCGAGCGGCGCCGGTTCTGGGAACAGGTGCTGGAGGGCGGGGTCGCCGAACGGGTCTTCTCCGGCCACATGGAGGAGGCGGAGGCGGCGATGGAACAGGCCCTCGCCAGCGAGTCGCCGGAGCGCCGCATGGGGGAGGTCTACCTGGTCGGCGGTGGGCCGGGGGATCCGGACCTGATCTCGTTCCGGGCCCTGCGGCTGATGCAGCAGGCGGACGTGGTGGTGCACGACCGGCTGGTGGCGGAACCGATCCTGGAGATGACCCGGCGCGACGCCGAGCGTATCTATGTCGGCAAGGAGCGGGACCACCACGCCATGCGCCAGGAGGAGATCAACCAGCTGCTGGTGAAGCTGGCCAAGGAGGGCAAGCGGGTGGTGCGGCTGAAGGGGGGCGACCCCTTCATCTTCGGTCGCGGTGGCGAGGAGATCGACACCCTGTCGGCCGAGGGGATCCCGTTCCAGGTGGTGCCGGCCGTCACCGCCGCCTCCGGCTGCGCCGCCTACGCCGGCATCCCCCTGACCCATCGCGACTACGCCCAGTCGGTCACCTTCGTCACCGGCCACCTGAAAGACGGCACCATGAACCTGAACTGGAACCAGCTGGCCCAGCCCAACCAGACCGTGGTGTTCTACATGGGCCTGCTGGGGCTGCCGGTGATCTGTGAACAGCTGATCGCCCATGGCGTCCCCGCCGACATGCCGGTGGCGCTGGTGCAGCAGGGGACCACCGAACACCAGAAGGTGTTCACCGGCACCCTGGAGAACATCCAGGCCATCGTCGAGCGGGAACGGCCGAAGCCGCCCACCCTGATCATCGTCGGCCGGGTGGTCGAGCTGCAGGAGAAGCTGAGCTGGTACCGGGCCCCGGAGAAGCCGGCCCACGGCGCCACCTCCGGCGCCGACGCCTGAGGGGCCTCTGCGCGACCGATCGTCCCCCTGGATCCCGGCCCAGGCCGGAGTGACGGCTGCAACCGGAACCGTCCCTACAGCCGCTGCCGCCGGTTGACAGAAACCCCGGCATTTCCGAGGATAGGCGGCCATCCCGCTTCCATTCCGCTGGTATACCCGACATGCTCCGTTCCCTGCGCCTCCCGACACCCCCCCTGCCCCCCTTCCCCGGCCCCCTGTCCCTGCCCCTGGGGCTGATTCCGGTGCGGACCCACAGCGCGGTGATGGCGCGGGTGCTGAACCGCCTGTTCGCGCCGGAGCTGGCCGAGGGTGAACTGGACTTCCTGGAGGGCCGGGTGATGCGGATCGGGGTGACCGATGCCCGCCTCGCCTACCACCTGACCCTGGAGGGGAACCGGCTGCAGGCGGCGGACGGCGCCCGCCCGTTCGATCTCGAGATCCAGGGCGGCGTCCATGATTTCCTGCTGCTCGCCACCCGGCGGGAGGATGCCGACACCCTGTTCTTCAACCGCCGCCTCCGGCTCGGCGGCGATACCGAACTGGGGCTCTACGTGAAGAACTTCCTCGACTCCCTGGAGCTTGACCAGCGCCTGGGGCCGTTGCTGAAGCTGCTCAACGGCGCCACCGACGTGGTGGGCAGGCTGAACCGGACCTGAGCGGCCGGCTCCTGCCGGGACTCAGCCGATCGAGCGCACCGCCGCCTCGGTGGCGGCCATGCCGGCGCCGCCGTGCCAGTAGCCGTCACAGGGCCCCACCGGCATCAGCCGGCGCAGCCGGGCATCGGCCTCCGCCGCCGGCAGATCGCCCTGCAGCACCCGGTGAAACAGGTCGATCACCGTCTCCGTCTTCAGTGACTGGGGGCTGATGCGCACCACGTCCACCCCCAGTTCCCGCATGCGATCCATCTCCGTGACCAGGTTGAAGGTCCGGGCCGACTGGGTCTGGATACCGTTCAGGGCCAGGAAGCGGGTCTCGTCCTGGGCCGACAGGGTGAGTCCGTCGGGATAGTCCAGGCAGCGGTACTGGCAGTCGTCCTTGGGCAGATTGTGGGCCCGGGCGGTAAAGCAGCGGGCGGAGTAGGCCAGCGGCAGGCGCCCCCAGGCGAGCACTTCGGTCTCCACCCCCTCCGGCCGCTGCCGCTGCAGCTCCGCCAGGGTTTCGGCCGACAGCTCGAGCGGGAACACCCAGCGTCTCAACCCCTCCCGCGCCAGCAGTCCCAGGGTGCGACCGTTGTAGATATTGACGCTGTGGCCGGCGACGAACGGCCGCCCCGCCAGCAGCTGCACCGCTCCCATGTCGTTGGCCTCCACCAGGAAGCGGCCGTCGCCGCAGATGCGCCGCAACCGCTTCAGCTCCGCCTCCGACTCCAGCAGGGCCAGGGTGGAGAGCACCACCTCCTTGCCCGCCGCGGCCAGGCGTTCGGCCAGGGCCAGCCAGTCGTCCAGCCGCAACAGGGTGCGCTTGGAACAGACCGTCTCGCCGAGATAGACGATCTCCACCGGGGATTCGGCGATGCGGTCGTAGAAGGCCAGCGTCTCCTCTTTCGGCCAGTAGTAGAGCAGCGGTCCCAGCGAGAGCCTCATGACGTCACCCCTCCGCCTACTGCCAGGGCCTGGAGTAGGCCCCGAGGGTGGTCTGGGTCCCCTCCGACACCTTGCTCAACTCGCTCATCCACTCGGGCTGCGGCCGGTAGCCGGCGGGATCCCTTTCACAGGCATCCAGCGCCGCCCGCCACACCCGGGTCACCTGGGCCACGTAGACCGGGCTGCGCTGGCGCCCCTCGATCTTGATCGCCGCCACCCCTGCCTGCCGCAGCTGCGGCAGCAGCTCCAGGGTATTGAGGCTGGTCGGCTCCTCGATGGCGTGGTAGGTGTTGCCACCAACCTGGAAACGCCCCTTGCACAGGGTGGGATAGCCGGCGTTCTCACCCCTGCCGCAGCGCTCGATGAGCACGCCGCCGAGGCGCGTCTCCAGCCCGGCCGGGGTCTCCCGCCACTCCACGTGGCTGGCGGGGGAACAGGCGCCGTAGGTGTTGGGGGAGCGACCGGTGGCGTAGGAGGAGAGGATGCAGCGCCCTTCCACCATCACGCACAGGCTGCCGAATCCGAACACCTCGATCTCCACCGGACTGTGCGCCACCACGTGCTCCACCTGGGACAGGGAGAGCACCCGCGGGATCACCGCCCGGCGTACGCCGAAGCGCTGGTGGTAAAAGCGCAATGCCTCGTAGTTGGTCGCCGATCCCTGCACCGACAGGTGCAGATTCAGCTCCGGGTGATGTTCGGCGGCGTAGTCCAGCACCCCGATATCGGCGGCGATCAGGGCGTCCACTCCCAGCTCCGCTGCCCGGTCCACGGCGCTGCGCCAGCGCTCCCAGCCCGACGGCTGCGGGTAGGTGTTGAGGGCCAGGAACAGCTTCACCCCGCGCTCGCGGGCGTAGCGCAGCCCCTGTTCCATCTTCGCCGGAGTGAAGTTCAGGCCGGCGAAGTGGCGCGCGTTGGTGTCGTCACGAAAGCCGAAATAGACCGCGTCGGCGCCGTTGTCCACGGCCGCCTTGAGGGAGGGCAGATTGCCCGCAGGACACACCAGATCCATCATCCAGAACTCCGATTCACCGTATCGCCCGGCCAGGGGGCCGTTGCCACGAATGTACGCGGATCAATATGAGCAGTCCGGGGGAACTCCCGGCCCCATCGATCGACCCGTCAGGCCCCCGGTCGCGGGTGCCCCTTCGCCCTGCCCCGCATCCGGACGGCCAGGGGACCGGGATCGCGCAGGCCGGCAGCGGAAGAATCCCGTCAGCAGACACCGGCGAGGGCCTGTAGCGGGGCCAGCGCCGATCCCTGGCGGCTGCCGCGGCGCTCCAGCTCGGCGGCGATGCCGTTCAGCACCCTCCACTTCCAGTTGCACCAGCCCGGCGCCAGCAGGATATCGAGCGACGCAGTGCCGGTGACCCGGTGGTAGCAGACCGACTCCGGTGTACGCTCGATCATGTCCGCGGCGATCCCGGTATAGGTCTGGAGATCCATTGGCTGATAACCACCGGCGCGCCATTCATTGGCGAGGCGGGTGCCCTTGACCACGTGCAGGGGGTGCAGCTTCAACCCCTCCACCCCCAGTTCCAGCACCCGTTCCAGGCTGGCCAGCGCCGCCTCCCTGCCCTCTCCCGGCAGCCCCACGATCAGATGGGTGCAGACCGGCAGCCCATGGCGCCTGGCCGCCTCCACCGCCCGCCGGTACTCCTCGAAGCCATGACCACGGTTGACCCGCTCCAGGGTGGCATCGAAGGCGGACTGCAATCCCAGCTCCAGCCACACCTCGTAGCCGGCGGCACGATAGCCGGCCAGCAACTCCAGCACCTGTTCCGGCACGCAGTCCGGCCGGGTGCCCACGGACAGACCGATCACATCCGGCTCGGCCAGCGCCTCGCCATACAGCCGTGACAGATAGGTCACGTCGGCATAGGTGTTGGTGTAGGCCTGGAAATAGGCGAGGTAGCGACGTGCCCCGGTACGCCGGCGGATCACCCGGCGGCCCGCCTCGATCTGCTCCGCCACCGGCGGATGCCGCCGCGCCGACGGGTTGAACGAGGCGTTGTTGCAGAAGCTGCAGCCGCCACGCCCCTTGCTGCCGTCGCGGTTGGGGCAGGTCATGCCGGCATTGATGGCGATCTTGTGTACCCGCTCGCCATGCCGGCGCAGCAGATCCTGACCGAAGGTGTTGACGTAATCGGAGAGTCGCACCCTGAATTCCAGTAAAGCCCCTGTCTGCGGGGTATGGCGACCGGGAGGGTCACACGGCCGGGTTCTCCCTGTAATTGATGCAGATCAACGGTATGGACGCACCATGGGGCGTCGTCAGGAGGAGCCGCGTTCCGCCCGCTTCTTCTTCACCGCGTTGACCAGCATCCCCACCAGGGGCCCCAGGGTGGTGGCGGCGCTTCCGGCCACCGAGACGAAGCTGGAACGGATGCCGCGCACGTCCTCGGTGACCTGGAGGATCTGCGCCTTCGCCTGCTCGATGTCGCTGTTGAGCTGGGCATAGGCGAAGTCCCGCATCTCCCGGGCCATCTGCTCCTCCCGTTCCCCGGGACCGGCCCGGCGCGACAGCAGCAGCACCACCACCGCCACCACCATGTCACCGAGGGCCACCACCAGCGCGGCGGCGGCCGGGCCATAGCGGGGGGTCAGGGCGTGGTAGCCAGCCAGGTTGAGCATTCCCAGTCCCAGCAGCCCGAACACCAGGGCGACCGCGAACAGGGCCGAGCGGCTGCCGGCGCGCTGGGCACGGATCTGGGCCAGCGCCACCTCGGCGCGGGCCAGCAGCTGCAGTTTGAGCATCGTATCGGACATCGTCTCTGTTCCTGTCTCGTCAACGGGGCAGCAGCCGCCCCACCAGGATTCCCAGGGTGAACACCGCCAGCAGTGTGGTGGGATGGGACTCCTGCAACTCCTCGTCCAGGCTGTCCAGCAGTTCCCGGAACTGGTTCAGCAGCTCGCTGCCGCCCTCCTGCTCCGCCTCTGCCGCCTCCTCCTGTGTTCGCCCGCCGGCCTCTGCCGGACCATTGGCGCCACCACCGTCCCGGGCCGGTCCGGCGCCCTCCTCCTCGGCCCGCTGCAGGGCCTCCAGCTGAGCCCGGATCTGCTCCAGTTCCGCCCGTATATCGTCGCTCGCCATCGCTGCCGTCCTTATCGTCCCCATGGCCGGAAGCCCGCTTCCGGCCACCACCCCGATAGTCTACACCCGCAGGCCGGTATCCGGGTCCTACAACTGGGACTCGATCGGCAGCAGGCTCGCCACGCCCACCCACAGCCGGGTGAACCAGGAGGTACGCGGCTCGGTGTGATAGACGATCTCGTCCCCGCCGCGCCGCTCCACCCATTCGATGGCACCCTCGTCGTTCAGACGCAGCCGGTAGGCCACCTTCTCCACCCCCTGGTCGAACTCCCGGCCCATGATCGCCCCCATCTCCGGCGAGTCGATGACCAGTCCGATCTCGGTATTCTGCTTGTCCGAGCGGGGATCCAGGTTGAGCGAGCCGATGAACACCGTTTTCCGGTCGATCACGAAGGACTTGGCGTGCAGGCTGGCGCGGGACGAGCCACCGATACCGCCACCCCCTTCCACCTTGGGGTTGACGCTGCTCACCTCGTACAGTTCCACCCCCGCCTCCAGCAGCTCCCTGCGATAACCCGCGTAACCGGCGTGGACGATGGGCACATCGGTGGAGGCGAGGGAGTTGGTGAGTATCCGTACCCGGATGCCACGCTGTCGCAGGTCCTTGAAGAAGCGGACCCCTTCCCGGCCCGGCACGAAGTAGGCGGAGAGCACGATCAGCTCCCGCTGCATCGACGCCACGTAGGGCTCCAGCTGGGGGGTCAGGTGGTATTCCGCCCGGTCGGTGCCGTGGGTGATCTTGTCGGGAGAATCGTAGACCGCCTTTGCGTCGCCCCACAGGAAGGTGAAGTCACCCGACTCGAAGCCGCGGGCCAGGGTGGAGTTGCGCAGCGCCGTGACATAGGGGGAGTCCTTCTGCTGCTGCCAGAACAGTGCCGCCTCCCGGCGCAGCCGGTCCAGTCCCATCAATGGCCGCGAATCGGCCAGGAAACTGGCGACGGGATAACTCAGCGGATGATTCCAGAAGTCGTCGAACGAGGCCGATACCCCGGGCACCACCCGGCCCACCGCGAGCACGTCCAGGTCCCCGAAGGCGAGATCGGGGTTGGCATCGAAATACTCGTCCCCGATGTTGCGTCCACCCACCACCGTGGCCTGGTTGTCCACGGTGAACGACTTGTTGTGCATGCGCCGGGTGACCTTGCCGAAGCGGGTGGCGAACTGCAGCAGACGCGGCACGTCGCGGCGAAACGGGTTGAAGATCCGCACCTCGATGTTGGGGTGGGCATCGATGGTGAGCAGGCCCTGATCCCGCTCTGAGAGATCCATGTCGTCCACCAGGATGCGCACCCGCACGCCCCGGTCGGCCGCCTGCAGCAGATTGTACATGAGCAGGGCGCCGACCAGGTCCTGGTGATAGAGGTAGTACTGGAGATCGATGCTGCGATCGGCGATCCGGGCCAGCGCCGCCCGCGCCACGAAGGCGTCCAGCCCGTCGTCCAGCAGGATGAATCCGGATTCCCCGGGATGCTCCGCGGCCCTGGCCGCGACCAGCCGTCCCAGCCGGGTGTCGCCGGTATCGGTCACCGCCCGACTGGCCACCCGGTCGCCGTTGTCGGGCAGCGTGGTGCAGCCGGCCGTCAGCAGTAACAGCAGCAGTATCCACAGCCGCCACGGTTCCCGCACTCCGGCCGCCAGCGCCCCGCCCCTCCCCGACTCCCGACCCGGGTGGAGCGGGCGACCCTCTCCGCCTGTTCCGGGCTCACACCCTGTTACCGTCATCGCCCCCTGCCTGTGTCGATTGGTCGGTATGCTGCCGGTAATAAGTCTCGCGAAACTGCTCGATCATCCGCTCCGCCTCCTCCTGCCCCACTTCCAGCTGCGTCAGCACCCCCTGTGCCAGGGCGATGCTCGCCTCCAGGTTCTCCGATACCGTCACCGCCGCCCCGCTGCGCCGCAGCAGCCGGCAGTGGTCCAGATCCCGTCCCCGGGCCAGGATACGCAGATCCGGATGATCACGATGCAGGCCGGCCACCAGCTGCTCCGCCACACCGTAATCGTCCACCGTCACCACCGCCTGTTCCATTCGATCCAGCCCCATGCTGTTCAGTACCTCCGGCTGCCTGGCATCGCCATAGTATACGGGTTTGCCCGCCCGCCGGGCCTCGTCCACCGTGACCACGTCGATGTCCAGCGCGACATAGGGCTGGTGACACAGCTCCAGGATGCGGCCGACCCGGCGTCCGACGCGGCCGAACCCGATGATCATGGTCCGGGCCGATGCCGCCTCCCCGCCCGGCGGCTCTCCCATGGCTCCGGCCGGCTGCCGCGACCGTGCCGTGGCGAGGCGATGGGCGAGAGCGGCAACGGGCGGCGTCGCCAGCATGCTCAACACCACCACCACCAGCAACTGCTGAAACAGGCCGTCGGCGAGCAGCGCCGAATCGGCGGCGACCGCGAACAGCACCAGGGCAAACTCGCCGCTCTGGGCCAGCAGCAGGGCGGTCGCACGCGCCGTTCCGGAGGGACTGCCGAACAGGCGCGCCAGGGGCCAGATCAGCAGGGCCTTGCCGATCATCAGCAGCAACACCAGCCCGAGGGAGACGAACGGTCTGTCGAAGAAGCCGGCCAGATCCATCGACATGCCCATGGACATGAAGAACAGGCCCAGCAGCAACCCCCGGGCCGGCTGGATCTCGGCCACGATCTGGTGACGGTACTCGGAGTCGGCCACCAGCAGGCCGGCGACGAACGCACCCATCGCCATGGAGAGGCCGATCCGCTCCATCAGCAGGGCGGTACCCAGCACCAGCAGGGCGGCGGAAGCGGTGAACACCTCGGGAGAGCCGAAGCGGGCCACCCGGTGCAGCACCGGCTGCAGCAGGTAGCGGCCGCCGGCGACGATCAGGGCAAGGATGATGACCGCTTCCAGCACGGCGAAGCCGATATCCTCGCTGATGGTCAGTTCGGTGGCGCCGAGGAACGACACCAGGATCAGCAGCGGCACCACCGCCAGGTCCTGGAACAGCAGCACCGCGATCGAGGTGCGGCCGTAGGAGGACTCCAGCATCCCCTGCTCGGTCAGCAGCTGCAGCACGAAGGCGGTGGAGGAGAGGGCGAGGGCGGGACCGATCAGGATCGAGGCACGGGTGTCGATCCCGAACAGATAGTGGGCCACCATACCGATGAGGGCACCGGTCACCAGCACCTGCAACGCCCCCAGTCCGAACACCAGGCGTCGCATCGCCCACAGCCGTGCCGGCTTCAGCTCGATGCCGATGACGAACAGCAGCAGCACCACGCCGAACTCGGCCAGGTGGGCGATCTCCTCCCGGTTGTCGATCAGGCCGAGCATCGACGGCCCCATGACGATGCCGGCGACCAGGAATCCGGGAACCACGCCGAGGCCGATGGCCCGGGCCAGCGGCACCGCCACCACGGCCGCCGCCAGCAGCACCACGATATCGGTAAGATAGGCCGTGCTCACCCTCTCTCCGTCCGTCGCCGGCCGGGGACGGCAGACCCGCTTCGCGGTGGCGGTGAGCCCGTGACTGGATTGTGCCCCGACCCGTTCATGGGACTATTATGCCGGCTTTTTCACCGGGGGGCCCGGACGACCCGTTGTTCCGGCACGCGCCCCGATCCGGACAATTGCATCCTCCGGATTCCGGCCGGTGCGGTAATGGTGCAGGATCCACGCCACTGCACGAGCGCCGGATCGTTGGAGGACCGCCGGAACGGCGATCGAAGTGGCGGGGAGGCAGGGGCGGCGTTTCAGCGGACGGCAGCGAACTGCTGTGGATCGATGCCGTGCTTCTTCACCAGGCGGCCGAAGGCGCGCCGCTCCTTGCCCGCCAGCCGGGCCGCCCGGGTGATGTTGCCGGCGGTACGGTCCAGCAGGGCACGCACGTACTCGCTCTCGAAGCGGTTGATGGCCTGCTGCTTGGCCTGCCTGAAGCTGGCCGGCGGCGGTTCCGGTATCGCGCCCCCGTCTTCGGGCAGCGACTCCCCGGCGAAGGGCGTGGCGACGATGACCGGCGAATCCGCCAGCAGGTACTCCCGGTGGATGAAGTGCTCCAGCTCGCGCACGTTGCCCGGCCAGCCATAGGCGGCGACGCGGGCCCGGGTGAACGGGTGCAGCACCTTGCGACCCCGACCGTAGACGGACTCGCAGCGGGACAGGAAGTGATCCACCAGTACCATGGTGTCGTCACGCCGCAGGCGCAGGGAGGGCAGTCGCAGGTTGAGCAGGTTGAGGCGGTAGTAGAGGTCGAGGCGGAACGAGCCGCGGGCGGCCAGGGCGCCGAGATCGGCGTTGGTGGCGGCAATGATGCGGGTATCGGCCTTGCGCTCCTCGCGCCCGCCGAGTGGACGGTAGAGCCGGCTCTCGATGAAGCGGAGCAGGGCCGACTGGGCCTTGGGCGGCAGCATGTCCACCTCGTCCAGGAACAGGGTGCCGCGATGGGCCCGCTCGATCAGCCCGGCCTGGTCACGCCGGGCATCGGTGAAGGCGCCGGAGACATGGCCGAACAGCTCGTTCTCCACCAGGTTCTCGGGAATGGCGCCGCAGTTGACGGCCTGGAAGCAGCGGTCACTGCGCGGACTGAGCTGGTGCAGCGCCCGCGCCGCCAGCTCCTTGCCGGTGCCGGTCTCGCCACTGATCAGGACATTGGCATCCACCGGCGCCAGCCGCCGGATCCGGTCCACCACCTGCAGGAAGAGCGGCGAGCGCCCCACCAGGTTCAGCCGCCGGCACTCGTCGCCGGAGAGCCGGGAGCCGGCATCCTCTGACGGCCGGTCGATCCGGAGCCGTTCCACCCGTTTCAGTCGTGTCACCAGCTCCAGATCGTCCACCGGCCAGCAGCAGAAGTCGATGGCGTGATCCAGCAGGCTGTCCACCTGGAACAGGTCGCGCCCGGCCACCAGCAGGTCGAAGGGGCGGGTGCGCCCGGCCAGCAGGTCACCGATGGCCCCGTTCCGGTCCTGCCCGCCAGCCACATAGAGCAGCTCCATTCCGGCACCACCCCCCTGGCACCCGTCCCGCTGGTGCCAGGGCCGGAAACCGAGACGCTGCAGCGCCGAGCACAGCTCCTCCAGCTGCCGGGATGATGCGAAGGCGGTGATAGCGACATCCATATCCATCCTCTCCCCCGGCCAGACGTCGCGACCGGGGTGTTGCCCCTTCCATACCGGCTATTCTAGTTCCTATTTCGGCAACGATGATGTGACGCCGATGCCAGAATGCATGCGGCGGGACGATGGCCGGCGGGCCCGGACAGCGGCCGCCCGGCCTGCAGACGGCGGCGGCAGGCCGGGTCACGCCTGGTCGAGCGGCGGGGGCGACGACTGGAGCGGGAACTCCGCTGCGGTCAGCGCAGCGACTCGTCGGTGATACTGAGCTGGGAGCGGGCCTGCCGACTCGCCCAGCGCCGGCGCTCGGCATCGCTCATGATCGCCCACTCGATATCCCGGGAAGAGACGAACAGCCAGGTGTTCTCCAGGCTGTTCACGCGCTCCCAGTGGTTGTAGGTGAGAATCATGGCGGTCAGTGCCTGGCGGGTGAAGTCCTGCTCCAGCGGCGCCAGCCGCGCACCGGTGTAGAGCTCCTCCCTGGCGATCGGGACCATGTTGGGATCGTTCATGGTCAGCGCCAGGCCCACGTTGCTCCACACCCGTTCCCCAGCGTCGCCTCTCGCCTTCAACCGGCTTCCGAACCCGCGCCAGCTGCCGCGCAGCTCCACCGCCTTGTTGATCATCGCCTGTTCGACCTGCACCGCGGCACTGCCCCGGGAACGGCTGCGCGCGGCATCCCTGGCGGAGGCGGCGGAACGGGTCACGCTCAGGACGCCGCCGAGCACGGCTGCCGCCAGCCCGGCCGGTGGATAGGCGGCGGAGAGGATACCGAGACCCGCCGCCACCACGTCATAGACGAAGCTCGACGAGCTGGAGCTGGCATGGGCGGTGTACCAGTTCTCGAACGACTCCGCCGCCGACTCCAGCGAGCTGGCCACGTAGCTGACGTTCTCCCGCACCCAGCCGTCGATGCGCTCGTTGATCATCGGCTCGCCGGTCAGCAGGCGCATCTGCAGATCCGATGCGCTGGAGGTGACCTCCATGCCCTCGATCTGCTGTTCCCCCTCCGACGTGATCACCGTCCCCATGGGGACGTCCCGCTGCACCACCGCCTGCCCGCCTCCCGGCGTCAGCTGTCTGATGGCATGGGCCACTTCGTGGGCCAGCAGGTGACGGCCCTGCGGGGTATCGGGCCGGAACTGCCCGGGGGCGAAGACGAGATGGGGTCCGAAGGCGAAGGCGCTGCTGCCGAACCGTTCAGCGGTTCCCGCCGGCTCACCGCCGGTGTGGATCCGGATCCGCTCCAGATCGTAGCCCAGGCGCGGTTCCAGCCAGGCGCGCAGCTCGTCGCTCAGCGGAACGCCCCGGTCGGGACCCTGCTCCAGCTGGTGGCGCAGGGCATCCGCCGCCGGCGTCGCGGCATAGGATGGAGAGGAGAGCCGCCGCC